>CAZWFC010000089.1:0-12654 GCA_964632965.1 uncultured Rhodocyclaceae bacterium
CGAAACCGGCACGCCGGATCTGGAATTCGCCCGCAAGTTCGCCGAAGCCGTGCATAAGGTTCACCCGGGCAAGATGCTGGCCTACAACTGCTCGCCTTCCTTCAACTGGAAGAAGAACCTGGACGACGCCACCATCGCCAAGTTCCAGCGCGAGCTCGGCGCCATGGGCTACAAGTACCAGTTCATCACGCTCGCCGGCATCCACAACATGTGGTACCACATGTTCGACCTGGCGCAGGACTACGCCCAGCGCGGCATGTCGGCCTATGTCGAGAAGGTGCAGGAGCCCGAGTTCGCCGCCCGCGACCGCGGCTACACCTTCGTGTCCCATCAGCAGGAAGTCGGCACCGGCTACTTCGATGACGTCACCACCGTCATCCAGGGCGGTACGTCCAGCGTCACGGCGCTGACCGGTTCGACGGAGGAGGAGCAGTTCCACTAAGGAGCTAACCAGACCCTCGACACAGAGGGAGTGGAGCGGAAGGGCCGCACCGGTGATCCGGTGCGGCCTTTTCCTTTTGCAGCGCACCATAACCGGCGCATATTGCAATCACCGCGCCGCAAACGTCAAGATGCCGTTCACATATGCGGTATGATTCCGCCGAAACCAACTTACTGGAGGCGTTCCGCAAGCGCGGCGCCCCCCAAGGGGGAGGCGCGACATGGAACCGAAATGCGGAACGGTACTGGTCATTGACGATAACCCGGCCAACGCCCATCAACTGTTCGAACTGCTGGGCGACGACTACCATGTCCTCGTCGCGACACGCGGTGTCGACGGCATTCAGGTCGCCACGACCCAACATCCCGACCTGATCCTGCTCGACGTGGTCATGCCAGAACTGAACGGCTACGAAGTCTGCGCGCGCCTCAAGGAAGACCCTCGCACCCAAGGCATTCCGGTCATATTCATCACCGCCCGCGACGAGGAGGAAGACGAGGCCCGCGGCCTGTCGCTCGGTGCCATCGACTACTTGGCCAAGCCGCTGCGGCCGGCCATCGTCCGTGCCCGCGTCAGAAACCATATCGACCTCCAGCGCAGCCGCGATCAGTTGCAACGCCTGACCATGCTCGATCCGCTGACCGGCATCGCCAACCGACGCCGCTTTGACGACTACCTGGCGCTTGAATGGAGCCGCGCCGCACGCGAGGGAGGAGTGCTGTCCCTGATAATGATCGACGTCGATCACTTCAAGCTCTTCAACGACCGCCATGGCCACGCCTACGGCGACCATTGCCTGAGCGCGATCGCCGCGTCGCTCCAGGCCGCGGTGCAGCGCTCCGCCGACCTCGTCGCGCGTTATGGCGGCGAGGAGTTCGTCTGCGTGCTGCCCGGCACCGATCTCGTCGGCGCCGGGCAGCTTGCAGAACAGATGCGAAGCGCCGTCGCGGCCCTCGCCATCGTCCACGCCGATTCGCCCGTCGCCGGGCATGTCACCGTCAGCCTGGGCGTCGCCGCCGGACTGCCGTACCCGGGCGCGGCGGCCACGGGTGTGCTGCAGGCCGCCGACCAGGCCCTCTACGAGGCGAAACTCGGCGGGCGCAATTGCGTCTGCGTCCAGCAGCGCGCGGCACAGCCATCACCGTCGGCCCGGCCGCCGACGCCACTGCCAACCACACAGCCATCCGGCGCGCTCTAGGAGTCGATCATGCAATATGACGCAATCATCATCGGCGGCGGCCCCGCCGGCCTCGCCATCGCCTCCGAACTGTCGCGCTCGCGCCGTGTGCTGGTCGTCGAGAAGGGCGTTGCCGGCGACACCAAGCGCAGCTGGTTCGTGCCGCTCAACGTCGTCGACAATGTCGTCAAGCCCTACACCTACGGCGGCGTCACGCGCTTTCTCGCCGCCACCTTCTCCGGCGCCAAAGCACAGTGGCGCGCCCGCCAGTTCGAGCGCTATCCCTACGTCGACGAGAAGCGCCTGCTGCCCCATTGGGTGGACACCTTGCGCGGCAACGGCTCCGAAGTCGTCGATCAGTGCGAATACCGCTCGCATGACGTGGATGCGGACGGCGTCGTCGTCAGGACGGCACGCGGCGAATTCCGCGGCCGGCTGCTGATCGACTGTACGGGCTACGATTCGCCGATCGCGAAACAGTACGGCATCAGCCGTGCCGGCTACTACTGGTGGTCGGTGTTCGGCGCCGTCGGCGACCATCCCGACGGCCTCGGCGGCATGCAGGTCGGCGACTACATGATGTGGCAGACCTTCGCCGACACCAATGCGCAGGCGGATGCCTCGCTGCAGCAGGGCCGCCCGGTCTTCGAGTACGAGATTCTCGACGCGCGCACCTCGTTCTCGCTGATCCTCTACCTGCGCCAGCAGATCATGTCGCGCGACTTCATGGAGCCGGTCTACCAGCGCATCATCCGCGAGGAAGCGAGCACCGCCGCCTTCCATGGCATGAACATCAAGGAACTCAAGTACGGCTGGTATCCCTCCGCCAGCGTCTCGCAGGAACTCGCGCGCGAGCGCGTCATCTTCGCCGGCGACGCCGCCTGCTGGACAACGCCCTGCGGCTGGGGCATGTCCTTCATCCTCAACAACTATCGCGACTTCGCCGCCAAACTCGACACGGCGCTGCAGACCGACAGCCTCGGCCACGAAGCGCTGGCGGCAATTCCCCATTTCCGCTTCCGCGAGCGCGGCGAAATCGTCCTCAACGCCCTGATGACGCATTTCCTCTCGAATGCACCGGCACCGCTGCTCGACCGCTTCATCGACCTGTTCAACAGCGGCAATCCGAACCACATCGACCCGATCTACTGCGAAAAGGTATTCACCCTCGACATCACCGCCGAGGAAGTCCCCATCGTGCTCCAGGCCATGCTCAAGGAATTCCACCTCAAGGAACTGTTCGGCATCCTGCCGATGGCCGACTACGCGCTGCTGGTGGAGGAAGCCGCGTATTTCGTCGGCGAATCGGTCGTCGACGAGGCGCGCCACTGGCTTCACCTGGGCGGCGACGAGCCCCAGAACGGCACGCGCAACCCCGGTTTCGACTTCGCCTAGTCGAGGCCCGCGTCATGTTGTCGCTGCCCGGCTACCGTATCGTCGAAGAGCTGCCTCAGCGCGGCGCCACTGCGCACTACCGCGGACTGCGCAACGCGGACGGCATCGCCGTCTCGATACTTGCCGCCAACGCCGGCAGCGAGGATGCGGCGCGTCTCACCCGCGAGTACACCTTGGCCGCGGGCCTGCACATCCGCGGCGTCGTGCCGCCGTTGCTCTGCGAAAGCCACGGCGGCCGGGTCGTTCTGGTACGCGCCGCGTGCGCAGGCAGCCCGCTCGCCGAACTGATTTCGGCCGGCGGCATGCCCGTGGCGGCAGCCCTGCGCACGACCGCCGCCGCGGCCCGCGTGCTTGAGGAACTGCATCGCCGCCAGCGGCTCCATCTCGGCCTCGCCCCCGACACGCTGCTGGTCGATGTGTCCGGCCAGGCCTACCTCACCGATTTCGGCCGGGCGGCAAGCCTGCCGCTGGCCGAACGCGAAGCCGGCACCCCGCCCGATAACCCGGCCTACATGGCACCGGAGCAAACCGGGCGCACCGGCAGCGAGATCGGCACCGGCACCGATCTCTACGCACTCGGCATCATCCTGTTCGAGCTGCTCACCGGCGAGCTGCCGTTTCGCGTCAGGGACCCCCTCGACTGGTTCCATTGCCACATCGCCCGCGCCCCGGCACCGCCGCGCAGCCTCAAGCCGACGATTCCGCCGGCGGTGGAGCAACTGGTGCTGAAACTGCTCGCCAAGGCACCCGAGGAACGCTACCGCAGCGCCGCCGGACTGGCCTGGGATCTGCTCGATTGCGCCGAGCGCATCGAAACCGGCGGCGACTGGAAGGGGTTCTCCCCCGGCGCGCGCGACGGAGTGCCGACGCTGGCCATCCCGGCGCAGCTTTACGGTCGCGAGAACGAACGGCGGATCCTGCTCGATACGTGGCGGCGCGCGGCCGCCGGCGGGGCGGAATTGCTGCTGGTGGCCGGTCACGCCGGCCTCGGCAAGTCTTCCCTGGTGCATGAACTGCAAGCCGTGGTCGGCCGCGACGGCGGCCATTTCGTCGCCGGCAAATTCGACGAGCGCAACCGGGCAACGCCCTATTCCTCGCCGCTCCAGGCTCTGCAGGAACTCGTTCGCCAGGTGCTGGCCGAACCCGACGAACGCCTGGCCCACTGGCGCGACAAGCTGCGTGCGACGCTCGGCACCAACGGCCAGGTGATCGTCGACACCATCCGCCAGGCCGGGCTGGTGCTCGGCCCGCAGCCGCCCTTGCAGGATTTGCCGCCGGCCGAAACCAAGATCCGTTTCCAGCGCAGCCTGCACGACTTCATCTGTGCCTTCGCGGAAAGCCAGCAGCCGCTGGCGATTTTTCTCGACGACCTTCAATGGGCCGATGCGGCGTCGCTGGAGTTGCTGAGCCACCTGCTCTCCGACCCCGATACGCGGCACCTGCTGGTGATCGGCGCCTATCGCGACAACGAGGTCGACGCCGCCCATCCGCTGCATGCCGCCGTGCGACAGATAGCCGCCACGGGCGTGCCGTGCACCACCGTCGGTCTTGCCGCGCTGGACGCAAACGCCGTAGCGGCCCTGTTCGCCGATACGCTGCGAAGCCCGTATAGCGGCGAACTCGAACGCCTGGTCAGCGCCAAGACCGCCGGCAATCCGCTGTTCGTGCGCCAGTTCCTGCTGGACCTGTGCGACAAGGGACTGCTGACCTATGACAATCAGGTCGGCGGCTGGGCCTGGGACATGGCGCACATCGAAGCCGCCGAACTCGGCGACGACGTTGCCGGACTGATGGCACAGCGCCTGCGGCGCTTGTCGGCGCCAACCCTGCGCAACGTGCAGATCGCCGCGTGTATCGGCAACCGCTTTTCGGCCGCCATCGTCGCCGCGATTGCCGGACGCGCCGAGAGCGAGGTTGTCGCCGAACTCGCGGAAGCTGCGCAGGAAGGCCTGCTCACGGCGACACATGGCTCCGGCGCCGCCGACGGCAGCTTCCGCTTCAGTCACGACCGCATCCAGCAGGCCGCCTACGCCATGCTGGCCGCAGACGAACGCACGGCGCTGCACCTCGCCGCCGGGCGGGCGCTGCTGGCCCGCAGCGACTTGCAAAGCGACGCGGTGTTCGAGATCGCCAACCAGTTCCAGTACGGCATCGACCAGCTTGTCGACGCGACCGAGCGACGGCGCCTGGCGACGGTCTATGTGCAGGCGGGAACGCGGGCCAAGGCGGCGGCGGCCAACCAAGCCGCCCGCGCCTATCTCGAAACCGGCGCCAAGCTCGCCGGCAACGACTTGTGGCACACCGACCATGCGCTGGCCATGCAACTGTTTACCGATCGCGCCGAATGCGAATTCCTCTGCGGCCATGCCGACGTCGCCGAGGCGCTGTTCGTGCGCGTGCTCGAACGCGCGTGCGAAGCCGGTGACATCGCCCGCCTCTACGTGCTGCGCATGCACCTCCACATGAGCCAGGGGCGCAGCGACTTGGCCGTGGCAGCAGGGCGGCAGGGCCTGCTGCGGCTGGGCGTGCCGCTTTCCCTGCGCCCCGGCAAGGGCGCCCTGCTGGCCGAACTCGGCCGCATCGCGGTCGGCCTGAGGAATCGCCGCATCGAGGATCTCGCCGCCCTGCCGGCGATGTCCGACCCGCAGCAGCAGGCCGTCATGCACCTGTACATGAACATGACCGTGGCGGCCTATTTCGTCAATCGCGACCTGCTGGCGCTGATCGCCATGCGCATGGTGTCGCTCTCCATGCGCCACGGCAATTCCGGCTTCTCGGCTTATGCCTATGTCACCTTCGGCATGATCATCGGCGGCGGCTTCGGCAGACTGCGCGACGGCTACCGCTTCGGCGAACTCGGGCGCCGGCTCGGCGAAGCCTCGGGCGACGTCCGCCACCAGGGCCTGTCGCTCGCCGAGTGCGGCATCTTCACCAACGCCTGGGGGCAGCCGCTGGCCAGCAGCATCGCCATGCTGCGCCGCGCCCGCCGCGACCTGCTCGACTGCGGCAACCTGATGATGGCCAACTACGCCGCCATCGCCACGGTGTTCGCGCTCGACGGCACCGGCGAAACGCTGCCGGCGCTGGCTGCCGAGGCACAGTTGCAGAGCGAGTTCGTGCGCAAGATCGGCTTTTGCGACAGCACACACTACTTTCTGTCGGCACAGCGCAAGGCTCTCTGCCTGCAGGGCGACACCGAAGCGCCGGGCAGCCTCGCCGGCCCTGGCTACGACGAGGCGCAGCAACTCGCCGCGATGCGTGCCATGACAGAGCAGACGGCGCTGGCCTGGCACCTCGTCAACCGGCTCCAGGTCGCCTACCTGTTCGGCCAGTACGAAACGGCCAAGGCGGCAGCCGATGAACTGGAAATCATGCGCGAGGTCTCCATCGCGCAGATGTACGTGCCACGACAACTGTTCTACGCCGCCCTGACCGAACTGGCTCTGGCCGCCGGCAAGCAGGGCGCCGCACAGCGCAGCCACCGCCGCACGGCGGCCGGCTACGGGCGCCGCCTGCACAAGCTGGCGGCAAGCTGTGCGGCCAACTATCGCCACCTCGACCTGCTGGTGGCGGCCGAGTTTGCCGCCGGAACAGGCAATGCCGCCACGGCACAGCGTTTCGACCAGGCGGTGAAGGCGGCGTCGGACAGCGGCCACATGCACGACTGGGCGCTGGCGAACGAACGCACCGCAACCGCCTACCTGCGCCATGGCATCAAGGTCGCCGCCAGCCAGTACCTGCGCGACGCCTGCCACGGCTACCGGCAGTGGGGCGCCGGCGCACTGGTGCAGGCGATCGAATGCCGCCATGCCGACATCGTTCTGCGCGCGGACGGTGCGACATCCACGCCGGACGCAACGCCCATCGACATGGCGGCCGTCGTCAAGGCGTCGCAGGCGCTCTCCGGCGAGATCGAGTTCGGCGGGTTGCTGCGCCAATTGATGGAAGCCCTGGCGACCCATGCCGGTGCCGCGCGCGTGGTGTTCATCCTCAAGCGCGAAGCCGGCTTCCAGATCGAGGACGAATGGCGTACCGGAGACGAGTCGCGCCCCCAGTGCGCGGGGCCGATGCCGCTCGACCTCTGCGCCGATATCGCCCACATGGTGGTGCAGTACGCAGCCCGCACACAGTCCGACGTGGTCATCGACGACGCCGCCCGCGACAACGCCTTCGCCGCCGACAGCTATCTGGCGAGCGGTCGCCAGAAATCGGTGCTGTGCCTGCCCATCCTCCGCCACGGCAGCCTGCTCGGACTGATCTACATGGAAAACCCGCTGCTGCGCGGCGCCTTCCACCACGAACGCCTGCGCGTACTGCACCTGCTGGCCGCGCAACTGGCGATCTCCATTGAAAACGTCGGCCTCTACGAGCGCCTCAAGCGCGCGTCACAGCATCTCGAGGATGCCAACCGCGGCCTTGAGGAAAAAGTTGCCGCGCGCACGCACGAACTCTCGGACGAAATTGCGGAACGCAAGCGTGTCGAAGCGGCGCTTCGCGAAGCGACTGCGGCTGCCGAAGCCGCCAGCCGGGCGAAGAGTGCCTTTTTGGCCAACATGAGCCACGAGATCCGCACGCCGATGAACGCCATCATCGGTCTCTCGCAACTGGCCCTGCGCACCGAACTCACGACCCGGCAATACGGCTATCTGAAGAAGATCGACGGCGCCGCCGAACTGCTGCTCGGCCTCATCAACGACATCCTCGACATGGCCAAGATCGAGGCCGGCAAGATGAGCCTGGAGGCCATTTCGTTCAATCTCGACGAGGTCATCAACCGGGTGACCGATACGCTGGAAATGGCGGCACACGAAAAAGGGCTCGAACTTGTGGTGCACCGTTCGCGCGAGATTCCCGCCATGCTGATTGGCGATCCGTTGCGCCTCGGACAGGTGCTGCTCAACCTCGCCAGCAATGCCGTCAAGTTCACCAGCAGCGGCGAAATCTCGCTGAGCGTCGAACGCGAACGCTACGACGAGGCCGCGGGCGCAATCGTCCTGCGCTTCTCCGTCACGGATACCGGCATCGGCATCAGCAATGAACAGCTAGCGCAACTGTTCCAGCCCTTCACCCAGGCCGACATGGCGGTCACACGCATCCACGGCGGCACCGGCCTCGGCCTCACCATCGTCAAGCAACTGGTGCAGCTCATGGGCGGCAGTGTCGAGGTTGCCAGCGCACCGGACATCGGCAGCGACTTCTCGTTTGCCGCACGCTTTGCCGTCGCCCCCGCCGAAACCCACGTCGCGGCCACGGCGGCAAACTATGCGGGGCTGCGCGTCCTGATCGTCGACGACAACGACAGCGCCCGCATGGCCTTGCAGCACATCCTCGATACCGCCGGCTGCCAGGTCACCGCCGTTTCGGGCGGGGCCGAAGCCATCGGCGCCCTGCGCGCCGCCGGCAGCGCGGCGCCTTACCAGCTGGTGCTGATGGACTGGAACATGCCGGGCATGGACGGCATCGAAACCACCCGCCGCATCAAGCGCGACCCCGCCATCCCGCAGCAGCCGGTGGTGGTGATGGTCACCGCCTACAGTCGCGAAGAAGTGGCGGCGCGGGCCAGCAGTCTGGAAACCGCCATCGATGCCTACCTGCTGAAGCCGGTGAAGCCAGCGCTGCTGTTCAGCGCCATCGCCGGCATCTTCGGCATGGCACCGGCCGAGGAACAGGCGACCGCCGCGCCAGCACCGGTGCCACTGGCCGGCTGCCGCATCCTCGTGGTCGAAGACAATGCCTACAATCAGCTCGTGGCGCGCGAACTGCTCGAAAGCGCCGGGCTCGTCATCGACATCGCCGCGAACGGCCGCGACGCCGTCGACGCCGTGCTGGGCGCCGCCACGCCGTATGACGCCGTTCTCATGGACGTGCAGATGCCGGTCATGGACGGCTGGGCCGCCACCCGCCAGCTGCGGCGACATGAACAGTGCCGCACGCTGCCCATCATCGGCATGACCGCCTATACGATGACGGAGGATCTCGACCGCTGCCGCGATGCCGGCATGGACGATGTCGTAACCAAGCCGGTGCGCCTCGAAAAGCTGCTCGATGCGCTGTCTGCCCGGCTGAGGCCGGAGGCGATGCCGGCGCCGGAAACAGTCGACGCGGCAACCGCACGGCCCGCCGACAACCCCGACCAGGCGGCTGTCATCGACGAGCACGGGGCTCTGGGTCGGCTGGGCCAGAACCGCGAGCTCCTGCGGCACCTGCTGCAGGAGTTTCACGACAAGGAAGCCGGCGCGGCGCAGGAACTGCAACGACTGATCGACGCCGGCCGACTGGAGGATGCCGACCGGCTCGTCCACAGCATCAAGGGCACGGCCATGATTCTCGGCCTGCAGCGCTTCACTGCGGTGGCCGGCGAACTCGAACGCGCATTGCGCAAGGGCAACCGCAACGCCTACGAGACGCTGCTGGCGCCGTTCGCGCACGAACTCGCGACGGCCATCGCGGCCTGCGCACAGCGGCTCGCCGCGCAGCCGGCGCCAACGCCCGTCAGCGCCGCCATGCCGCAGCACGAGGGACTGCAACCGCTGCTCGACGAATTCGCCACGCTGATCGAGCGCAACCACATGGGCGCACTGAAGCTCATACCGCACCTGCACGACAGGCTGCACGGCACCCGCCACGGCGATACCGTCGCCGCAATCCGCCTCTGCCTCGACCGCCTGGACTTCAGCGGCGCCCGGCTGCACTTCGGCAAGCTGGCAGAGCTAACGCGGCCTTCGTGACGCGCGCCGCGCCGGTGCCGGATGCCCGCCTTCGCTGTCCCAGTAATCGGGGCTGCCATAGGTGTGCTTGAGCAGATCGATGAACAGCCGCACGCGCAGCGGCAGTTGCCGGCGCTGCGGAAACACGGCGTAGATGCCCAGCGGCAGCGCGGCGTAATCGTCGAGAACCGGAACCAGCCGACCGGCACGCACATCGTGCCCTACCTCCCACAGCGAGCGCCACGCCAGGCCGCGGCCGGCCAGGGCCCAGTCGTGCAGCACCGCGCCGTCGTTGCATTCGAAGCGTCCGGCAACCTTGATGGTGACCGCCTTGCCCGGCAGGTCGGGATCGCGAAAGATCCAACCGCGCTGCTGACCCAGCGACAAACAATGGTGGCGCGCCAGCTCGTCGAGAGTGCGCGGCGCGCCGTGCTGAGCAATGTAGGCGGGGCTCGCCACCACCATGCGGCGCATGTCGCCGAGGCGCACGCTGACGAGGCTGGAATCGGCCAGTTCGCCGATGCGCACGGCGCAGTCGATGCCTTCATTGACGAGATCGACAAGGCGATCCGACAGATCCAGCGTCACCGTCACCTCGGGATTGGCGTCGAGGAATTCCGCCACGTGCGGCGCGACGTGGATGCGGCCGAAGCCGGCCGGCGCCGAGAGTTTCAGATGCCCGCTGGCCTTGACGCCGCCGAGGCTGACCGACGCCTCGGCGTTGGCCAGGTCGTTGAGCAGGCGCTGACAATCCTCCAGGAAGGCCTGGCCTTCGAAGGTAAGCGTCAGCTTGCGTGTGGTGCGCATCAGCAGGCGTACGCCCAGGCGCGTCTCCAGCGCATCGAGGCGACGGCCGATGATCGCCGGCGTCACGCCCTCGGCGCGCGCCGCCGCCGAGAGGCTGCCGCGCGTGGCGGCTTCGACGAAAGCGCCGATCTGCTTGAACTGGTCCATTTATTACTTCCAGTAAAAGATCATTTGCCGCAATCGTAGCTTCTCTCGCGTCAAAAGCAAAGATACGATAGCAGCCATGACGATCCGCGCCATCCTTTTCGACGCCTACGGCACCCTGTTCGACGTCCACTCCGTCGCACTCATGGCCGAGCAACTGTTCCCCGGCCAGGGGACCGACATCTCGGCCCTGTGGCGCGCCAAGCAGATCGAATATACGCATCTGCGCACGCTGTCGGGCCGCTACAGGAACTTCTGGGACGTGACGCGCGATGCCCTGGCCTTCACGCTCGCCCGCCTCACGCCCGACGCGACCGCCGAACAGGCCGAACGCCTGATGAGCCAGTACGCCTGTCTCACCGCTTTCCCGGAGAATCTCGGCGCACTGAAAAAACTTAAGACGCTCGGCCTGCCGCTCGGCATCCTCTCCAACGGCACGCCGCAGATGCTCGACATCGCGATAAAAAGTGCCGGCATGGGCGGGATTTTCGACCATGTTCTGTCGGTCGAAGCGGTATGCCAGTACAAGACCGCACCCGCCGCCTACCAGATCGGTCCGGACGCGCTGAAGCTGCCGGCGAAACAGATTCTTTTCGTTTCGTCGAACGGCTGGGACGCCGCCGGCGCCGCCTGGTTCGGCTACACGACTTTCTGGATCAACCGCGGCGGCCAACCCGCCGAACACCTCGACGTCCAGCCCACGGCGACCGGCCGGCTGCTGACCGACGTCGTCGACTACGCCAAAGCCAACCTCAAATAAAGGAGTGACCATGAGCCTCAACCTTCCCCAGGGCGTGCAGATCAACGCCCCGCTGCATCCGCGCTACGAAGAAATCCTCACCCACGACGCTCTGGCGCTGGTCGCCAAGCTGCACCGCGCCTTCGAGCCGCGCCGCCAGCAGTTGCTTGCCGCCCGAGTGGCGCGCCAGGCCCGCATCGACGCCGGCGAGATGCCCGACTTCCTGCCCGAGACGAAGCACATTCGCGAAGGCGACTGGAAGATCGCCCCGCTGCCGAAAGCGCTCGAACGCCGCCGCACCGAGATCACCGGCCCGGTCGAAGCCAAGATGATCATCAACGCCTACAATTCGGGCGCCGATTCCTACATGACCGACTTCGAGGATTCGAACAGCCCGAAGTGGGAAAACCAGATACAGGGTCAGGTGAACCTGTATGACGCGATCCGCCGCAAGCTGAGCTTCAAGAACGAAGCCGGCAAGGAATACAAGCTCAACGACACCATCGCCACGCTGCAGATTCGTCCGCGCGGCTGGCACCTCGACGAGAAGCACGTCACGGTCGACGGCCAGCGCGTCTCCGGCGGCGTCTTCGATTTCGCGCTGGTGTTCTTCCACAACGCCAAGGAACAGCTCGCGCGCGGCGCCGGCCCCTACTACTACCTGCCGAAGATGGAGTCCCATCTCGAAGCCCGCCTGTGGAACGACATCTTCGTCATGGCGCAAAACGAAATTGGCCTGCCCCAGGGCACGATCAAGGCCACCGTGCTGGTCGAGACCATCCTCGCCACCTTCGAGCTCGAGGAAATCCTCTTTGAGCTGCGCGAGCACAGCGCCGGCCTCAACGCCGGCCGCTGGGACTACATCTTCTCCTGCATCAAGAAGTTCAAGCGCAACAAGGATTTCTGCCTCGCCAATCGCGGCGCCATCACCATGGAAGTGCCCTTCATGCGCAGCTACGCGCTGGCGCTGGTCAAGGCCTGCCACAAGCGCGGCGCTCCGGCCATGGGCGGCATGAGCGCGCTGATCCCGATCAAGAACGACCCGGTGGCCAACGAGAAGGCGCTGGCCGGCATCCGCCACGACAAGACGCGCGACGCCAACGACGGTTTCGATGGCGGCTGGGTGGCTCACCCGGGGCTCGTCGCCATTGCCCATGAGGAATTCGTCAAGGTGCTCGGCGACCGCCACAACCAGTGGGACAAGCAGCGCGACGAGACCTTCGGCCCCAAGGACTGGCTCAAC
>CAZWFC010000090.1:0-12612 GCA_964632965.1 uncultured Rhodocyclaceae bacterium
GCCGTACCAGCGCATGCCGGCAGGCAGGCTGGCGCGCAGCAGCTCGGCGTGGTGGGCGCTGCCGACGCGGTTGGCGAGTACGCCGGAGAACGGCAGGCCGGGCCGGTAGCTCGCCAGGCCGTGGGCGACGGCGCCGAAGGTCTGCGCCATGGCGCCGGCGTCAATGACCGCCATCACCGGGATGCCGAAGCGCTGCGCGATGTCGGCGGCCGACGGTGCGCCGTCGAACAGGCCCATGACGCCTTCCACCAGCACCAGGTCGGCGTCGCGCGCCGCATCGGCGAGCCGCCGCGCGCAATCGGCGGCGCCGCACATGCCGAGGTCGAGGTTGTAGCAGGGTGCGCCGGTGGCCGTCGCGTGGATCATCGGGTCGAGGAAATCGGGGCCGCATTTCAGCACGCGCACGCGCCGGCCCTGGCGCACATGCAGGCGCGCCAGCGCGGCGGTGACGGCGGTCTTGCCCTGGCCGGAGGCAGGTGCGGCGATGAGCAGCGCCGGCGTTGCTACCATCAGAACTCCACGCCCGGCATCGCCTTCACGCCGGCGGCGAAGGCGTGCTTGACCATGCGCACTTCGCTGACGGTGTCGGCGGCGGCGACGAGTTCCTTCGGTGCGGCGCGGCCGGTGACGATCACGTGCTGCATGGCCGGCCGTGCGGCGAAGGCGGCGAGCGCGTCGTTGACGTCGAGCCAGCCGTACTTGTAGGCATAGGTGATTTCGTCGAGCACCACCATGCCGACGTTCGGGTCGGCGAGGTAGCCGAGCGCCAACTGCCACGCCGCCTGCGCCGTGGCGGCGTCGCGCGCGCCGTTCTGCGTTTCCCAGGTGAAGCCGTCGCCCATGACGTGCCAGCGCACCTGCGCCGGGAAGCGGCGGAAGAAGCCTTCCTCGCCGGTGTCGGTGCGGCTCTTGACGAACTGGATCACTGCGACCTTCATGCCGTGGCCGAGTGCACGGGCGACGATGCCGAAGGCGGCCGAGGACTTGCCCTTGCCGGTGCCGGTGTTGACCACCAGTACGCCGCGCTCGGTCTGCGCCGCGGCGATGTGCCGGTCGACGACGGTTTTCTTGCGCTGCATGCGCGTGGTGTGGTCGATGCCGCTCATGGTACCAGTACCTGTTGCAGTTGTTCCAGGGCCTCGATCAGGCCGGGGCCGGGATGGGTGAAGCGTTCGCCGTCGAGCTGCACGAGCAGCAGATTCGGCCGCGCCAACGCCGCGTTGCAGGCTTCGTCGCGGCTGTTCTTCAGCACGAAGACGATCTCGGGGCGCAGTTCGTCGAGCCAGTTCTCGATCTCGTTGGCGGGGCCGTCGGCGCGGAAGTTGCGGATGTTGTCGTGGTCAGCGACGACCGCGATGCCGGCCTGCGTGAACAAGTCGTGGAGGGTGGTGCCGCGACCGAAGGAATAGGGTGCGCCGCTGCACGCCGTCATCACCAGGGCGCGGCGTCCGCCGCCGCCGACCTGTGCCGCCGCCGCGCGCCACGCGCCGGTGTAGCGGTCGACGCGGGCGTCGATGTCGGCGATGCCGGCCGCGCGGCCGATGTCGCGCAGCATCTGTTCCGTGTCGGCCATGCCGCGAAAGCCGCCGACGCGCAGCGCGACGGCGCCGCCCGGCGCCATGGCGCGCCACTTCGCCGCCGCGGTCAGGTTGGAGGTGATCATCAGTTGCGGGTCGAGGGCGGCGATGGCGTCCGCGTCCGGGTCGATGACGCCGCCGGTGCGCGGCAGGTCGCGGTGGTCGTAGCGGCTGACGCCGACGATGCAGGGGCCGAGGCCCATCCATTCCAGCGCCCGCGTGATGTAGGGCGACTGGCTGACGATGCGCGGACAGGCGTCTGCGGCCTGCGCCAGGGCAGGCAGGCAGAGGACGAGCAGGAACAGGATGCGACGGAACATGATTTACTCCGGAACGAAGACGGGATGGCGCGCGCCGTCGATGCGACGCAGCGGGTGGCCGTAGAGCCGCGTGAGGTTGGCGGCGGTGAGCACGTCGGCGGCCGGCCCGGCCAGCCATTCGCCGCCGCCGAACAGCAGCAGCGCCTGGTCGAAATAGCGCAGCGCCAGGCTCGGGTCGTGCAGCACGGCGGCCACCGCCGCGCCGTCCTGCGCCAGGCGGGCAAGGATGTCGAGCGCGGCGATCTGGTGGTTGAGGTCGAGGTGGGTCAGCGGTTCGTCAAGCAGGTAGAGCGCCGGCTGCTGCGCCAGCAGGGTGGCGAGCGCGACGCGCTGGCGCTCGCCGCCGGAGAGCGTGTGCAACTGGCGGGCGCCGAAGCCGGCCAGGCCGACCTGGTCCAGCGCCTGCGCGGCGATGCGGCGGTCGGCGGCGGATTCCCATTCCCAGCGCGAAAGATGCGGGTGGCGCCCGGCCAGCACCGCTTCGAGCACTTCGGTGGCGAAGGCGTCGTTCTGCTGCTGGGCGAGGTAGCCGCGCTGCGTTGCCAGCGCGCGGCCGTCGCGGGCCGGCAGGGCAATGCCGGCGATGCTCACCGTGCCGCCCTGCGCGGGCCGCAGGCCGGCCAGCGTGGCGAGCAGCGTCGACTTGCCGGCGCCGTTGCGGCCGAGGATGGCGAGCGATTCGCCGCCGTTCAGCGTCAGGTCGAGAGCGCGGCAGACGGCGATGCCGGCGATCGAGACGTCGAGTCCGGTCGCCGTCAGCATCAGGCGCTCCGGCGCGGCTGGCGCGTCAGCAGGAACAGAAACGCCGGCACGCCGATCAGGGCCGTTAGCACGCCGACCGGCAACTGCTGCGGCGCGACCACGGTGCGCGCCAGCGTGTCGGCGAGCGTCAGCAGGATGCCGCCCGCCACCGCGCTGGCCGGCAGCAGCAGGCGCTGGTCGTTGCCGAGCGCGAGGCGCATCAGGTGCGGCACGACGAGGCCGACGAAGCCGATGCTGCCGGCGCTGGTGACCGCCGTGGCGGTGAGCAGCGAGGCCAGCACGTAGAGCAGGAAGCGCAGGCGCGGCACGGCGACGCCCAGCGTCGCGGCGAGGGCTTCGCCGCGCGCAAGCAGGTTCATCTCGCGGGCGAAGGGCAGCGCCGCCGCCAGGCCGGCCAGCAGCACCAGCAGCGGCGGCCAGGGCGTGACGATCTGGCCGGCGTCGCCCATCAGCCAGAACAGCATGCCGTGCAGCTGATGGTCGGGCGCGACCGAAAGAATCAGTGCCACGGCGGCGCCGCAGCCGGCGGCGACGATGACGCCGGTGAGCAGCAGCCGCGCCTGCGTCCAACTGCTGTCGCCGTGGGCGAGGCCGAACACCAGCAGCATGGCGGCCAGCGCGCCGGCGAAGGCGCCGCCATGCACGAAGAGCAGCGGCAGGCCGAACAGCATCGCGCCGAGCGCGCCGACGCCGGCGCCGCCGGAGATGCCGAGCACATAGGGATCGGCCAGGGGATTGCGCAGCAGCACCTGCATCAGCGCGCCGGCCAGCGCCAGCAGGCCGCCGCAGGCGAAGGCGCCGACCGCGCGCGGCAGGCGCAGCTTGATCACCACCTCGGCGCCGACGCCGTCGCCGCCGCCCAGCAGGGCTTGCAGCACCGCGCCGGGCGCCACGGCGAAGCTCCCCGCCATCAGCGCCGCCAGCAGGCTCGCCGCCGCCAGCAACAGCAGCAGGACGAGTATCAGCAGGGCGCGGCGGCGGGTCGGCATGGGTGGCGGATTTTACTGCGGCGAGTAGCGCAACCCGACGAACAGGTTGGCGCCCGGCGTGGCGAAGTCGGCCACCAGTTCGTACTTCTTGGCGAAGAGGTTGTTGACGCGGGCGAACAGCGACCAGTCGCGCGCGACGGCGTAGCTGCCCTGGAGATTGACGAGACTGTAGCCGCCGAGGTGCTTGGCGTTGGCGTCGTCGTCGTAGCGGCCGCCGGCGACCTGGACTTCGCTGCGCCATTGCCAGGGTCCGGACGTCCGGCCGAGCCCGGCGTTGGCCACGCTGCGGGCGCGGCGCCCGAGGCGCTTGCCGCTGCCGGTATCCCGGGCGTCGAGGTGGTCGAGGCTGGCGTCGGCGTCGAAGCCGGCGATGTGCCCGGCATAGGCGAGGGTGACGCCTTCCAGCCGCGCCGTGCCGACGTTGACCGGCGAGGTGACGCCCGACCAGGAGATCAGGTCGGAGACGCGGTTCAGGTACCAGGTGAGCGAGGCATGGTGGCCGGACTTCTCGTAATGCACGGCCAGCTCGCGGCTCTGCGACGCTTCCGGCTTGAGGTTGGGATTGCCGACATAGCCGAAGCTCAGCGGGTAGAACAGGTCGTTGAAGGTCGGCGCCCTGAAGGCCGTGCCGTAGGCGGCGTTGGTGCGCCATTGGCCGTCGATCTGGTAGCCCCAGGCCAGCGAACCGGTATTCCGGCTGCCGAACTGCGAATTGTCGTCGCGGCGCAGGTTGGCCTGGAAGCGGTGGGCGCCGTAGCGGTTGTTCCAGCCGGCCAGCAGGGACTTCACGGTGCGCCCCTTGAGCGTGTAGGCGCTGGTGCCGCTGATCTTCTGGTCGAGGATTTCCCAGGCCAGCAACAGGTTGCCGACGGGCAGGCGCAGGTCGTGCTGCCAACTGGCCTGGCTCTGGTCGGTGCGGAAGACATTGACCATCGCGGCATTGGCGTAACTGGTGGAGTTGTCGCTGGAGCGGCCGAGGCGCAGCGTGCTTTTCCAGTGGTCGGCAATGGCGTTCTTCAGCGTGCCGGCATAGCTCTGCACGGTGACCGAGTTTGCGTAGTCGGCGCGAGCGGGAGAGGGATTGCTGCCGTCGTAGCGGTTGCGGCCGGTGCTGTGAAAGACATCGACGCCGACTTCGTGGCCGGCGGCCAGATCGTAGGACAGGGCGGTCGCCAGGCTGCGGTTGGCGAAGCCGTCGGCGTCGGGGTTGTAGGCGGTATTGCGCGAATTGCGGATGCTGTTGAAGCCGTCGCTGCGGAAGTCCGCGGCGGAGACGCTGTAGTGCAGGCCGTTGCGCGCGCCGCTGACGGCCGCGCGCGCCGAGGTGGTGCCGTAGCTGCCGACGCCGGCCTCGGCGTCGAAGCGCGCCGGGCCATCGCCGCGGCGCGTGAACACCTGCACCACGCCGCCGATGGCGTCCGAGCCGTAGAGGCTGGAGGCCGGCCCGCGCAGGATCTCGATGCGCTCGATCTGCGCCAGCGGCAGGCGCGACCAGGTGACGGTGCCCAGCGTGGCCGAGCCGACGCGCAGGCCGTCGATCAGCACCAGCGTGTGGCCGGAATTGGCGCCGCGCAGCAGGATGCTGGCCGCCGCGCCGGGGCTGCCGCTTTCCGTGATCTGGACGCCGGGCTGCGTCGCCAGGAACTCGGCCAGGGTGGCCTGACCGGCGCGCGCGATGTCCTCGCGCTCGATGACGCTGATATCGGAAATCAGCTCGCTGGCGCGCATCGGCTGGCGCGTGGCGGTGACGACGATGGCGGCCGCGTCCCTCGGGGGGGCGTCGGCGGCGTGGGCGGTGAGACAGAAGGTATTTGAGACGATGACCGCTAGCGCGGTGCGACTGAACGAACGATGCATGACATGGACTCCCTTTCCGGCGAGCGTCCCCGCGAGCCGGATAGTTGCAATACGGATGCGGCGGGAGAGCGGGCGAGGGAGGCCATGGGGCAGCCGCCGGCGCATCGCAACCCCGCGACACATCCACTGGTTGTCCGCGGCCGGTCTCCGGGCTCGGAAGTCTTGAAGCGCCGCCTTCCCGGGAGCAATCCCAGTGGCCTGATGGCGATTCCACACTTCCTTACCGTTGCGGGGGCAGCGCCGGCATTGCGCGAGATTCGCGCGCACCGGCTTCCCGTTTCACCCTTGCGCCGGAAAGGCGGGTTGGGCACCGTGAACAGGGGCGGAAGTCTAGCATGCGTGGATTGCGGCGAGGCATCCCGCCGGGCATGGCAGTTGTGGCGCAACCTTCACATCGCCGGCTTATTGCTTGACCGAAAACGCTTTTTCTCGCACACTTCCGTCCCATCATGGACGGCGATCTCTCCAAACTCGAACAGAAAATCGAGGCAGCAGTGGCTTTCTGCGCAGCCTTGCGCGACGAAAACCGCGAGCTGCGCGGCCGCGTCACGGGCCTCGAAACCGAGAAGCAGGCGCTCGCCGAGAAAATCGAAACGGCACGCGAGCGGCTCGAAGCCTTGATGGCGAGGTTGCCGGCGCAATGAGTGCCAATCCGACTCTCGACATCAAGCTGCAGGGCCGCGCCTACAGCGTGGCCTGTCCGCCCGAGGAGCGCGAGGCGCTGCTCGAAGCCGTCGCTCTCCTCGACGGCAAGATGGACGACCTCGCCAAGAAGACGCGCAGCACCGGCGAACGCCTGGCGGTGATGGTCGCGCTCAATCTGGCGCACGAATTGACGGCACTCAGGAAATCGCCGACGAAGTCCTCCGGAGAAGCTTTTGACACCTCCGAATTGCGGCGTAGAATCCAGGCCATGGAGGCGCGCCTCGATGCGGCCGTGGCCCAACAGGAAGACCTGTTCTAGCCCGTCCTGGCTCGCGCCCGACAGAAATCCCCTGCGGTGTTCGTCAAGGCCATACATTCCTTGAACCAATGCTAATTGGCATCGGTTGCCGACCATAGACGCCGCTGTTGTGAGCGCCCCTTACCGGGTGCACCTGATGCGGCAGGAAAGCAGCCACTCTGAACCCAGGTTCAGGATGCCGGCCTGATCGGCACACGCGGGGGACCCCATTCGAAAGCGCGGAATCTGCCGCGCTTTCTTTTTAGTTCCGGCACTGCACCGCGTTGCGGCGCCGGTCGCCGCTGAAGCGTCCCAAGGCGTTTTGTGTGAAATGAGCATGCGGGAAACACCAGCCATCGACGGGAGTTTCGGGCGCCACCGCGTCAGCGCGGACGAGCGCAAGAGCCGCATCCGCCGCGTCTTCGAGGCCGTGGCGCCGCGCTACGACCTCATGAACGACCTGATGAGCTTCGGCATCCACCGGCTCTGGAAACGCATCAGGGCCAGACGCTGCCGCGCCGTGCGCGGCACCGCCGTCGACCTGGCCGGCGGCACCGGCGACGTCGCGCGGCTGCTGGGCGCCGCCGACCGGCGCGTGATCGTCTGCGACCCCAGCCTGCCGATGATGAACGCCGGGCGCGCGCGCGCCGGCGCGCTCGAATGGGTGGCGGGCGAAGCCGAGGCCCTGCCTTTCCCGAGCGGCAGCATCGACCTGCTGACCATATCCTTCGGCCTGCGCAACGCCACACGGCTCGATGCCGCGCTGGCCGAGATCCATCGCGTCCTCAAGCCCGGCGGACGTTTCGTCTGTCTCGAATTCTCGCGGCCGTACTGGTGGTTCGCGCCCTTCTACGACCTCTATTCCTACCTGGTCATTCCGCGCCTCGGCGCGGCGGTGGCGCGCAATCCCGAGGCCTACCAGTACCTGGTCGAATCGATCCGCCGCTTCCCCGACCAGCGCGGCTTCGCGTCGCTGATGGCGCAGGCCGGGTTCGGCGACGTGCGCTGGGAAAACTTGTCCTTCGGCATCGCATGCCTGCATTTCGGGCAAAGGCCCGAAATGCAGACACAGCAAGCGACGACTCTCCCCCTGTCCCCCTCTCCGGGAGAGGGGGTTACTGATTGGCCCGCCGGTGGCGGGCAGGTGGCTGGACGGTGAAGCCGGATCTGCCCGATGCCGTCGTGACTGCGCCGCCGCAGGGCTGGCGCGTCTGGTGGACCGCGGCGCGGCCGCGCACGCTGACCATCGCCACCACGCCCGTGCTGCTCGGCACCGCCATCGCCTGGGCCGAGGGCATGCCGCACGCCTGGCTGCCGGCGCTGGCGGCGCTCGCCTGCGCGCTGCTGATCCAGTCCGGCACCAACCTGCACAACGACGCCGCCGACTACGAGCGCGGCAACGACACGCCCGAACGCATCGGCCCGCTGCGCGTCACCGCCGCCGGCTGGGCGCCGCCGGGTCAGGTGCGCGCCGCGGCGCTGGCCGTGTTCTGCGCCGCCTTCGCGCTCGGCATCTATCTCGTCGGCGTCGGCGGCTGGCCGATCCTCGCGGTCGGCCTGGCTTCGCTGGCCGCCGGCTGGGCCTACTCGGGCGGAACGCGGCCGATCTCGCACACGCCGCTGGGCGAACTGTTCGTCTGGGTCTTCTTCGGCGTCGTCGCCGTCATGGGCAGCTACTGGCTGCAGGCCGGGCGCCTGTCGTTCGCCGCCTTCCTCGGCGGCGCTGCGGTCGGCTCGATCGCTGCGGCGGTGCTGATGCTGAACAACTACCGCGACCTGGCCGGCGACCTGGCTGCCGGCCGGCGCACGCTGGCGGCGCGGCTCGGCGCGCGCGGCGCCCGGCGCGCCTACGGCGCGATGATGCTGGCGCCGTTCGCCGTGCCGCCGGTGTTCGCGCTGCTGGGGCGTCCCGCGGCGCTGCTGGCGCTCGGCGCGCTGCCGCTGTGCCTGACGCTGGTCCGGCGTCTCGCGCGCAGCGAGCCCGGCCCGGCGCTCAACCTGCTGCTGGCCGGCACGGCCCGCGCCGAGTTCGTTTTCGGCCTGCTGCTGGCCGTCGGGATTTCACTGTGAAGAGGTCGGCCGGTGCCGGCCGCAGCGGGGAGTGAGAGCATGCGTTACTGGCTGATGAAAAGCGAGCCCGGCGTCGTCGGCATCGACCATGTGCTGGCGATGCCGAACCGCACCGTGGACTGGTGGGGCGTGCGCAACTACCAGGCGCGCAACTTCATGCGCGACCAGATGAGCGTCGGCGACAAGGTGTTCTTCTACCATTCGAACTGCCCCGAGCCGGGCATCGCCGGCCTGGCGGAAGTGGCGAAGCGCGCCTACCCGGACCGCACGCAGTTCGACCCGGCGAGCCATTACTACGACCCGAAGGCGACGCCGGAGAATCCGCGCTGGGTGAACGTCGATGTGCGCATCGTCCGGAAGACGCGGCTGGTGAGCCTTGCCGAACTGCGCACCCATCCGCAGCTGGCGCACATGCGCGTGCTCCAGCGCGGCAACCGGCTGTCGATCACGCCGGTCGATCCGGCGGAGTGGAAGTTCATCTGCGAGACGTTGATGGGGGTGGCGGTATGAGCAGTAAGCAGGGGCCCCGCGCAGCGGGGATGCGCACGCCCGCGATTGCCGCCGACCGCCGACCGCTCGGCGCAACATATAGCGTTACTGATTCGGAGGCGGTGGCGTGACCGTCTGGTGGCTGACCTACCCGTTGCTGGGGATCTTCGCCGGCTTCGTCGCCGGGCTGTTCGGCGTCGGCGGCGGCCTCACCATCGTGCCGCTGCTGTTCATGATCTTCACGGCGCAGGGCTTTCCGGTCGAGCACTCGATGCATCTGGCGCTGGGCACCTCGATGGCGACCATCGTCGTCACCTCGGTCTCCAGCATGCGCGCCCACCACAGCCACGGCGCCGTGCGCTGGGACATCGTCAGGAGTTTCGCCCCCGGCCTGGTGATGGGCACCTTCGTCGGTTCCTTCATCGCCACCCTGGTGCCGACGCGGCCGCTGGTGATGGTGTTCACCGCCATCGTCTATTACGCCTCGCTGCAGATGATCCTCGACTTCAAGCCCAAGGCCCATCGCGTCCTGCCGGGCACGGTCGGCATGGTCGTCGCCGGCACCGTCATCGGCATCGTCTCCAGCCTCGTCGCCGCCGGCGGCGGCTTCCTCTCGATCCCATTCATGCTGTTCTGCAACGTGGTCATCCATCAGGCCGTCGGCACCTCGGCGGCGCTGGGATTCCCGATCGCCGTGGCGGGCACCGTCGGCTATATCGTCAGCGGCTTCAAGGCGACCGGCATGCCCGACTATTCGCTCGGCTACATCTACCTGCCGGCCTTCATCGGCGTCGTCGCCCTGAGCTACGTGGTGGCGCCGGCGGGCGCGAAGCTGGCGCACAAGCTGCCGGTCAAGCAGCTCAAGCGCGCTTTCGGCGGCTTCCTCGCCCTGCTGGCGACGAAGATGCTGCACGGCTTGCTGAGCGGCTAGCCAGCCGCGTGCCGCGGCCTCAGCGCCAGAGGCTCAGCGGCGGGTCGGCGATGACGGCATTGAGGATGTCGCTGCGCGAAACGAAACCGACCAGCGTATGGGACGCATCGACGATGGGTACGCCATCGACGCCGTGGTCGAGCATCACCCGGGCGATGCGGCGGATGTCGGTCACCGGGTCGGCGCTGACGACGGGTGAAGTCATGACGTCGCGCACGCGCCGGTCGAGAACGTCGCGCACCTCGTCATGCTCCAGGTTGAACGAGGTCAGCAGGTCGCGTTCGCTGACGAGGCCCACCAGCCGCTGCGCGGCGTCGAGCACCGGCGCCTGGTGCACGCGGCTGGCGTGCAGCACTTGCCACGCCGCGTCGGCGTAGGCTTCCGCCGGCACGACGACGACCTGCCGCCGCATGATCTGCGCGGCGTGGTACAGGGGGCCGCGCTCCAGGTCGAGTTGCACCGTGGCGCGGTAGGCGCGGATCGCGGCTTCTCCCGGCGCGGTGATGCCGCCAGCGCCGCCGGCAATGCCGACCGGCGCGGTGGGCCCGAGTTCAAGACGATCCGGCGCGACGGCGTTCACCGCCCGGGCGCGCGTGACCGCCGCGACCCGGTTGAGCTCTTCGAGTGTGCCGGTGAACGTCGGCCCGCTGATGCCGTAGACGGAAAACATGTTGCTCCGGGCCTCAGGAATACCGCTGGCGCAGCAGGTTCTTCTGCACTTTTCCCATGGCGTTGCGCGGCAGGTCGTCGACGAGATGGACGCTCTTGGGCACCTTGAAGTTGGCCAGCTCTTCCTTCAGCGCCGCGACGATGGCGGCGGCGGAGAGCGCGGCGCCGGCGGCATTCCTCTGGCGCACCACCACGGCGGTGACGGCCTCGCCGAAATCGGCATGCGGCACGCCGATCACGGCCGACTCGACGACGCCGGGCATGGCGTCGATCATTTCCTCGATCTCCTTCGGATAGACATTGAGGCCGCCGGTGATGACCAGGTCCTTCGAGCGGCCGCTGATGCTGACGTAGCCGTCGGCGCTCCAGGAGCCCATGTCGCCGGTCTTGAACCAGCCGTCGGCGGTGAATTCCTCCTGCGTCTTTTCCGGCATGCGCCAGTAGCCGACGAAGACGTTGGTGCCGCGCACCTGGATGTTGCCGATGACTCCGGGCTTGCAGGGGATGCCGGCGTCGTCGACGATGCGCACCTCGGTGCAGGGTAGCGGCAGGCCGACGGTGCCGCCGCGCCGCTCGCCGGCGTAGGGATTGGAAGTGAACATGCCGCCTTCGGTCATGCCGTAGCGCTCCAGTATCGTCTGACCGGTGCGCGCGCGGAACGCGTCGAAGGTCTCCTTCAGCAGCGGCGCCGAGCCGGAGATGAACAGGCGGACGTTGCGGCAGGTCTCCCGGCCGAAGCCCGGCTCCAGCAGCAGGCGCACGTAGTAGGTCGGCACGCCCATGAACACCGTCGCTTGCGGCAGCAGCTGCAGGGCGCGTTTGGCGTCGAACTTCGGCTCGAAGAACATCGCCGAGCCGTTGAGCAGCGCGCAGTGGCTGGCGACGAACAGGCCATGGACATGGAAGATCGGCAGCATGTGCAGCAGCACGTCGCCCGGCTGGAAGCGCCAGTAAGCATGCAGCGTCTCGGCGTTGGACGCTAAATTGGCGTGCGTCAGCATCGCGCCCTTGGAGCGGCCGGTGGTGCCCGAGGTGTAGAGGATGGCGGCGAGGTCGGCACCGGCGCGCGCCACGGTGCGGAAGGTGTCGGCATGCGGCGCGGCGGCGGCTATCAGCGAGCCCCGGCCGTCGTCGTTGAGCTCCAGCACGTGGGCCACGCCGGCCTTAGCCGCCAATTCCTCGGCGAGCGCGCGCTGCGGCGCGCGGCAGACGAACAGGCCGGGCCGGGCGTCGCCGAGGAAGTACTCGACCTCGTGGCGCTGGTAGGCGGCGTTCATCGGCAGGAACACCATGCCGGCGCGGAGCGCGGCGAGGTAGAGCACCAGCGCTTCCGGCGTCTTCTCGACCTGGACGGCGACGCGGTCGCCGGGCTTGAGGCCGAGGGCGACGATCAGGTTGGCCATGCGCGCCGAGGCGCGCTCGACGTCGCCGTAGGTCCACACGCGGCCGTCGGGCAGGATCATGCAGGGAGCCTTGTCATCCTTCGGAAAGCGGGACGCGAGCAGGGCGTAGAGATTGTGGTTCATGGCGCTCACTTGGTGGAAATACCCATCACCGCATCGGGGAAGCCGGTGGCGATGGCGGGGAAGAAGCAGCACAGCAGGATGGCGGCGAGCATCAGGCCGACGAAGGGCATCACGCCCCAGACGACGTCCTTGAGCGGGATGTCGGGGGCGATGTTCTTGATGACGAAGATGTTGAGTCCCACCGGCGGGTGGATCAGGCCCATCTCCATGACGATGGTCATCACCACGCCGAACCAGATCAGGTCGAAGCCGGCGGCCTTCAGCGGCGGCAGGATGATCGGCGCGGTCATCAGGATGATCGACACCGGCGGCAGGAAGAAGCCGAGCGCCAGCACCAGCAGCAGGATCACAGTCAGCAGCAGCCACTTCGACAAGGCCAGGCCGACGATCCACTCCGCCGCGCTTTGCGAGATGTGCAGGTAGCTCATGACGTAGGAGTAGAGCAGCGACATGCCGATGATGAACATCAGCATGGTCGA
>CAZWFC010000091.1:0-12442 GCA_964632965.1 uncultured Rhodocyclaceae bacterium
AGCGCCGCGTGGCGCTGTGCAAGCTGCTGCTGTCGCGCCCCGACATGCTGCTGCTCGACGAGCCGACCAACCACCTCGACGCCGAATCGGTCGAATGGCTGGAGCAGTTCCTGACCCGCTTCCCCGGCACCGTGGTCGCCGTCACCCACGACCGCTACTTCCTCGACAACGCCGCCGAGTGGATTTTGGAACTCGACCGCGGCCACGGCATCCCGTGGAAGGGCAACTATTCCTCCTGGCTGGAACAGAAGGAAGCACGCCTGGAAACCGAGGCCAAGCAGGAAGACGCCCACATGAAGGCGATGAAGCAGGAGCTCGAATGGGTCCGCAGCAACCCCAAGGCGCGCCAAGCCAAGAGCAAGTCGCGTCTGGCCCGCTTCAACGAGCTCTCCAGCGTCGAATACCAGAAGCGCAACGAGACCCATGAAATCTTCATCCCGGTCGCCGAGCGCCTCGGCGACAAGGTGATCGAATTCAACGAGGTCAGCAAGGGCTTCGGCGACCGCCTGCTGATCGACAAGCTGAGTTTCATCGTGCCGGCCGGCGCCATCGTCGGCATCATCGGTCCCAACGGTGCCGGCAAATCGACGCTGTTCAAGATGATTACCGGCCAGGAAACGCCCGACAGCGGCGAAGTGGTCAAGGGCCCGACGGTGCAGATTTCCTACGTCGACCAGAGCCGCGACTGCCTCGACGGCAGCAAGACGGTGTTCGACGAACTGGCCGGCGGCGCCGACATCCTGACCATCGGCAAGACCGAAATCCCCAGCCGCGCCTACATCGGACGCTTCAACTTCAAGGGCGGCGACCAGCAGAAGATGGTCGGCAACCTATCGGGCGGCGAGCGCGGGCGGCTCCACCTGGCCAAGACCCTGATGGCCGGCGGCAACCTCCTGCTGCTCGACGAACCGTCGAACGACCTGGACGTCGAGACCCTGCGCGCGCTGGAAGACGCCCTGCTCGAATTCGCCGGCTGCGCCATGATCATCAGCCACGACCGCTGGTTCCTCGACCGCATCTGCACCCACATCCTGGCGTGCGAAGGCGAGTCGCAGTGGAGCTTCTACGCCGGCAACTACCACGAATACGAGGAAGACAAGAAGAAGCGGCTCGGCGAGGAAGGCGCGAAGCCGAAGCGCATCCGCTACAAGCCGATCATTCGCTGAAGCAGCCCGCCCAAGAAAAAGCCCGCCGATGGCGGGCTTTTTTGTCGGCCATCCGCCGCCGCAGGGCGGGGGAAGGGGCCGACGGGGCCCCGGCGCGGCGCGCCGGGATTCCCGGAATCTTAATGTTCGGCCTTCAGGCTGGCGGCAAAGACCGCCTGCGCGCTTTCGGGAAACTCGAACTCGGCAAAGGCCTGGCGGATTTCCGCTTCGCTGGCGCCGGCCTTCTGGTCGTCGAAGCAGATGCCCAGCATGCGGCCGTTTTCGGCCAGGGTCTTGAAAGCGAATTGCCAGCGGCGGGCCTCGGCGAGACGCTCGCGCAGTTCGCCTTCGTTCGATATCCTGATACCCGCCCGTTTCAGCAAATCCAGGAATTCTTCAAAGGATTCCTTGCAGGAACTGCCCATTCTCGTCTCCGTTATTGATCGGGTGGCAATTCACCCATGAAGCCAAAAACGCACGACTTGACGTAAGGTTGACGCCAGTCAAAAAAGCTTTTGCCGCCCGATTGGCCGGAAGGAAAGCCGGACCGATACCCTCCTGCCGGGCCCTTCGGGGGCTATCGAGCCGCTACAATTGGCCATTCCGCCCTTATCGTGCTCCCCCATGCCGCCACCCCAGCGCCTCGAACTCCTGTCGCCCGCCAAGAATCCGGCGTTCGGCATGGCGGCCATCGACCATGGCGCCGATGCCGTGTATATCGGCGGGCCGGCGTTCGGGGCGCGGGCGGCGGCGGGCAATTCCGTGGCCGACATCGAAAAGCTCGCCGCCCATGCCCACCGCTACGGCGCCCGGGTGCTGGTGGCCCTGAACACCATTCTCAGGGACGAGGAACTGGAGGACGCCCGGCGCATCGCCTGGCAGGCGTATGAAGCCGGCGCCGACGCCCTGATCGTGCAGGACATGGGCCTGCTGGAACTCGATCTGCCGCCCATCCAGCTCCATGCCAGCACCCAGACCGACAACCGCACGGCGGCCAAGGTGCGTTTCCTCGAACAGGTGGGTTTTTCCCAGATCGTGCTGGCGCGCGAGCTGTCACTGGCCGAAATCCGCGCCATCGCCGCCCAAACCGGGGCGACGCTGGAATTCTTCGTCCATGGCGCGCTTTGCGTCAGCTACAGCGGCCAGTGCTACATCAGCCACGCCCATACCGGCCGCAGCGCCAACCGCGGCGAATGCTCGCAGGCCTGCCGCCTGCCCTACACGCTGGCCGACGGCGACGGCCGCCCGATCGCCCGCGACAAGCACCTGCTGTCGCTGAAGGACAACGACCAGGGCGGCAACCTGCGCGCGCTGGCGGATGCCGGCATCCGCTCGTTCAAGATCGAGGGCCGCCTGAAGGACCTCGCCTACGTCAAGAACATCACCGCCTATTACCGCCGGCAGCTCGACGCCATCCTGGCGGAAGCCCCGGAATACAGTGCCGCGTCTTCGGGCCGGTGCAGCTTCACGTTCGAGCCCCAGCCGGAAAAGACCTTCAACCGCGGCGCGACCGACTACTTCGTCGGCGGCCGCCAGGCCGACATCGCCGCCTTCGACACGCCCAAGTTCGCCGGCGCGCCGGTCGGCCGGGTCGCCGCCGTCGGTCCGAACTGGCTCGACGTCGCCGGCGACGCAGCCTTCAACAACGGCGACGGCCTGTCCTGGTTCGACGCCGACCAGGAACTGGCGGGTTTGCGCATCAACCGCGCCGACGGCAAACGCCTGTTCGTCACCACCGTGCCGACCGGACTGGCTGTCGGCACCCCGCTTTACCGCAACCGCGACCAGGAATTCGAGCGCCTGCTGGAAAAGAAATCGGCCGAGCGGCGCATCGGCGTCCGCATGCGCCTCGCGGAAACCGCCGACGGCTTCGCCCTCCACTTGACGGACGCGGACGGCATTTCGGCCGCCGCCGCCCTGCCCCACGCCAAGGAAGCCGCGCAGAACGCCGAACGCGCGCTGGCCGGCTTGCGCGAAAGTCTGGCCAAGCTCGGCAATACCATTTTTGCAGCCGACGAAATCGTCCTCGAACTCTCGCAGCCGTGGTTCATACCGGCCGCGGACGTGAATGCCCTGCGCCGCCAGGCGGTCGAGCAGCTGGAAGCGGCGCGCGGCGCCGCCTACCGGCGTCCGGAGCGGGCGGCGTCCGCCGAACCGCCGGCGCAATACCCCGAAAACGAACTCACCTACCTCGGCAACGTCTTCAACCGCAAGGCGCGCGAGTTCTACGCCCGACACGGCGTGGCACTCGTGGCGGACGCCTACGAATGCGATGGGGAAAAAGGCGAAGTCGCGCTGATGGTGACGCGGCACTGCCTGCGCTACAGCTTCAACCTGTGCCCCAAGGAGGTGAAGGGCCTGCGCCCCGATCCGCTGACCCTGATGCAGGGCAAGGACAAGCTCACGCTACGCTTCGACTGCAAGCGCTGCGAAATGCATGTCATCGGCAAGATGCGGAAGAACCGGACGCTGCAGATCAGCGTCAAATAGGCCGTCAGTAGTGCGGCGGAATCTCATCCTGCAGGCTGCGCCCTTCCGCCGGTCCGGCGGTCGCCAGCTGCTCGCGCAGTTCGCGCACCTCCAGATGCAGGCGGTCGATCTGCTGCTGCTGGCGGTAGAGGGTCAGGTTCAGCTGTTCGAGCAGGTCTTCGGCAAAGCCGAGCTTCACTTCGAGCTCGGTCACCCGTGAGTCGATGCCGGATTCTTCGGTATGCGCTGCGTTCACATCATCTCCTGTCCGCGTGCCGTGGCGCGGATGCCGGGCACAGGGCGCGATGATAGCGCCTCGCCTGTAGAATGGCGTCTTAGAGCCTATTTCAGTAGGAATCATGCCCCGCGTTGAAACCAGGATCGGATGAATGCAAGGCGCACCGCGCGGCCAATGGTTGTTCCATTGGCAAGCGGCGCAACGCCGCAGCCGCCGATCCTGGTTTCAACCCGGAGGGCCGGTCGGTGGCGGGCGCATTGCTGCGTTACGCCTTGCTTGTGGAGATTGACTACACGGCGCAAGTCGTGCCTTGCACTGCATCCCGCCGCCGACCGGCGCGGGGCATGATTCCTACTGAAATAGGCTCTTAAGGCAAGCCCTTGCCTGCCGGCAAGCGGCAATGGCCGCGATTATGAACCTCCCGTGGAGCACCGCATGCCGGATTCACCCGATTCCCTCGACGGCCTGCTCGCCGCCGCCCTGAACGCCCGCCGCGAATTGCTGGCGCAACTGCGCGCCGAGAACACCGACGCCTACCGGCTCTTCCACGGCAGCGTCGAAGGCCGGCCGGGCCTCACGGTCGACCGCTACGGCGACCTGCTGCTGGTGCAGAGCTTCCACCAGCCGCTTCGCGACGACGAACTGGCGGCGCTGACAGCCTTCTACGCCGCCGCGCTGCCCGGCCTGATCCCGCTCTACAACGACCGCAGCCAGCCGAATTCGCGCATCGCCAATGCGCTGCCGCCCGAAGCCATGGCCGTCGCCGTCCAGCCGCGCATCGTCCATGAGATGGGCGTCGGCTACCTGATCCGAGGCCGCCACGACGGCCAGGACCCGTGGCTGTTCCTCGACCTGCGCGCGGGACGGCGCCGCGTCATGCAGGAAGCGCGCGGCAAGTCGCTGCTCAACCTCTTCGCCTACACCTGCGGCGTCGGCATCGCCGCCGCCAGGGCCGGCGCGCAGTTCGTCGTCAATGTCGATTTCGCCGAGAGCAGCCTCGACGTCGGCAAGGAGAACGCCCACCTGAACGAACTGTCGATACGGCCGCGCTTCGTCAGGAGCGACGCCTTCGCCGCCATGCGCCAGCTGGCCGGCATCGGCCAGCCGGCCGTGGTGCGCGGCAAGCAGATGCCGGCCTTCCCCAAGCTGGAGAAGCGGCAGTTCGACGTCGTCTTCCTCGACCCGCCGCGCTATGCCAAGAGCCCGTTCGGCGTGGTCGACCTGGTCAACGACTACGCCGCCCTGTTCAAGCCGGCGCTGCTGTGCACCGCGGAGGGCGGCACGCTGTTCTGCTGCAACAATGTCGCCGCAGTGGCGCGCGAAACCTGGCTCGACCAGATGGAGCGCAGCGCCCGCAAGGCCGGACGGCCGATCCGCACGATGGAGTGGATCGCGCCGGAAGACGATTTCCCCAGCAGCGACGCCCAGCCGCCGCTGAAAATGGCGCTGCTGCGCGTCTAGTGCCCGCTTCTGCCGCTGGGGTACTGAGAATATGTTGCCAACATCGAAACCGCTTGACGAAAAGCCCCGCCTGTAGCGATGATTGGCGGTCGCCCGCAAGAAGGCCCCCTTATGAGCTTCGACTATTCAACCCAGCTGACCCCGGCAGACAAGGTGGAAATCCGCAAGGCCGGCGAAACCATTTTCGAAATGGGACAACCCGGCGATGTCATGTACATCATCAAATCGGGCAAAGTCGAGATCCGGGTCGGCGACCGGATTTTCGACTGCGTCGAACCGGGCGCCACCCTCGGCGAAATGGCCATCCTCGACGATGCCGTGCGCAGCGCCACCGCGGTCGCCGTGACCGATTGCGAATTCGTCGCCATCGACAAGAAGCGCCTGCTCGACATGGTGCAGCGCGAACCGCTGGTCGCCATCGAAATGACGAAATCGATGGTGCGGCGCCTGCGCTCGATGAACTACATGGCGCAGTACGACCTGCTCACCCGGCTGCCCAACCGCACGCTGTTCCGCGAGCATTGCCAAAACGCACTGCAGCGCGCGCTGCGTTCCGGCGCCCTGGTCGGCATGCTGCATCTCGACGTCGACAACTTCGAGAACATCAACGACTCGCTCGGCTATACAGCCGCCGACGGCCTGCTGGCGCAGGTCGCCAGCCGCCTGACGACCACCCTGCGGCAGGCCGACACGCTGGCGCGCCTCGGCGCCGACGAGTTCGCCGTGCTGGTCGAGGTCGTCCGCGAGGAGACCGATCTCGCCATCACGGCGCAGCGCATGCTCGACGCCCTCGCCGATCCGTTCGAGATCGACGGCAAGACGCTCTATATTTCGGCCAGTATCGGCATCAGCTGCCACCCCGGCGAAGGCAGCAATGTCGAGACCCTGCTGACCAACGCCGATGCCGCCATGCACGCCGCCAAGCAGAGCGGCCGCAACCAGTATGCGTTCTTCACCCGTGAGTTGAATGCCAAGGCGCTGGAATTCCTGACGCTCAAGAGCGCCCTGCGCGAATCCATCGGCAAGAACGAACTCGCCCTCCACTACCAGCCGCGGGTCGATGTGGCATCCGGCCGCATCCTCGGCGTCGAGGCGCTGCTGCGCTGGTTCCATCCGACGCTGGGCTTCATCTCGCCCGCCCGCTTCATCCCCATCGCCGAGGAAACCGGCCTGATCGAGTCGATCGGCGAATGGGTGCTGCGCACCGGCTGCCGGCAGCAAAAAGCCTGGATGGATGCCGGCATGCCGCGCACGCGTATGGCCATCAACCTTTCCGCCGTGCAGATGCGCCAGCCAGACCTGGTGGGGAAAGTCACCGGAATCCTGACGGAAACCGGGCTGCCGGCCGATTGCCTGGAACTCGAAATCACCGAGAGCCTGCTGGTCGACGATCCGGAAAAAGTCGTGGAGAAACTGCGGGCCTTCCGTGCCATGGGCATCGCCATCGCGCTCGACGACTTCGGCACCGGCTACTCGTCGCTGTCCTACCTGAAGAGATTCCCGATGGACTGCATGAAGATCGACCAGTCCTTCGTGCGCGGCATCCCGCAGGACGCCGACGATGTCGCCATCACGCGGACCATCATCGCGCTGGCGCGGAATCTCGGCCTGAAGGTAGTTGTGGAAGGCGTCGAGACCGAAGCGCAACTTGCATTCGCGACCACGGAAGGCTGCGACGAGTTCCAGGGCTATCTGTTCAGCAAGCCTCTGCCCGCCGACAACGCCACAACGCTGCTCCGGAAAGGCTAGTCCGGAGGAAACCAAGGCAAGACCCGCGCCTGCGGGGCCTGCCCTCCCGACCGGAACCGCTTACGCGGTGGTGTTGATGACCGTTCCCGTCTTCTGGCCCTGGGTATTCACCACCGGCGGCTTGCGCGTTTCGGGCGTCGCGGCCTGCGGCTTGGGCGCCTTGGCCGCTTCGTCCGTCGCCTGCCGGACCTGCTGCGTCTGCGCAGGTTGCTTCTGCGGCCGTACCTGCTGTGCTCCCGCCCCGGCACCGGACGTTACGGCGGAAGTGCTGGACGATATGGAATTGATCGCCATGTTGGGCTCCTTTAGCTACGCGCGAAAGTCGGCGCCACGACGGACGCCGCTGTCATCATACCCCCTTGTCGCGGACGTCGGCTACGCTTCGTTTTTCGCCGCCAGCATGGCCGCGCGGCTGGCCGGCGTTTCCAGGCTGATGCGGCCCAGCGCGCCGCCGCGGTAATCCGTCAGCAGGATCAGCGCCGCCCGTTCCAGGTCGAGTTCGCCGCCGCTGCCCTTGACGATGCAGGCGCGCTTGCGGGCGACGGCCTCGACGACGCCGACCGCATCCATGCCTTCGAGTGCGAAGCCGTAGCGCGCCGCCAGCGGTGCCGGATAGCGTTCGAGCAGGACGCCGGCCAGGAAGGTGGCCACCTCGATCTCGATCACCGCGTTGGTGCCCACCGCGTGGCTGGCCGCCAGCATGAAGCCGTCGCTGTCGTACTCGATCTTCGGCCACAGCAGTCCCGGCGTATCGACCAGCGTCATGCGCGGGCCGAGATCGAAGCGCTGCTGGGACTTGGTCACCGCCGGCTCGTCGCCGACGGCGGCGATGCGGCGCTTGACCAGGGCATTCATCAGCGTCGATTTGCCGACGTTGGGAATGCCCATGATCATCATGCGCAGCGGCTTGACGTTGTCGTTGCGATGCGGCGCCAGCGTCTGGCAGAGGCCGGGCACGCGCGCGGCGTCGCCCGGCTTCTTGCAGGAGACGGCCACGGCCTTGACGCCCGGCTGGCGGTTGTAGAAGTCGAGCCAGGCCTTGGTGGCTACCGGATCGGCGAGGTCGGCCTTGTTGAGCAGCTTGAGACAGGGGCGCTGGCGGAACTGGCGCAGCTCGCGGATCATCGGATTGCTGCTGGCCTCGGGCAGGCGGGCGTCGAGCACTTCGATCACCACGTCGGTCAGCGCCATCGTTTCGGCCGCCTTCTTGCGCGCCGAGGTCATGTGACCGGGGAACCACTGGATGGACATTGCGGATTCGGACTAGGAGAGGGCCGCCATTATCGCAGTTGCCCGGCCGGATCGCCCGCCACGATGCAAATCTCCTCGTCGGCCAGGCGCACCACCTGGCCGGCCCGGAGCTTGCGCGCCTTGCGCGTTTCCACCGCGCCATCGACGCTGACGAGACCGGCGGCGACCATGCTCTTGGCCTCACCGCCCGACGACGCCATGGCGAGCAGCTTGAGCAGGACGAAAAGCTCGATGAACTCGCCGTTAAGCGGAAAGGTGTGACTGGCCATGCGAAAACCTCCGTTGCAGGTGCGGCACCCATCATATCCGCAGTACGATCGCTTTTTTGCAGCCGCCAGGCCATGCTCACCATCCTCTACCGCGACGACCACCTGATCGCCATCGACAAGCCGGCCGGACTGCTCGTGCATCGCAGCGACATCGACCGCCACGAGACGCGCTTCGCCGTACAACTGCTGCGCGACCAGATCGGCCGCCGCGTCCAGCCCGTGCATCGACTCGACAAGGGCACCTCGGGCGTGCTGCTGTTCGCCTTCGACGGCGAGACCGCAAGCCAAGTCGGCCGGCAGTTCGAGCGCGACGAAGTGCACAAGACCTACCGCGCGGTAGTGCGCGGCTGGCCGCCCGAGGCCGGCGTCATCGACCATCCGCTCTCGCGCCAGCACGACGACTACGGCCGCCGGCTACCGAACGCCGTCGCCCAGCCCGCCCTCACCCGCTACCGCCGCCTCGCCACGGTCGAGCTGCCGTTCGCCGTGGAACGCTACCCGACGTCGCGCTACGCGCTGGTGGAACTGGAACCGCAGAGCGGACGCCGCCACCAGCTGCGGCGCCACATGAAGCACATCGCCCACCCCATCGTCGGCGACGCCACGCACGGCAAGGGCATCCACAACCGCTTCTTCCAGCAGCAGTTCGCCTGCCACCGGCTGCTGCTGGCCTGCGTCGAACTGCGCTGCCGCCATCCGGTCGACGGCAGCGAAATCGTGCTGCACGCATCGCCCGGCGACGCATTCGCGGACGTCCTCGAAAAACTCGGCTGGGCAGCGCATGCCGGCCGCGACGGATGCGGCGTTTCTCCCGTAGAATCACGCCGCATCGCCAACTTCGACACGGCATGAATCACGACACTAACCGCAACGCCGGTCGTTTCAGCGTCCCCTTCGGTTCCCTGCAGTTCAAGCTGACGGTCGCGATCATGGCCGTCACCCTGAGCTTCGTCTGGGGACTGGCCATCTATGCCGCAGCGACGCTGCAGGCGCAGACCAGGGACGTGACCATGGACGCGCAGTTCACCATGGTCGAGTACCTGGCGGCGGAACTCGACCAGAAGCTGAAGGACCGGATGACGGGCCTCGAAGGCATCGCCCGCCACCTCGATCTCGCGCGCCTCGGCGACAACGCTTACCTGCAGCAATTCCTCGAACAGCGTTACGTCCTGCAGCAGAGCTTCTCCGGCGGCACGGCGATCATAGCCGCCGACGGCCGCGCCCTCGCCGACTATCCGATCACACCCGGCCGGCGCGGCACCTACTTCGGCGACCGCGACTATGTCACGCAGGCCGCGACGACACGCCGCTCCTATATTGATAAACCCGTCATGGGGCGCACACTGAAGCGTCCGGTGCTGACCATGAGCACGCCGCTGATCGACACCGCCGGCGAATTCAAGGGCGTGATGACCGGCATCATCGACCTGACCGCCGCCGATTTCCTCGGCCTGATGGCCGACGCGAAACGGCTCGGCAGCACGGAGTTCTACATCATTTCGCCGCGGGACGGCCTGTTCGTGACCGCCAGCGACCCCAAGCGCATCATGACCCCGCTGCCGGCGCCGGGCACGAGCGAGATCGCCGACAGCCTGAGCAAGGGCTTCGAGGGCTCGATGGTGGCCCGCAGTTCGCAAGGCATCACGAAGCTCTATTCCGCAAAAGCGGTGCCGACGACCGGCTGGGTCGTCGAACTGGCCCTGCCGACCGAGATCGCCTTCCGCCCCGCCATCCGCTTGCGCAACACCCTGTATTCCAGCGCGGCGCTGGCCACGCTCCTGGCCCTGCTGGTCGTCGCCTGGATGTCGCGCCGCCTGCTCAAGCCTCTGGAAGATGCCGCCGCCAGACTCGACGACATGTCGAGCGGCCGACAACCGCTCGAACGCCTGCCGGAAAACGGCGATACCGAGGTGCACCAGCTGCTGGGCAGCTTCAACCGCCTGATCGACCACCTCGGCGCACAGCAGGCGGAATTGCGCCGCAACGAAGTGCGCCTGGCGGCATCGCAGCGGATCGCCCACGTCGGCAGTTGGGAATGGGAAATTGTCTCCAACACCAACGTCTGGTCCGAGGAAACCTTCCGCATCTTCGGTCTCGATCCGCAGGGCACCACGCCCAGCTTCGAGGCCTTCATGAACCTCATCGAAGCCGACGACCGCGAGCGCGTGGCCAGTGCGAAGCAGCGGGCGCTCGACGGCCTCGCCCCCTACAAGTGCGAATACCGCATCCGCCGCCCGACCGGCGATGTCCGCGTCGTCCATGGCGAGGCGGAAGTCGTCCGCGACGACCGGGGCGTCCCGCTGCGCATGGTCGGCGTCAATGTCGACATCACCGAGCGCAAGCTGCAGGAACAGGAAATCAGGGAGCTCAACCGCGACCTCGAAGCGCGCGTGCAGCGGCGCACCGAAGACCTCGAACGCGCCAACCGCGAACTGGAAGCCTTCTCCTACTCGATCTCGCACGACCTGCGCGCGCCGCTGCGCGCGATCAACGGCTTCTCGAAGCTGGTCGTCGACCAGGAAGGAACGAAACTCTCCGCCGACGGGCTGCACATGCTCGGGCGCGTCGCCCACAATGCCGCCCGCATGGGCGAGCTGATCGACGACATCCTCGACTATTCGCGCTCCGGCCGCGCCGAGATGAAGAGCGTAATCATCGACATGGACGGGCTGGTGCGTTCGGTCGTCGAACAGGCGCGGGACAACTATCCGGCCACCGAATTCCGCTGCGACCCGTTGCCGCCGGCACGCGGCGACCCGACCCTGCTGCGCCAGGTGCTGCTCAACCTGATCGACAACGCCGGCAAGTTCTCCTCTAGGCGGACCGACGCCCGCGTCGAGATCGGCAGTTCCACGGCGAACGGCGAAACCGTCTTCCATGTGCGCGACAACGGCGCCGGCTTCGACATGCGCTATGCCGACAAGCTGTTCGGCATGTTCCAGCGCATGCACAACTCCAGCCAGTTCCCGGGCACCGGCGTCGGCCTGGCCATCGTCAAGCGCCTGATGGAACGCCACGGCGGCCGGGTCTGGGCGGAATCGGCGCCCGGCCAGGGCGCCACCTTCTATTTCGCGCTGCCGGCCTCGGCCTGAGCCGACCGTCGGCTCGACGCAAGCCACTCCAGGACGCCCCGCCCGGCAACATAACCGCTGGCGAAGCAGGCGGTGAGCAGGTAGCCGCCGGTCGGCGCCTCCCAGTCGAGCATCTCGCCGGCACAGAACACGCCGGGCAGTGCGCGGACCATCAGTCCTTCGTCGAGCGCCGCGAGGTCGACACCGCCGGCGCTGCTGATCGCCTCGTCCAGCGGGCGCGGCGCGAGCAGGCGCAGCGGCAGCGCCTTGATGGCTATCGCCAGCCGCAGGGGATCGGCATAGTCCTCCTTCGTCGCACATTCGCGCAGCAGCCCGGCCTTGACGCCGGCGATGCCGACCCGGCTCTGCAAATGGCTCGCCATCGAGCGCGAACCGCGCGGATGGGCCACTTCCGCGCTCACGCGCTCAAGCGACTTGCCGGGCGCCAGGTCGAGCGTCAGCACCGCTTGGCCGTTTGCCGCGATGGCATCGCGCAAGGGCGCGGAGAGCGCGTAGATCAGGCCGCCCTCAACGCCCGTAGCCGTGACCACGAATTCGCCCGGCCTGCTGTGCACGCTGCCGTCGGCAGCCATGGTCGACGCCACGACCGACTTGACCGGTTCGCCGGCGTAGCGGTCGCGGAAATGCTCGCTCCAGCCGGCGTCGAAGCCGCAATTGGCCGGCCGCAGCGCCGCCACCGGCACGCCGCGCGCCGCCAGCAGCGGCACCCAGGCGCCATCCGAACCGAGCTTGCGCCAGCTGCCGCCGCCGAGCGCCAGCACCACGGCC
>CAZWFC010000092.1:0-12397 GCA_964632965.1 uncultured Rhodocyclaceae bacterium
ACAGGAACAGGTCGGCCGAGGCGTAGTGGGCGGCGAGGTCTTCGCCGTGGCGCATTCCGGCATAGACATGTTCGGGATGGCGCGCGGCAAGCGTCTTGCGGAGCGGGCCGTCGCCGACGAACACCAGCTTGGCCCGGGGTTGCCGGCGACGGATCGCGGCGAAGGCGTCGAGCACGGTCTGGAGATTCTTCTCTGCGGCAATACGACCGACATAGGCGACGACGAGGTCGTCGGGGAGCGCGCCCCAACTGGCGCGCAGAGCGTCGGAACGGCGCGCCGGGTTGAAGAGCCGGGTGTCGACGCCGCGCGAAATGACCTCGACATTGCGGTAGCCTTGGCGCGACAGTTCCTGTGCCAGCGCGCCGGTCGGCACGTAGGTGGCATCGCAGCGGTCGTGAAAGCGGCGCAGGTAGCCGGCGATCGGCCGTTTCAGCCAGGCCAGTCCGTAGTGGCGGCAGTAGGCGTCGAAATTGGTATGAAAGGTCGATGACACCGGCAGGCCGAGCCGGCGTGCCGCCTTGATGGCCGAGGCGCCGAGCGGGCCTTCGGTGGCGACATGGACGATGTTCGGCGGATTCCGGCGCCAGCGGCGCAGCAGGAATCCCGTCGCCGGCAGGCCGAAGCGCAAGCCGCGGTAGTTCGGGATGGGCAGGCCGCCCACCGTGATCTGGTCGTGCGCACTGCCGCGCGGACCGTCGCCGCTCTGGCGCGGCCGCACGATCTCGACGCTGTGGCCGCGGCTGCGCAAGCCGTCCGCCAGCCGGCCCAGGGTCATGGCCACGCCATTGACTTCCGGCGGAAAGGTTTCGGTGACCAGCGCCACGCGCAATGGCTGGCGCCCGGGGTGGGCGGTGGCGTCGTCTCTTCTATCCATGCCCCGCATGGTGGCGGGGCATTGCGACGGCCTCGTGTCGGCGAGATTGCGCAGCGATTAAATCCTGAAGCGTCCCACCAGGTTGTGGAGACGGTCCGCGAGTCCCTTTAGCTGTTGCGCGTCCTCTGCCGTTTCGCTGACGGCGGCGTTGTTTTCCTCGGCCATCTGGGCGACCTGTTCGACGTTGCGTGCGATTTCGCTGCCGGCCTGGCTTTGTTCCTGGGTGGCGTTGGCGATATCGTTGACCCGCGATTCCGCGTGGCGCGTGCCGGCGCTGATCTTCACCAGCGCCTCGGCGGCCTGCGATGCCAGCGTGACGCCCTGTTCGACGCGCTCGCCGCTGGCATGTATGCCTTCCACGGCGGTGTCGGTGTCGTGCTGGATGCTGTCGATCATGCGCGAAATGTCGAGTGTGGCCGCGCCGGTGCGCTCGGCGAGCTTTCTCACTTCGTCCGCCACCACGGCGAAGCCGCGCCCCTGCTCGCCGGCGCGCGCCGCCTCGATGGCGGCGTTGAGCGCCAGCAGGTTGGTCTGGTCGGCGATTTCGCGAATGACGTGGACGATGCCGCCGATTTCGCGCGAGCGTTCGCCCAGTCCTTCGACGCTGCGCGAACTGGCGCCTACGGCATCCGCCAGCGTGCGCATTTCGTCGGCCACCTGGCGCACCAGGCGGACGCCTTCCTCGGCCAGCGCGCCTGCCTGGCGCGAATCGTCGAGCGTCTCGCGTGCGCTCTCGGCTACCTGGCCGATGCTCGTCGTCACCTGTTCCACGGCGGCGGCGGTGGAGACCGACATTTCGCTCTGGGTACGCGAACTCCGGCTGACATGGTCGCTGGCGGCGGTCAGTTTTTCCGCCGCCTCGGCAAGCTGGATGACGATGCTGCGCGTCTCAGCGATGATTTCCTGCAATTTTTCGGTAAAACGGTTGAATGCCGCCGAGGTCTGGCCGATCTCATCCGTGGTGGCGGCGCTCAGGCGCGACGTCAGGTCGCCCTGGCCGGTGGCGAATTCCGCCATCGAGTCGCGCAGGTTGTCGAGATGCCGCAGCTTGCTGAGCAGCAGCGATATGGCCAGGATGGAAACCGCGATCATGCCGATGAACAGGCCGATGTAGCCGATCATCTGCGTGAATTTAATCTTCGCGTCGCGCTCGGACTCGGCGTTGCCGACGTTGGAAAAGGCGTCCGATACCTTGAGGAGGGTATTGATCGCAGCGGTGGACTTTTCCAGCCATTCGGCACTGCTCAGGCTGTATTGCCGGCCCTCGGCGACAGGGCTGCGGGATTCCGCTTCGGCGTACAGTTGCTTGCGGACGACGTTGTACTCGCCCATGAAATGTTTTTCCATGGCGTCGATGGCGGCGACGATCTGCGGGTCGGTACCGGGAATGTCGCGCACGAAACGGATGTCGGCGATGCTGCCCTCGACAGTCTGGCGGAAGGCGCCCAGCCTTTGCAGGATATCGGGAGCGGCCGGCGCGTTGCCGTTGATGACGCCGGCGAAGGTGGCGCGTTCCAGTCCGGCGTATTCGGAAGCCAGCCAGACGCTGTGCTTGGTGGTGAGGTTGGGGTAGGTGATCTGCGGCGGGAAGGCCACGCCGCCGAACGAGGCGATCCGCATGCGCGCCGCGCTATTGATGAAACCGGTGACGACGGGTATCCATTCGCCGGGCTTGATGTCGCGTTCCGCTTTCAGCAGGCTGGCATCGACGCGCTGGCGCGCCGCCGCCAGTTTCTGATAGGCCTCCTGCGCCTGCTTGCGCGCGACTCCGGTACCCACATAGACGACGCCCTCGGCTTCGAGCCGGTCGGCGATCGCATTGGCTTCCCGCCACAGCTTGTCGCTCTTGCTGCGCAGTTCCGTCAAACGCGCGCGTGCCGCCTCGCTGGCGGGGCCGGGCGCCGACAGCAGGCTGGTCGTTACGCCGCGTTCGAGCGCCTGCAAGCCCGCGGCGGTGATGATGCCGTCCGCCATGGCATTGGCCTGGATGGTGGTACGCAGGACGTTGTAGCCACGCCAGCTATCCCAGGCGTAGAACCCCGCGATCCACAGCAGCAGGGCCGGAGCACCGAGGCTGGCGAGAACGATGAAGCGAAAGTTCAGGTTGTTGAGTTTTGGGAACATGGCGGGATCGGGGCAGGCGGGTTGTCAAGTGGATGGCAGCGTGCCGGGTCCCGATGATAACCGCATCGCAAGCGCATGGCATTGAAATACTTCAACTGGATCAATGCGGTCGATGACGCCCGCCGCGTTTTCCGAGGTGCTAGGCGAACAGCACCAGGCTCCAGGTGGCGACGACATTGACGAGGGCGACGAGCACGGCGGCGCTGCCGATGTCCTTGGCGCGCTTGGAGAGGCGGTGGTTTTCCAGCGAGATGCGGTCGATGGCGGCCTCGATGGCCGAATTAACCAGTTCGACGATCAGCACCAGCAGCACGCTGCCGACCATCAGGGCATGGCCGAGGCCGCTGGCCGGCAGCAGCAGGGCCAGCGGGATCAGCACGGCGGCGAGCAGGACTTCCTGGCGGAAGGCGTCTTCATGGCGATAGGCGGCGGAGAGGCCGGCGCAGGAGTAGAAAAGAGCGTTCCAGACCCGGCGCAGGCCGGTCTTGCCCTTGTAGGGACTTTCGGTGTCGGTCATGGTCGTCGCGGCGGGTTTCGTGTTCATGACGCAGAATATCCTTCGGCCAGCGAGCGGTACAGTCCGGCGAGTTGCCGCGCCCGTTCGGGAGCCGACCATTCCTGGGCATAGGTGCGGGCCGCGGCGGCCAGCTGTGCGAGGCGCGGCTTGTCGGCCAGCAGTGCGGCGAGCCCGGCGGCGAACCGGGCCGGGTCGTCCGGCGCGACGACCGCACCGCGCCGCGGTTCGAGGATGTCGCGGGTACCCATGCGCGACAATGCATAGGCCGGCAGCCCGGCGGCCATCGCCTCCAGCAGCACGAGCCCCTGGGTTTCGGTCTTCGAGGCGAAGGCGAAGATGTCGGCGGCGGCGTAGCAGTCGGGCAGCTGCGTGTTCCTGTCCATGTAGCCGACGAAGCGGACATGCCGTTCGAGGTCCATTTCCGCCACGTTGCGCTGGAGGCCGGCCAGCGCCGGCCCTTCGCCGGCGACGACCAGCAGCGCGTCGGGTTGCAGGTGCTTGAGATGCGCCATGGCCTCGATCAGGAAACCGATGTTCTTCTCGTGGGCGACGCGGCCGACGAACAGCGCTACCGGTTGTCCGGCGCCGATTCCGTGCCGGCTGCGAAAGCGGACGCCGTCGCCGTTCTCGAACTGCGCCACGGGGATGCCGGTGGCCAGGACGTGCAGGGGAACGCGGATGCCGTAATCCGTCAGGGTCGTGTGCATCGCGTGCGAAGGCACCACCACGGCGTCGAGCTGGTTGCACTGGCCGCGGGCGATGCGCCGGGCGGCGGCGCGCAGCAGCGGCCGCGGCAGCAGCGGCAGGTAGTGGTGGAAGTATTCCTCGAAATGCGTGTGGTAGGTCGCCAGCACCGGCACGCCGCTTTGCCGTGCGGCGCGCACGCCGGCGTAGTGTGCGGCGAACGGCGTCTGGATGTGGATGAGGTCGAACTTGTCGGCGGCCAGCCGCTGGGTCGTGCGGACCAGGTGGCCCCAGTGCATGAGGCGGTCCTCGGGGTCGAAGGGCAGGCGCGACGAGGGCACGCGGTGGGTGGCCGGGGCGGGGTGGGGCTCGGGATACTCGGGCACCACCAGCGTCACGTCGATGCCGTGCGTTTGCAGGTCGTTGCGAAAAGTCTCTATCGAGGTCGAGACGCCGTTGATCCGCGGAAAGTAGACGTCCGAGATCATCAATACGCGCAGGTTGGCTGAAGTCATGCCCGGCAATGTGGCGTGGCGACATTGCCGCCGTGTGACAGGGGTGAAAACGGTCTGTGTCACATGCTTGTCACACTGCGCCGCTAAGGTGCGAGGCGTTGAATGTCGCAGTGCGAAATCTTCCCAGGAGAGAATACGATGCTGAAGTCCTTGAAGTGCTTGTCCGTACCCCTGATGGCGGCGTCCTTGGCGCTGTCTGCCCAGAGCGCTCTGGCGGCCGAAATTACCGGTGCCGGCGCTTCCTTCCCTGCGCCGATCTACGCCAAGTGGGCCGACGCCTACCAGAAGGCGACGGCCAACAGGATCAACTACCAGTCGATCGGTTCCGGCGGCGGCATCAAGCAGATCACGGCCAAGACCGTCGATTTCGGCGCCTCCGACATGCCGCTGAAGCCCGAGGTTCTCGAAAAGGACGGGCTGATGCAGTTTCCGACCGTGATCGGCGGCGAAGTGCTGGTGGTCAATCTGGCCGGCATCAAGCCCGGTCAACTCAAGCTGACCGGCCCTGTGCTGGCCGACATCTACCTCGGCAAGATTCTCAAGTGGAACGACAAGGCCATTGCCGACCTCAATCCGGGCCTGCCTCTGCCGGCTGCCGACATCGGCGTCGTGCGCCGCGCCGACGGTTCGGGTACGACCTTCATTTTCACCAACTACTTGTCGAAGGTAAGCGCCGAGTGGAAACAGAAAGTCGGCGAAGGTACGGCCGTGCAGTGGCCGGTGGGTCTCGGCGGCAAGGGTAACGAAGGGGTATCCGCTTTCGTTCAGCGCCTGCCGGGTTCCATTGGCTACGTTGAGTTTGCCTATGCCCTGCAGAACAAGATGACTTACACGCTTCTGCAAAACGCCGACGGAGCCTTCCCGGTTCCCGGCGATGTCACCTTCAAGGCGGCGGCGGCGCATGCCGACTGGACCAAGTCGGCGTTCTACGAAATCCTGACCAATCAGCCCGGCAAGGACTCCTGGCCGATCACCGGCGCCACCTTCATTCTGATGCACAAGGTGCAGGACAAGCCGGCGCAGGCCGCCGAAGTACTCAAGTTCTTCGAGTGGTCGTACAAGAACGGCGGCAAATTGGCCGATGAACTCGACTATGTGCCGTTGCCCGACAGTTTGGTCAAGCTGATTCACGCGGCTTGGGGTCAGATCAAGGACGCTTCCGGCAAGCCTGTTTTTGCCGGCAAGTAGGGTGAAGTTCCACTGTCCGCGCCGTCTCGCGGCGGCGCGGACTTTTTGCGACCAGCGTAGGCAAATTCCACAATGAGCACGGCACAGGAACCGGCTACCGTCGGCAGCCACAAGTTTGGCGACTGGTTGTTCTTCAATCTGACGCGCGCGGTCGCCGCACTGACGTTGATGCTGCTGGCCGGCATCATCGTCTCGCTGGCCATCGGTTCGTGGGAGTCGCTGCAGAAGTTCGGCCTGCGCTTCATCTGGAGCCAGGAGTGGAATCCGCCGATGGAGGAGTTCGGGGCGCTGATCCCGATTTACGGCACGCTGGCGACGTCGTTGATCGCGCTCATCATCGCGGTGCCGGTGAGCTTCGGCATCGCGCTGTTCCTGACCGAATTGTCGCCGGTGTGGCTGCGCCGGCCGCTGGGCATCGCCATCGAACTGCTGGCGGCGGTGCCTTCCATCGTCTATGGCATGTGGGGCCTGATGGTGTTTGCCCCGATCTTCGCCCAGTATGTGCAGCCCTTTCTGGCCGCCACGCTGGGCAAGCTGCCCCTGGTCGGCATGCTGTTCGCCGGGCCGTCGCTGGGCATCGGCATACTCGCCGCCGGCATTATTCTCGCCATCATGATCATTCCGTTCATCGCCTCGGTGATGCGCGACGTGTTCGAAGTGACTCCGGCCATGCTCAAGGAGTCGGCTTACGGCGTCGGCGGCACCACCTGGGAGGTGGTCTGGAACGTGGTGCTGCCCTATACCAAGGTCGGCGTCATCGGCGGCATCATGCTCGGCCTCGGGCGTGCGCTCGGCGAGACGATGGCGGTGACCTTCGTCATCGGCAACACCAACTTCCTTTCCAGCATCTCGCTCTACGCGCCCGGCAACAGCATTACCTCGACGCTGGCCAACGAGTTCGGCGAGGCGACACCGGGGCTGTACACCGCGTCGCTGATCGAACTGGGCCTGATCCTGTTCCTCATCACACTGGCTGTGCTGGTGTTCTCGAAACTGCTCCTGCTGCGCCTGTCGAAGCAGGAGGGCACCCAGACCTGAGCCGAAAATGGAATTACTGACACGACGCAAGCTCATCAACAAGGTTGCGCTGACCCTGTCGATGCTCGCCATGGCCTTCGGTCTGTTCTGGCTGGCCTGGATCATGTTCACCACGCTGGAACTCGGCATCGCGGGCATGTCGCTCGACTTGTTCACCAAGATGACGCCGCCGCCCGGGGCCGACGAGCCCGGCGGCCTGCTCAACGCCATCGTCGGCAGCCTGATCCTGGTCTCGCTGGCGACCGGTCTGGGCACGCCGATCGGCATCCTGGCCGGCATCTATCTGGCCGAATACGGCCGCCGCACCTGGCTGGGGAGCACGACGCGCTTCATCAACGACATCCTGCTGTCGGCGCCGTCCATCGTCATCGGACTGTTCATCTACGCGGTCTATGTCGCCAAGGTGGGCAAGTTCTCAGGTCTTTCCGGCGTGTTCGCACTGGCGCTGATCGTGATTCCGGTGGTGGTGGCGACGACCGAGAACATGCTGAAGCTGGTGCCGGACACGCTGCGCGAGGCGGCGTTCGCGCTCGGTGCGCCCAAGCGCATCGTCATCATGCGCGTGACGCTGAAGGCCTCGATCGCCGGCGTCATCACCGGCATCCTGCTGGCGGTGGCCCGCATCGCGGGCGAGACCGCGCCGCTGTTGTTCACCGCGCTGTCGAACCAGTTCTGGAGCCTGAATCTCAACGAGCCGATGGCCAATCTGCCGGTCACCATCTTCAAGTTCGCGATGAGTCCTTTCAAGGAATGGCAGCAGATCGCCTGGGCGGGGGTGTTCCTGATTACGCTGGGAGTCCTGGGGCTCAACATCCTCGCGCGGGTGATCTTCCGCGAGAAGCACAAGCTGTGAAACCAATCAAACCATGAACGACACGAGCCCGACGATGATGATGAACGAAGTGGCGGCAGGCCTGGAGGCGCAAATGGCCTTCAAGAATCTTGATTTCTTCTACGGCAAATACCATGCGCTGAAGAACATCAACCTGGAAATCTACAAGCGCCATGTGACGGCCTTCATCGGCCCGTCGGGTTGCGGCAAGTCCACGCTGCTGCGGACGATGAACCGCATGTACGATCTCTATCCCGAGCAGCGCGCCACCGGCGAACTGCTGCTTGACGGCAAGAACATGCTGGACCGCAAGGTCGACGTGAATGTGCTGCGCGCCAAGGTGGGCATGGTGTTCCAGAAGCCGACGCCGTTCCCGATGTCGATTTACGAGAACATCGCTTTCGGCGTACGCCTCCATGAGAAGCTGTCCAGGACGCAGATGGAAGAACGCGTCGAATGGGCGCTGAAGAAGGCCGCGCTGTGGGATGAAGTGAAGGACAAGCTCGGCCAGAGCGGCATGAGCCTGTCCGGCGGGCAGCAGCAGCGCCTGTGCATCGCCCGTGGCATTGCCGTCAAGCCCGAGGTCCTGCTGCTCGACGAACCGACCTCGGCGCTGGACCCGATTTCCACCATGCGCATCGAGGAACTGATCGCCGAACTCAAGACCGAGTTCACCATCGCCATCGTCACCCACAACATGCAGCAGGCGGCGCGGATCTCCGATTACACTGCCTATATGTACCTGGGCGAAATGATCGAATTCGGCGTTACCGACCAGATATTCATCAAGCCGAAGAAAAAACAGACGGAAGATTACATCACCGGCCGCTTCGGCTGAGGAGACAGAGAAACATGAACATCAGCGACCATACCTACAAGAAATTCGACGCCGAGCTGGAGACGCTGCGCGCCAGCGTCATGCAGATGGGCGGCCTGGTTCAGGCCCAGATCATGACGGCCATCGATGCCTTCATCGCCGGCGATCACGACCGCATGGAGAAGGTGATCGCCGACGATCATCGCGTCAACGGCCTCGAAGTCAATATCGACGAGGAATGTTCCCAGATCATCGTCAAGCGCCAGCCGGCGGCCAACGACCTGCGTCTGGTCATGGCGGTCAGCAAGATCGTCACCGATTTGGAACGTATCGGCGACGAGGCGGCCAAGATCGCGCGCATCGGCCGGATGGTCCTGCAGCGCGACCACCTCAACACGCCGCGCGTCAGCTATGTGCGCGACGTCGCGGAAATCTCGGTCGGCATGCTGCGCGGCGTGCTCGACGCCTTCGCGCGGCTGGATGCGGTCAAGGCGGCAAGCATCATCCGCGAGGATCAGGCCATCGACGAGAAATTCCGCGGCATCATGCGGCAGCTCATCACCTATATGCTCGAAGATCCGCGCACCATCACGTCGGCCTTCGATATCGTCTTCATCGCCAAGGCCATCGAGCGTATCGGCGACCACGCCAAGAACATCGCCGAAAACGTGATCTACATCGTCAAGGGCAAGGATGTCCGCCATATCGCGTTCGACCAGCTGGAGCATACGGCGCATTCGAACGCGCCCTGATCCGGCGCATTGTCCGGTTTGACCGGTGTCCGGCCGGAGGGCTATAATTACAGTCTTTACAACATCCCCGCCTTCCGCTCGCGACCACCATGACAACACGTCAAAAATTCGTAGCCGGCAACTGGAAGATGCATGGCAGCCTGGCCGTCAATCTCGGCCTGCTGCATGCCGTACGCGCCGGCGCCCAGAACCTCAAGGCGCAGGTGGCGGTTTGCGTGCCTTACCCCTACCTCGTCCAGGCCCAGTCGGTTCTCGGCGGCAGCGCCGTGGCCTGGGGTGCGCAGGATGTTTCGGAACATGCGCAGGGTGCCTACACCGGCGAAGTCAGCGCGACGATGCTGAACGACTTCGGCGTCAGGTACGTCATCGTCGGCCATTCGGAGCGCCGCAGCTACTACGGCGACACCGATGAAGTCGTGGCGGCCAAGACCGCCGCCGCGCTGGCCGCGAATCTCGTCCCCATCGTCTGCGTCGGCGAAACGCTGGCCGAGCGCGAGGCCAATGTCACCGCCCAGGTCGTCACGCGCCAGCTGGATGCCGTGGTCGCGCGCTGCGGCGTTGCCGCGCTGGCGAAATCCATCGTGGCCTACGAGCCGGTCTGGGCCATCGGCACGGGCAAGACGGCATCGTCCGCCCAGGCGCAGGAAGTGCATGCGCTGATTCGCGCCCGCGTCGCCCAGGCCGATGCCGGCGTTGCGGCCGGTCTGCAGATTCTCTACGGCGGCAGCGTCAAGCCGGGCAACGCCAAGGAACTTTTTGCCATGCCCGATATCGATGGCGGCCTGATCGGCGGCGCAGCGCTGGTTGCCGACGATTTTCTCGCCATTTGCGCGGCCGGCTAATTTCAAGGAACAAAAATGGATCTCATGTATTCCATCGTGTTGTCGGTGCATATCCTCGTCGGTCTTGGCGTCATCGGCCTGGTGCTGATTCAGCACGGCAAGGGCGCCGACATGGGCGCTGCTTTCGGCAGCGGTGCTTCGGGCAGTCTCTTCGGTGCTTCCGGTTCCGCGAACTTCATGTCCCGGACCACGGCGGTCCTCGCGGCGATGTTTTTCATGACCAGCCTGAGCCTGTCCTACATGGCCAGTTCCAAGCCGCGGGCTTCGGGCAGCGTGATGGACAATGCGGTCAATTCCGAGTCCGTCGTGCCCGCTCCGGCCAAGATCGAAACGCCGGTTTCCGGTGAGCCCGGCGACTCGAAAACGAAGGACATTCCGAAGTAAGATTTTTTGGGTATAAGTTTTTTATTGCGGCGCAGTAATGGTATTATTCGCGCCGCTAAAAGCTGCCGGAATTTGGGTGGCAGGGCCGACGTGGTGAAATTGGTAGACACGCTATCTTGAGGGGGTAGTGGCGAAAGCTGTGCGAGTTCGAGTCTCGCCGTCGGCACCAAGGATTTCAGGTGTTCTCCTTGTTTGATTCTGGACACCGGCAATGTGGTATTGGCTGCGGAAAATATGTTGGAAAATTACTTCCCTGTCCTGATTTTCGTGCTCGTCGGCCTGGCCTTCGGGTGCGTTCCGATCCTCCTCGGCTGGCTGATTGCCCCCAATCGGCCGGACAGTGAAAAACTCTCTCCCTTCGAGTGCGGTTTTGCGCCTTTCGACGAAGCGCGCTCGAAGTTCGATGTGCGGTACTACCTGATCGCCATCATCTTCATCCTGTTCGATCTCGAAATCGCCTTCCTGTTTCCGTGGGCAGCGATCTTCAAGGAAATCGTCGCCACGCCGGAGGTCAAGTTCTTCGGCTTCATCGAAATGCTGGTGTTCCTCTCCATTCTCGTGGTGGGTTACATCTATGCCTGGGCCAAGGGCGCCCTGGACTGGGAATAAGGGAATCGCGTGAGCATCGAAGGCGTCATGCAGGAAGGTTTTGTCACCACGACGCTCGACAAGGTGATCAACTGGACCCGTACGGGGTCGATGTGGCCGATGACTTTCGGTCTCGCCTGTTGTGCCGTGGAAATGATTCATGCCGGTTGTTCGCGCTACGACCTCGACCGCTTCGGCATCGTCTTTCGTGCCAGCCCGCGCCAGTCGGACGTGATGATCGTCGCCGGCACGCTGACCAACAAGATGGCACCCGCCTTGCGCAAGGTCTATGACCAGATGGCCGAGCCGCGCTGGGTGATTTCGATGGGCTCCTGCGCCAACGGCGGCGGCTATTACCACTACTCGTATTCCGTGGTGCGCGGTTGCGACCGCATCGTGCCGGTCGATATCTACATACCGGGTTGCCCGCCCACTGCCGAGGCCTTGCTTTACGGCCTGATCCAGCTGCAGAACAAGATCAAACGCACCTCCACCATCGCCCGCTGAACCGGAAATCGAAGCGACCATGAGCGCCAAGCTGGAACGACTGTGTCTGAAACTTAAGGAAGTGCTCGGCGAGCGCGTCTCCGAGCCGGTGCTGCGCCTCGGCGAAGTCACCGTCGAGTGCGAGGCCGGCGTCTATCACGATGTGGCGCGCACGCTGCGCGATCATCCCGATCTGCGTTTCGAGCAGTTGTCCGATCTCTCGGGTATCGACTACTCCGCCTACGAAGGCTGGCCGGGCAAGCGTTTCGCCGCCGTCGCCCTGTTGCTGTCGGTCACGCACAACTGGCGCTTGCGTCTGCGCGCCTATGCTGCCGACGCCGAAGCGCCGGTGCTGCCGACCGTGACGGATATCTGGAGCGGCGCCAACTGGTACGAGCGCGAAGCTTTCGACCTTTACGGCATCCTGTTCGAGGGCCACCCCGATCTGCGCCGCATCCTGACCGATTACGGTTTCGTCGGCCATCCGTTCCGCAAGGACTTCCCGGTTTCCGGCCATGTCGAGATGCGCTACGACCCCGAGCAGCAGCGGGTCGTCTACCAGCCGGTAACCATAGAGCCGCGCGAAGTCACGCCGCGCATCGTGCGCGAGGAGAACTACGGCCGTGGCTGAAATCAAGAACTACTCGCTCAACTTCGGTCCGCAGCACCCGGCTGCGCACGGCGTGCTGCGTCTGGTGCTCGAACTCGACGGCGAAGTCGTGGTCCGCGCCGATCCGCACATCGGCCTGCTGCATC
>CAZWFC010000093.1:0-12251 GCA_964632965.1 uncultured Rhodocyclaceae bacterium
GACCTCGAACAGCGCGGCCGCGACCAGGTGCTGGTGCAGTTCGCCAATCGCAGCTGCTCGGTGCTGGTCGCCACCGACGTCGCCGCGCGCGGGCTGGATATCGCCGAGCTCGAAGCCGTGATCAACGTCGACATCACACCCGACACCGAAGTCCACATCCACCGCATCGGCCGCACCGGCCGCGTCGACGCCGAAGGCTGGGCCTTCAGCCTCGCCAGCGCCAACCAGGCGAAGCGCGTCGCCGCCATCGCCGCGGCGCTCGGCCGCAGCGTCGAATGGCACCCGCTCGCCGAAATTCAGCCGGCCGCCGGCGCACCGCTCAAGCCGCTGGTGCCGGCCATGGTGACGCTGCTGATCCTCGGCGGCCGCAAGGACAAGATCCGCCCCGGCGACATCCTCGGCGCGCTCACCGGCGAAGCCGGCTTCAGCAAGGAGCAGATCGGCAAGATCAACGTCACCGACTCCGTCACCTACGTCGCCGTGGAACGCAGCATCGGCCGCGAAGCGCTGCAGAAACTGAGCGCCGGCACGGTGAAGGGCAAGCGCGTGAAAGTGCACTTCCTCCAGGTCGGCGGCTGAGAAAATTCAGGCCGCCGCCATCCGCTCCCCGAGCCAGCGGCCGATTTCCGTTATCTCTTCCTGGCAGACCGTGTGCGGCATCGCGTAGTCGTGCCACTCGACGCGAGAGCCGTGACCGGTCAGGAAATCCCGCGCGCGAATGCCCAGTTCGGGCGCCACCACGTCGTCCTCGCTGCCGTGCGCGGCGAACACCGGCAATGCCCGGTTGGCCGCCGTCGCTTCCGCGGCGAGCAATTGCGGGCTCGGGATATAGGTCGATAGCGCGATGACGCCGGCCAGCGGCTCCGCGTGGGTCAGCGCCGTCGTGTAGGCAATCGCCCCGCCCTGCGAAAAACCGGCGAGGAAAATGCGCGCGCTGGGCACACCGCGCCGGTTCTCGCGCGCCAAGAGGTTCCGGATCGCCTGGCGCGACGCGACGATGCCGGCTTCGTCCACGACGCGGCTGGTGCTGTCGAGCGAAACGATGTCGTACCAGGCCGGCATGACGTAGCCGCCGTTGCAGGTCACCGCCATCTCCGGCGCATGCGGAAAGACGAAGCGGACGGCGGGGCCGCCGTCCAGCCTCAGCTCGGGCACGACCGGCTCGAAATCCGACCCGTCGGCACCGAGGCCATGCAGCCAGATCACGGAAAAGCGCGGCGCGGCGCCGGTCTCCACTTCGATGGCGGGCAACAGGTCTTCCATGTGGCGCTCCTTAGAATTCCTGCGCGACGGCGGCGACGTTGCGCCGATGGCGCTCCAGGCAGTCGTCGAGCCGATGCTTCTTGGCCGTCTGGATCTCGCGCAGCAGCTCGTGCGAAACCGCGTCCACCCGGTAGCGGCGGCGCAGTTCCTCTTCCAGATGCACCAGCAGGGCGGCGGCCATCTCGGCGTCCGCCAGGGCGCGGTGGTAGCGACCGGCGACGGGTAGCCCGGCGAAGTCGACGAGCACGCCGAGCTTGTGGCTGGGCGCCTGCGGCAGCACGCGGCGCGCGACGAGCATGGAGCAGGCGAACTCCTGGCGGCGGCTGCGCCCGATGCGCGCGAGCTCGGCGTCCCAGAACTTGCGGTCGAAGGCGGCGTTGTGCGCCACCAGCGGCGTGTCGCCGACGAAATCGGCCACCTCGCGCATCACGGCGGCGGCGGCCGGCGCCTGGCGCACCATGGCGTCGGTGATGCCGGTGAGCTCGGCGATGAACGGCGGGATGCGCACCCCCGCGTTCATCAGGCTCTGGTAGCGGTCGACAACCTTGCCGTCCTGCACCAGCACCGCCGCGATCTCCGTTGCACGGTCGCCGTGGTCCGGCGACAGACCCGTCGTCTCGAAGTCGATGACCGCTACAAGTTCCATGGTGGTTCTTCCTGCTTCGAATTGAATCAGTGCAGCTTTTCGACAAGGAAGGAAACACCGAAGAAGATGCTCCGGTCCGCGGCGGCGCGGCTGGCGCCGACGGCGAAGCCGGCATCGAGGACGACGCGTTTGCTCAGGGCGTAGCCGACGGCAAACAGGGCCTGGGTTTCCCTGGCCACGCCGCGCCGCGCCGTGCCCGAGAGTTCCCCGGCGATGCTCCAGCGTGCGTCGAGCGGACGCGACAAGGTCGTCGCCCAGCCCGTCTGCGTCCGGCCGCTGCCCTCATCCCATGCGCCCAGGCGCGTGGCGTTGAGATTGAGATCCCAGGTATTGCCGCCGAGTTCGGCGCTGTAGATGCCGTTGACGATGTAGTCGGTCTTGCCGCTGCCGAGTCCGCTCCTGGCCGTCGGCGACTTGACGCCCCATTCGAGGCCCAGCGCCGGCGCGTCCTCGCCTTCGCCCAGTCCCCAGCGATGCTTGAGCAGCAGCTGGGTATCGCCCGCGCCGCGCAGGCCATTGCCCTCGGCATCGGTCTGCATGACGCGAGCATCGCCGCCGAGGAGGATGCCGAAATCCGGGCTGAAGGCGTATTTCATCTGGTAGGGCAGGCTGGTGCGGCGACTGCCGTCGCCCGGACTTTGCCGGGCGATGCCGGCTTCCATTTCCAGCCAGCCCGGCGCCGACAGCGCCGCGGGATTCGACACGGTCGGCCGGTAGGGGGTGACGCTGGCTTCATCCTCCGCCTGGGCAAAGCCTCCCGCGCCGACCCCCACGATCACGAGCATCGCCACCAAGAATTGCCGGGCAGGTTTCATACCGAATATCTTTTCAATCGCGTAAGGGTCCGAACCCCATTGTATCCACAGTTCCGCAGCGGCCTCATCGCGGCGGGCGCCGCCGCGCGAATTCCGCCGCGGCCCAGGCGCCGACCTCCCGGCGCGAAACCTTGATGCCGCCGCAGCCCAGGCCGGCCGGCAAGGCGTAGTAGTCGACGGGCCACTGGTAGCGGGCGATTCGTCCGTCCAGCCGTGCCTGCAGCGTGGCGACATCGATTGCGCCGTCCAGCACGGCCACGGGCCGCTGGCCGAACTCCGCATCGGGCACGGGCACGACGAAGGCCTGCAACACGCCGGGGCAGGCGGCGAGGACGGCTTCGACGGCCTCCGGCTGGATGTTCTCGCCGCCGCTGATGAACAGGTTGTCGAGACGGCCGAGGATGCGCAGTTCCCCCTGTTCCAGCACGCCGCGGTCGCGCGTGGCGAACCAGCCTTGGGCATTTACCAGCGGCTGAATTCGGCCGTCGCCCCAGTAGCCGAGCGCCAGCGGCGCGCCGCGCACCCAGACTTCGCCGGCGACGATTTTCAGTTCCCGCAGCGGCAGCGTTCGCCCGACGCCGGGCGCGGCGTCGGCGCGCTTGGCGGTGACGGTGGACGCCATTTCCGTCATGCCGTAGCCGCACCAGCAGGCGATGCCCGCGCGCTCGGCGCGCTGCGTCAATTCGACTGGAATCGCCGCGCCGCCGAGCAGCACCTGCTTCAGCGCCGGCAACTGTGCGCCACTATCGAGCAAACGCAGCAACTGCGTCGGCACCAGCGAGGCATGGCTGCAGCCCGCCAGAGCCTGCGCCAGGTCGGCGGCGGAAACAGCGAGGCCGGCGCCGCGCAGCAGCCAGCGCCAGACGATGCCCTGCCCCGAGACATGGAACAGCGGCAGGCTCATCAGCCAGCGGTCGTACGATTGGAATGTCATCGCCGCCAGCAGGCCCTGCGCGCTGGCGAGGTGATTCGCCGCCGCATGGACGACGCCCTTGGGCGCACCGCTGGAGCCGGAGGTCAGCGTCAGCGTCGCAGGCCGATCGGGCTGCCATGCGGCGGCGGAATCGGGCGCGGCGGATTCCGCGACGGCAAGAGGCCGCACCGACTCCGGCCAGTCGTGCGCGGCCTCGCTCCAGCCCCAGTCGATGTCGAGTTCGGGCAGCATCCGCGCCAACTGCGCCGCAGGAATTTGCGGATTCAGCGGCAGCACGCGTGCGCCCAGCTGCAAGGCCGCGAGATAGGCGAACAGCAGTTCCGCGCTGTTGCGTCCGCACAGCGCCACGCCGCTGCCGACGCCGACGCCTTGCTGCCGGAAGGCGGCGGCGCGCGCGTCGATGGCGTCGCAGAGCGTTGCCCAAGTGTAGGCATGGCCATCGGCGACCAGTGCCGCCGCGCCGGGCCGCGCGCGGCACCAGTGGCGCCACGGCCAGTCGCTCAGCTCTGCCACAGGCATTCGAGATCCTCCGGCGTCAGCAGCGGCAGGTCGGCGCCGGGCCAGGGGCGCAGCACCTGCGCCTTCATCATCGCCAGCGTATCCAGTCCCGGCGTGGTTTGCGGCGTCAGCCAGGCGGCCAGGCGCGCCAGTTGCGTCAGGCCCAGGCTGGACTCGATGCTGGAACTGATGACCGCCGTCAAACCGAGCGCGTGCGCCTGATCGACCAGTTCGCGGCAACGCTCCGGCCCGCCCGTCAGCGTCGGTTTGACGACGACCGCGCGCAGGCCCGGCTGCGACGTCAGCGCGAACTCCGGTTCGCGCAGGGTTTCGTCCCAGGCGACGGCGATGCCGGCCTCGGCGGCAAACGCCAGGCTCTCCTGCGGCGTCGCGCACGGCTCTTCGAGGAACTCGATGCGGCTTCGATACTCGGGCTTCACGCCGCGCGCGAAGGCTTGCGCCTGCGCCAGCGTCCAGGCGCGGTTGGCATCGAGGCGCAGCACCAGGTCCGGCGCGTTGGCGAACAGCGCGTTGACCGCCAGGGCGTCGTGCTCTGGCGCACCCAGCCCGAGCTTGAGCTTGGCCAGCGTTGCCGACGGCTGCACGGCATCGGCGGCGCACGTCCGCAGGGATGCCGTCGCGTAATCGGCGGCCTCAGGCAAGCGGCCGTCGAGTTCGGCCAGCGCACAGCCGATACCGAAGGCCACCGCGGGCAGTTCGGGTGCGGCGGGTGGATTTCGCGACAGCCAGCGCTCCAGCCAGCGGCGCGTCTCGGCCTGCGCCTCGGCCAGGATTTCGCGACTGAAGCCGGGCAGCGGGGCGATCTCGCCCCAGCCCTGCCGTTCGCCGGCGACGAGATGCACGATCAGACCCGTGCGTTCAGTCAGCGGCTGGCGCAGGGCGGCGCCCGGCGCCAACGGCACGCGGTAGCGGAACAGCGCGGCCGACCGCCTGTGCATTTGTCTGGCTAGCACCCCGGAAACAACGGCGGGCACTAGGGATTGCGCTTGAACTTGCCGAAGTCGGGCGGGCGCTTCTCGTTGAAGGCGTTGCGGCCTTCCTGGCCTTCCTCGGTCATGTAGAACATCATCGTCGCGTTGCCCGCCAGCTCCTGCAGGCCGGCCTGGCCGTCGCAGTCGGCGTTGAGCGCCGCCTTCAGGCAGCGCAGCGCCATCGGGCTGTTCTTCAGCATCTCGCGGCACCAGCGCACGGTTTCCCGCTCCAGTTCGGCCAGCGGCACGACGGTGTTGACGAGACCCATGTCCAGCGCCTGCGCGGCGTCGTAGAGGCGGCAGAGGAACCAGATTTCGCGCGCCTTCTTCTGGCCGACGATGCGCGCCATGTAGGCCGCCCCCCAGCCGCCGTCGAAGGAGCCGACCTTCGGCCCGGTCTGGCCGAAGCGGGCGTTGTCGGCGGCGATGGTCAGGTCGCACATCATGTGCAGCACATGGCCGCCGCCGACGGCGTAGCCGGCTACCATGGCGACGACCGGCTTCGGGCAGGTGCGGATCTGGCGCTGGAAATCCAGCACGTTGAGGTGATGCACGCCGGACTCGTCGCGGTAGCCGCCGTAGTCGCCGCGCACCTTCTGGTCGCCGCCGGAACAGAAGGCCGCATCGCCGGCGCCGGTCAGCACGACGACGCCGATGTTCTCGTCGTAGCGCGCATCGGCCAGCGCCTGCATCATCTCCTGGACGGTCTGCGGACGAAAGGCGTTGCGCACCTGCGGCCGGTCGATGGTGATTTTGGCGATGCCGTCGGGCGACTTGTGATAGCGGATGTCGGCATAGCCGGTCGAGCAGTCCTGCCAGGTCACCGGCGCGTAGAGTTCGGTTTCGTCGAGTTCGAGCATGTCTTCAGTTCCTGCGATGGAGTACGTCGAGAATGGTCGCCGCGAAGGCGGCCGGCTGGGCGGCATGCGCATTGTGTCCGGCATCGGCTATCGAATGCAAAGGGAAGCCGCAGCGCCGCGCCAAGGCCTGAAATTTCGCGTCGCGTTCGCCGCAGAGGAAGGCGAAGGGCAGCGTCAGCGCCGCAAGGCCGGCCGCCATGTCGGGCTGGCGGGCCAGCGTGCAGGCCTCCAGCAGCATCGCCACGCGGACGGGATCGTTGCTGGCGCGCCGCGCCGCCATGGCGACCCGTTGTGCCGCGTCCAGATCCGCGAACGGCGGCTGGCGGTACCAGTCGTCGAGCACCTGCGCCAGCGGTTCGCACCGCAGTCTTCCCGCCCAGGCGCGGTCGTGTTCCTCGCGCGCCGGACGCTCGTCCGGCGGCAGGCCCGGATGCGCGGCCTCGACGATCAGGCCGCACAGTCCCGGCGGCGTATCGCCCCGCGTCGCGAAATGGCCGGCGATGCGCCCACCCAGCGAATAACCGATCAGCCAGTAGCGGCGGATGCCATGTCGTGCCAGCGTGGCCGCAAAGAGCCCATCGACGTCGGCCAGGCTGCCGGCGTCTATGGCCTGCGAGTCGCCGTGTCCCGGCAGATCGACCGTCAGGCAGGGGAAGTCCGTGAAGGCCGGCAGCACCTCGCGCCAGTCGTCGCCGCTGCCGAACAGGCCGTGCAACCAGACCAGCCAGGGCTTGTCGACGCCGGCCTTGCCGCCGATCCGCACGGCCAGCGATTTATCCGACGACGGCATCCCGAACCTGTTGCGTCAGCGCGCGCAGCGCCTGCGCGCCATCGCTCGCGCCAACCCGCAATTCGACCAGCAGCGCACCGTTCGCGGCCCAGGCCCGATGCACTGCCGCGGCGAGATCGTCCCAGCCAGCCGGGCAACTGTAGGCGAGGCCGAACTGCGCGGCGGCGTGCGCGAAATCCATGCCGTGCGGCATGCGGTAGTAGCGCTCGCGTTCTGCCGCCGGCACGGGCAGCAGGTCGAAGATGGCGCCGCCGTCGTTGTTGACCACCAGCAGCACGCAGGGCGCGGTGCGCAGCAGCGCCAGCGAGTTGAGATCGTGCAGTGCGGAGATGTCGCCGACGACGGCCAGCGTCGGCCGGCCGCCGGCCTGCGCAAGTCCGGCGGCGGTGGCGATCAGGCCGTCGATGCCGCTGGCGCCGCGGTTGCTGTGGATCGGATAGTTTCCCGGCAGGATCGCCAGCGCATCGACGAGGCGCACGATCAGGCTGTTGCCGAGAAACAGCTGTCCGTCCGGCGGCAGCAGTTCCGCCAAGCGGTGCGCGACGCCGGCTTCGCTCAGGGCCGTGCCTGGATGGGTGCGCACCTGCGTTTGCGCCAGTCGCGCCAAGGCCGGCAGTTCCTCCGCCCACGGCGGATTCGCCGGCGCCGGATGCGCCTCCAGCCAGGCGCCGACGGAACAGCAGAAACGCGTGCCGCGCCGGTGATGGGGATCGAGACGACCGGGCCGGGGATCGACCAGCCAGTAGTCGGCGCCGGGCCATGTCTCCAGCCACTGGTTCAGGCGCTTCGATATCGGGCGCGCACCGAGCTGAACCACCACCTCCGCAGCCGCCAGGCATGCCGCGGCCTGCGGATTCCCCAGCCACAAGTCGGCATGCGGCAGCGACGGCGCCACGCCCGACTGCGCATCCGTCAGCAGCGGCCAGCCGAGCACCTCGGCCCACGCCGCGATGCCCTGCCCGGCGCCCGGCGCCAACTGCCCGACGACGACGACGCCCTTGCGGCGACTCAGCGTCGCCCAGCGCGCATCGGTGGCCGGCGGCGCGGCCGGTGCGACGAAGTTCAGCCACGGAGTGTCGGCCGTCAGCCAATCGGCAACGGGGGCCAGCCAGTCCGAAAATTCATCGCTGTCGTCGCCGTACAGCGGCTCGGCGAATGGGCAATTGACCTGCACGGCGCCACCGTTTTGCCGCTGCCGGTACATGGCTTCGTCGAACGCCGACAACAGCCAGGGCGCCGGAATGTCGGGCGTCGGGCGCGGCAGTTCCAGCGTCGCGCAGGCGTGCGGCGCGAACAGCGCCGCCTGGCGTATCGCCTGGTTGGCGCCGCAATCGATCTGCTCGGGCGGACGGTCGGCCGTCAGCAGCACCAGCGGCACGCCGGTCAGCCCCGCCTCGATCACGGCCGGATACAGGTTGGCGACGGCGGTGCCCGAGGTGACGATGACCGCCACCGGCGCGCGCAACGCCTTGGCCAGCCCGAGCGCGAAATAGCCGAGGCCGCGCTCGTCGAAATGGGTGTGGCAGGTGAGCTTGGCGTGACGCGCGGCGGCCAGCGTCAGCGGCGTCGAGCGCGAACCCGGCGCGATGCAGACATGGCGCACGCCGTGGCGCGTCAGCGCCTCCAGCGCCAGTCCGGCCCAGCGGCGGTTAAACGCACTCGACGACAAGGTCGGGCTCCAGCAGGGTGCGCAGGCCGGCGGCCTTGCGGCCGATCTCCTGCCACTCGGCCTCGGGATCGGAGCCGGGCACGAGGCCGGCGCCGGCGAACAAATGAACCTTGTTCCGCTGCACCTCGGCGTAGCGGATGGCGACGGTGAACTCGGCGCGGGCGCGCGAAATGTAGCCGACCGAGCCGGCATACCAGCCGCGCGAGAACGGCTCGCGCGCGCGGATGAACGCGCGCGCAGCCTCGCGCGGCACGCCGGCGACGGCCGCCGTCGCATGCAGCCAGGCCAGGCACTCGGCGTCGTTGCCGCTGCGCAGGCGCGCGGCGATGCGCCGGCGCAGATGCTGGACCTTGCGCAGGCTCAGCACTTCCGCCGCGCAGACGGTGAGGTCGTCGACCTTGCCGGCCAGGCGGGCGCAGATGTCGTCGGCGACCAGGGCATTCTCGTTGCGGTTCTTGGCGTCGGCCAGCAGCCACTGCGCCAGCTTGCGGTCCTGCGCCGCGTCCCCGGTGCAGGGCGCCGTGCCCGCCAGGGCCTCGGTATGCAGCGACAGGTCATGGCGGCTGAACAGGCGCTCCGGACTGGAGCCGACGCAGCCGTGCCCGGCGTCGTGCGCCAGCATGAAGTGGAAGCAGCGGTGGTTGAGCTGGCGGCTGGCGCCCAGCAACTGCGCCGGCGACAGCGGGCCGTCGAGGGTCAGCGTGGTCTTCCTGGCCAGCACCACCTTGTCGAACTGGCCGGCCGCGATGGCCGCCAGCGACTCCTGCACCAGCCGGCACCACTGCGCCTTGTCGGGTTGATGCTGCGCGCCGACGACCTGGACGTCGGGCATGGCTACGGTCGTCGCAGCGACGACTTGATCCAGTTGTGCGCGCGCCAGTTGCGCATCCTCGGCCAGCGAGCGCGCGCTCAACAGGTTGATTACCAGTTCCGCGCCGTCGGCATCCTGGCGCAGCTCGAAGCGCGGCAGGAAGAACCAGCCGCCGAGGCCCTCGTGGCCGCGCAACTCGGCGGCGTCGAAGGCGGCCCCGCCCCAGATGCGAAAAGGCGCGGCCTGCGCGGCGACGAAGGCGCTGGCCTGCGCCGCGGCGTCGAAGCGGCAGACCTCGCCGAGCGCCGCCACTTCCTCCGAGCCGTCGCGGTGCATCCAGTAGAACTTCGGGAAAACCGGCTGCGCCGCCAGCCAGTCGAGCAAGCCACTGGCGCCGGCCCGCGCCAGCGGCAGCGCGATGCGCCGCGCGCCCGGCTCCGCCGCGACCTGCTCGCACAGCAGCCGGCGCAGGTCGGGCATCAGGTCATCGAGCAGGTTCACGTCGGGTCCACGCGTGGTTTGTCGCCGATCAGGCGTCGCATCGGGAATACGGGCCCGCCATACTACCTGCTTTGTCGGCGGGGAAAATTGACCCAGACCGGTAATCGGCACGCGGGTCCGCGGGTGCGGCCGTCCCGGCGGCAGGGTTACAATCTGCGCCCGCTCGCCGCATCGCGGCAAGACGCCTTTCATTCGTAACGCAGGAGAATCCCGCATGTCCGGTCATGGATTTCACGTACACGGTCCCCACGATCATGAAGTCGAGCATGTCGCCCAGCACGGCGGCGACAGCTTCACGTCGCGCCTGGCGGTGCTGACGGCCATCCTGTCGACTGTCGGCGCCATCTTCGGCTATCTGGGCGGCCATTCGCAGAATGCGGCGCTGATCTACAAGAACGAGGCGGCGATCCAGAAGACATCCGCTTCGAACCAGTGGAACTACTACCAGGCCAAGAGCAACAAGCAGAACCTCGCCGAATTGTCGGTCACGCTGACGACCGGCGCGGCGCAGGAAAAATTCCAGCAGGCCATCGAGCGCTACAAGAAGGAAAAGGAAGAAATCAAGGCGGAAGCCGAAACGCTGGAAGCGGCCGCCAAGCAGGCCGACCGGAACAGCACGCTCGAAATGCACGTCCATGAGCGCTGGGCCCTGGCGACGACCCTGATCCAGATCGCCATCGCGCTCTCGGCCATCACGCTGCTCACCCGCAAGCGCTGGCTGCTCGTCGGCGTCTTCGGCGCCTCGGGCTTCGGCGTGGTCGCCGGGATCATGGGCTACCTGCACCTGTAAGCCGGGTGCACGCCGCAGGCCTCTTCCGCCGGGTCCTCGCCGGGCTGCTGTGCAGCGCAATCTGGCTGTCGGCGGCGGCCGACAGTCCCTGCCTCGTCGCCTACGATCTCGGCTCGTCGGGCATCCGCGCCGGCGCGTCGAACAGCGGCAACACGGTACGCGTCGAACTCGACGCCTTGCGTCTGCTGGCGGGACGGCACCCCGTCGAGGACGCCGTCGCGCCGACCGCCGCCGCGCTGGGCGAGCTGCGGAGCAAGGGCGGCTTCGATCCGGCATGCCGGCAGCTCGGGGGCGGTTTTTCGGCCTGGCGCCTGGCCCTGGAGCGGAACGCCGCAACCCTGGCCGCAGCGCTCGCGCGCATTCATGCCGCGAGCGGCGTACCCATCGTGGTGATTCCGCAGGCGCAGGAAGGCGCCTACGGATATCTGGGAGCGCAGCGCATCCTCGGCGACCGGCTCCTCACCACCCACGTGCTCGACATCGGCGGCGGCAGCCTGCAGGTGGCGGGAAAAGACAGTTCCTTCGGCGACACGCTCGGCCAGAAACTCTGGCAGGCCGAGCTGTGCCGCGCGCTGGGCCGGTCCGGATTGCCGCGCTGCGCGCTGCAGCCGCTTGGCCGCGACGAACTGGCCGCGGCCCGCGCGCTCCTGGCCGAGCGCTTGCAGGGCATCCGCACGGCCCTGCCGCAGGGGGCGACGATGACGTCCATCAGCCGGCCGGTCAGCCGCGGCGTGCAGCCGGCCCTGCTGAAGCTTGCCGTCGGGAATGCCGACGCCGAGGGCTTCCGCTTGGCGGCGGTGACCGCGGCCATCGAAAAACTCCGCGGCCTCGGCCTGGAAGAGACCGGCGCGCTGACCGGCATCGCCCCACCCTACGTCGCCTACCTGTTCTCCGACCTGCTGCTGGTCGAAGGCCTGCTGCTGGCCACCGGCGGCGACTCCCTGCGCGTCGCCGAGGTCGACCTGACCAACGTCCCCGGCCTGCTCGCCGACGAGCGCACGGCCGCCTGGGGCGCGCAGTACACCTGCTATCTCGACCGCCTGAAGGCAAGCGGCCTGCGGGCCTATTTCAGCGATCCGGCCACTTGCCGCTGAGCGGCGCGGCGTCCCGGCGTCGATCCGGCGCGTTGACGGGTACTATCTGACCTCGCCCACTTGAGAGAAACAATCCCCGCATGCAAAAGGAAGTCCGCGCGAAACCAAAATACGCCGTCGTGGCGGCCGTGCAGCTGCCGAGCGTCAGCGACGTCGAATTCGAGTCCTCGCTGGCCGAGTTGCGCGACCTCGCCAAGACGCTGGGTTTCGAGATCACCGCCACGTTCACGCAGAAGCGCTCCAGCTTCGACGCGACGGCCTACCTGGGCGTCGGCAAGCGCGAGGAGATACGCCGCTTCGTGGACAACGAACCCGAGCCCGTCGAGCTGGAAAGATTGCCCCAGGCCGCCGCCGACCCCAAGGCCGGCCGGATAGACGTCGTCTTCGTCGACCACGAGATTTCGCCGTCGCAGGCGCGCAACCTCGAAATCGAGGTCGGCTGCGAAGTGATGGACCGCACCATGGTCATCCTCGAAATCTTCCACCGCCACGCCAGTTCGCGCGCCGCGCGCGCGCAGGTGGAAATCGCCCGCCTCGGCTACATGGCGCCGCGCCTGCGCGAGGCGGCGAAGCTCGCCGGGCCACAAG
>CAZWFC010000094.1:0-12120 GCA_964632965.1 uncultured Rhodocyclaceae bacterium
TCCTTGCCGGCGCCGAAGACGGCCGAGCCGGCGACGAAGGTATCCACGCCGGCCTGCGCCACTTCGCGGATGTTGGCCGGGCCGACGCCGCCGTCGATTTCCAGCAGGATGTCCTTGCCCGACGCGGCTATCATCTGGCGCACCTTGCGCGCCTTGTCGAGCACGTGGGGAATGAACTTCTGGCCGCCGAAGCCCGGGTTCACGGACATCAGTAGCACCATGTCGAGCTTGTCGAGCGTCCATTCGAGCACGTCGAGCGGCGTCGCCGGGTTGAACACCAGGCCGGGCTTGCAGCCGGCTTCGCGGATCAGGCCGATGGTGCGGTCGATGTGCTCGGAGGCTTCCGGGTGGAAGGTGATGTAGGTGGCGCCGGCCTTGGCGAAGTCGGGAATGATGCGGTCCACCGGCTTGACCATCAGGTGCACGTCGATCGGCGCGGTGACGCCGTGCTTGCGCAGCGCTTCGCAGACCAGCGGGCCGATGGTCAGGTTGGGCACGTAGTGGTTGTCCATGACATCGAAATGGACGATATCGGCGCCGGAAGCCAGGACGTTGTCGACTTCCTCGCCCAGCCTGGCGAAATTGGCGGAAAGGATGCTCGGAGCGATGCGGAAAGTCATGGCGGACCTCACAAATGGGATGCGACGATTCTAGCCAAGCGATCCATCAGGGCGCGTAATTTTTTCTGATGGAGAGCATAAGCAAAGCGGTGTGATATAAACGCCCGATGGCCGAAGCGAAGAAATATGCAGTCGAGGTGGTGGTGCAGACCCGGTACCTGTCCGACCAGTCGGAGCCGGCGGCCGGACGCCACGTCTTTACCTACACCGTCGGCATCACCAACACCGGCACCGTCCCGGCGCAGCTGATTTCCCGCCACTGGATCATCACCGACGCCGACGGCGCGGTGCAGGAAGTGCGCGGCCTCGGCGTCGTCGGCAACCAGCCGCTGCTGCAACCCGGCCAGAGCTTCGAATACACCAGCGGCTGTGCGCTGGCGACGCCCGTCGGCACCATGAAGGGCAGCTACCAGATGACGGCCGAGGACGGTGTTCAGTTCGAGGCCGAGATACCCGAATTCGTGCTGTCGATGCCGCGGACCCTGCATTGAGACAGCTGTTGTAGCGGGACTTCCGCGGCCGCTTCGGTGCGGCGGATGGACTATCCCGTTTGGATGACCAGGACGCTCAGACCATGGCGGAAGAGGATACCCGGGAAGCCCAGATCAACCTGGACGAGGCACGGCTCCAGATCGGCGATCCCGTGCAGTTGCAGTCGCAGTACGACGAGAATCCCGTGCGCTATTCGGTGCGCCTGCTCGGGTACTCCAAGGGGCGCAGCGTCATGGTGTCGACGCCCACGGTCGACGGCAAGTACCTGCTGATGCGCGATGGCCAGGCATTCGTTCTGCGCGCGTTTTCCGGCAAGAACGCCTATGCCTTCTCCACCGAGATCGTCAAGCCGGTCAATACGCCCTATCCCTACCTGCACCTCACCTATCCCAAGGAGGTGCGCTCGCTGGTGGTGCGGCGCGGCGCGCGCGCCAGCGTCCGGGTCATCTGCGCCGTCACCGAGCGCGACGGCATGCCGGTGCAGGCCGCCGGCACCATCCTCAACATGAGCATCGGCGGCGCGCAGATCGCCGCCCGGCAGGCCCTCGGCGAGAAGGGGCAGCGCCTGACCATCAAGTTCAAGACGGTGATCAACGAGATCGAGTCCTACCTCGTGCTGGCGGCGATGGTCCGTGCCGTGAATGCCGATGCCGGCGAGGACGCCGACGCCGCGGTCCGTCTCGGCGTCGAGTTCGTTGATGTCGCCGGACAGGATACGATCCTGCTGTCGGCCTTCGTCTACCACCACCTGCTCGAACAGTCGCTGGGTTAGATGTCGTCCGATTCGGCCCGGCTCAGGGTCTTCCACGGCAGCGGCAGCAACCCCGGCACGCGCGCCATGTAGCGGCGGTAGGCTGCGCCGTGGGCCGCCAGCAGCTTCCTTTCCTCCAGCCGCGAACCGAGCACGAAATAGAGCGTGATCATGGCCGCCGAGACCAGCGTCGGCGCCGTCATGTCGCGCGTCCAGACCAGCACCAGGGCGAAGAAATACCACGGGTGGCGCACGTAGCGGTGGAAGGGCGAGAGGCGGAAGACCTCGCGCCCGTCGGCGTGCGTCGCCGCCTCGCGCACCTGGCGCAGGCCGAGGAAGGCGTCCATGTCGTAGTAGCGCGTGGAGGCGAAGAAGCCGGCGACCGCCGCCAGCGCCAGGCCGTTGGCCAGCCACGCGGCCGCGCCCGACCAGCGCCACAGCCAGTCGCCGTCGATGGCGTGGCCGAGCCAGAGCACCGGCAGCAGCGTGACGACGGCGACGAGGTTGAAGCCCAGGCGGTAGTAGCAGACGGCATCCGGCCAGCGCCGGGCGAACCGGTCCTTGGCCGCCAGCGCGGCCAGCGCCGAGTGCAGCAGGCCGTAGGCGACCCATGCCAGGGCGAGGCCCAGGAGTTGCGAAAAATTGTCCACGTCGGCGCCTCTTCTACATGGCCGCGTCACCGCGGCCGGAATTGCCGGATTCGGCAAACCCATTCCCGAACCCGGTAAAACGGCGGGATCGATACTGCCGGATTATCCCGCGATACCTCCTGAAAACGGCGCATTCCGCCCCCTGATTTGATGCGCGTCAAATGGCATTTTTATTGCGTCCGTCAGCGGCCAGCGACCGCAATTGACGAGGGTAACGATGAACGCAACGATAACCGAACGCAGCAATCAGCCGATCGACATTGCCGACCGGCGCAACTGCCACCGCCGACCCGTTTCCTGCCGCTCGGCGATCTGGTTCGACGAGGGGCCTGCGCAGGGGATCATCGGGACGGCTTCCGATCTCAGCATGACGGGATTTTCCATCCGTTCGCTGCCGTCCACGCTCAAGCCATTGACGGCGGACGCGGCGATGTACTGCGTCCTGCTCATCCAGGGTGCCCACATCGACTGCCTGGTGAAGATCAAGTCCGTCATTCCGCTCGCCGACGGCTGCGCCAAGGTCGGGTTCTGCTTCGAAGCGCTCTCCCAGAATAATCGTCGCCTGCTTTCCGGCGTGCTGCATTTCCTCGAAGACCGGGCCGACGAGGATGCGGCGCCGCGCTGCCCGCAAGCCCCCGAGTCCGAATGCCTGCCGACGCGCTGCGTACAGCACGACCGGATCGAGTGGGCCTAGACCCGGCCGGGACCGCCGCCCGGGTCAGGAGCGGTAGTCGGCGTTGATCTTGACGTAGTCGTAGGAGAAGTCGCAGGTCCACACCTTGGCCGTGTGGCTGCCGCGGCCAAGGTCGACGCGGACGACGATCTCGGCCGGCTTCATGACGCGGGCGCCGTCCTCCTCGTTGTAGCTGGCCGCACGGCCGCCGTTTTCCGAGACGAGGAACTCGTTGCCCTCGCTCGCTAGCCACAGCTTGATCTTGCTGACATCGAGGTCGGCTATGCCGGCATTGCCGATGGCGCCGAGAATGCGGCCGAGGTTGGGGTCGGAGGCGAAGAAGGCGGTCTTCACCAGCGGCGAATGGCCGATGGCATAGCCGACGGCCTTGCATTCCTCCTTCGTGCGCCCGCCCTTGACGTCGATCTCGATGAACTTGGTCGCGCCTTCGCCGTCGCGCACGATGGCCTGCGCCAGCTCGCGCGCCACGGTCGTGACGGCCGCCTTGAACTCGTCCCAGCCGGCGGCGCCGACGGCGTCGAAGCGCGCCGCGCCCTGGCCGGTGGCCATGAAGACGAAGGAATCGTTGGTCGAGGTGTCGCCGTCGACCGTCACGCAGTTGAAGGATTCGTCGGCCACTTCCTTGACCAGCCGCTCCAGCATCGGCTGGGCGACGGCGGCGTCGGTGGCGACGAAGCCGAGCATGGTGGCCATGTTCGGCTTGATCATGCCGGCGCCTTTCGAGATGCCGGTGACGGTGACGCTCTTGCCGCCGATGACGACGCGCTGCGACGCCACCTTGGCGACGGTGTCGGTGGTCATGATGGCGTGGGCGGCGTCGTACCAGCCGTCGGCCCCGGCCTTGAGTGCGGTGCGCGCCGCCGGCAGGCCGGCCTTGATGCGGTCCACGGGCAGCGGCTCCATGATGACGCCGGTCGAGAACGGCAGCACCTGGTCGGCGCGGATGTCCATCAGCATCGCCGTCGCCGCGCAGGTGGCATTCGACGCGGCCAGCCCGGCCTCGCCGGTGCCGGCGTTGGCGATGCCGGTGTTGATGACCAGCGCGCGGATGTCGCCCTTGACGAGATGCGCGCGGCAGATCTGCACCGGCGCCGCGCAGAAGCGGTTCTGCGTGAACACGCCGGCCACCGTGCTGCCGGGAGCCAGTTCGATCAGCGTCAGGTCGCGGCGGTTGGCCTTGCGGATGCCGGCTTCGGCAACGCCGAGACGGACGCCGGCGACGGCATGGAGTTGGTCGGCGGCGGGCGTGGCGTAGTTAACCGGCATGGTCGGGTCCTTCGGTAGGTTCGAAAACGTAATGCCACAGCGCGCGCACGGCGGCGGCCTTGTCGGCGACGGCGGCGGGATCGACGCGGCTGCCGGCATTGTTCAGGCGCAGCGCGTGCTGCATGCGGCGGTATTCGCGGTAGGCGTCGCGCACCGAGGCCGCCAGGTCGGCCGGGATCAGCCCCTTGTCGGCGGCGATCTGCAGCAGGGCGATGTTGCCGCGGTTGGCGGTGAGTTCGGGATACTGGCGCGAGTGGCCGAGCACCAGCGCCTGGACGATGAACTCGACGTCGATGAGGCCGCCCGGATCCTGTTTGAGGTCGAAGCGCGTCGCGCGCTCGTCGCCCTTGGTGGCGTGGGCGTCGACCATCTTCTGGCGCATCGCCATGACCTCGTGCTTGAGGGAGGCCAAGTCGCGCTCCTTTTGCAGGATCTCGATGCGGATCTTCTCGAATGCGTCGCCCAGCGCCTTGTCGCCGGCCGAGTAGCGCGCCCGCGTCAGCGCCTGATGCTCCCAGGCCCAGGCCGATTCGAGCTGGTACTGGCGGAAGGACGCCACCGAGGTGACGACCAGTCCCGAGTCGCCGTTGGGGCGCAGGCGCAGGTCGGTCTCGAACAGCTGGCCCGCCGAGGTCTGCGACGACAGCCAGGTGTTGATGCGCGTCGCCAGCCGCGAGTAGATCTGCGCGACGTCCCGGTCGCCGTCCTCGGCGTCGGTGTCGAACAGGAAGATCATGTCGAGATCGGAAGCGTAGCCGAGTTCCTTGCCGCCGAGCTTGCCGTAGCTGATGACGGCGAAGCGCGGCGCGTCGCGGTGGCGCGTCGCCAGCTTGCGCCAGGCGTACTTGATCGTCAGGTCGAGGATGATGTCGGCCAGTTCCGACAGGTGGTCGGACAGACGCTCCAGCGTCAGCAGCCCGGAGACGTCCTGCATCAGCAGGCGGAACACCTGCGCGTGGTGGGCCTCGCGCATCAGGTCCATCTGTCGCTCCATGTCGGGTTCGACATCGTCGAGCTGGGTGTCGAGCTGGGCGTGGAAGGCCGGCCAGTCGGGCGCCGCTTCGAGGATGCGCGCGTCGAGCAGTTCGTCGAGCAGCACCGGATGGCGCAATAGATAGCCGGCCGCCCAGCTCGAACTGCCGGCGATCTGGGCCAGCTTGTCGAGCGCCTGCGGATACTGCAACAGCAGCGCCAGATAGGCGGCGCGACGCGAGACGGCCTCGATCAGGTCGAGGCAGCGCGCCAGCGTGGCGTCGGGGTCGGCGGTGGCCGCCGCGGCGGCGATGACGCGCGGCACCAGCGCATCGAAGCGCGTCTTCACCGTGTCGGCCAGCTGCTGGTAGCGGCTGCCGGCGCGGATGCCGGCCAGACGCTGGCAGGCGGCGGCGACGTCCTTGAAGCCGAGCCGGCCGAGTTCGTCGGCATGGCCGTCGGAGCCGTGCCACACGGTATCGAGCCTGTGCTTGGCCGCGTTCGGGTCGGCGAAAACCGCTTCGAAATGGCGCGAGACGTTCTGGCGGTGGTCGTCGAGTTCCATCAGCAGCGCCTCGTAGGTGCCGAAGCCCATGGCCTGGGCGATCAGCGCCTGGTCTTCCTGCTTCTCGGGCAGGCTGTGGGTCTGCGCGTCGTCGAGGTATTGCAGGCGGTGTTCGAGGCGGCGCAGAAAATCGTAGGCGCCGACCAGTTCCGTCACGGCGTCGAGCGAGAGCTGGCCGCGTTCGACCAGCAGACGCAGCACCTGCAGGGTCGGCTTGATCTGCAGCGCGCGGTCGCGGCCGCCGCGTATCAGCTGGAACACCTGGGCGATGAACTCGATCTCGCGGATGCCGCCGGGGCCGAGCTTGACGTTGTTCGCCATGTCCTTCTTCGCCACTTCGCGGCGGATCTGCGCATGCAGGTCGCGCATGGCGTCGATGGTGCCGAAGTCGAGGTACTTGCGGAAGACGAAGGGGCGGCGGATGGCTTCGAGATCGGCGTGCCGGTCGCCGGTCAGCGGGCGGGCCTTGATCCAGGCATAGCGCTCCCATTCGCGGCCCTGGGTGACGAAGTAGTTCTCCAGCATGTCGAAGGGACAGACCAGCGGCCCCGAATCGCCGTTCGGCCGCAGGCGCATGTCGACGCGGAACACCTGGCCGTCGCCGGTGATCTCGCCGATGGCGGCGATGACGCCCTTGCCCAGGCGCGTGAAATATTCGAAGTTCGAGATCGACCGCTCGCCGTCGCTCATTGGCGTCGTCTCGCCGTCCTCGGGATAAACGAAGATCAGGTCGATGTCGGACGAGACGTTCAGTTCGCGCCCGCCGAGCTTGCCCATGCCGACGACGATCAGCCGCTGCTCCGCTCCGGCGGCGTTGCGCGGCACGCCGTAGCGGGCCTGCAGCGCGGCCGACAGCACGGCGACCGCCGTCTCGACGGCGACTTCGGCGATGGCGGTCATCGCCTCGGTCACGTCCGCCAGGCCGGCCTCACCGGCGAGGTCCTGCGCCGCGACGCGCGCGAAGGCGCGCTGCTTCATCCGGCGCAGGGCCGGCTTGAGGCTTTCCTCGGTCAACGGCGCGGCGGCCAGCCAGGCGCGCATTTCCTCCGGCGCCAGCGGCCAGGCCTGGCCGGCGTCGAGTTCCGGCGCCAGTTCCGGGTGGGCGGCGAGCAGGCGGGCCAGATGGCGGGAGCATTGCAGGACTGCGGCAGGGGGAGTCATTGGTTTAGAATCGGGTCTTGTCGCCAATCTCGCCATTCTATCGTTCCGGATGACGATGGCGCACCCGGATCCATGCGCATAGCCACTCTTTCCGTTCCCCTCCGCCGCTTTTTCGCCCACCCCCTGACGCGCCGCGGCCTGCGCATCGCGGGCTGGGCCGCCGTCGGCGCCTACTTCGCCTTTGCGCTGCTGCTCCTCGTGCTGCGCTATGCCGTCCTGCCGCAGATCGAAAGCTACCGCGGCGATGTCGAGACGGCCCTGTCGCGCGCCCTGAAGCTGCCGGTGTCGATCCGCGCCATCGAGGCCGGCTGGGCCGGCCTGCGGCCGCGCCTGGCGATCCGCGGCTTCGACATCCGCGACGCGGCGGGCCGCCCGGCGCTCGGCTTCGACAACGTCGAGGCCGAACTGGCCTGGTCCTCGCTCTGGCATTTCGGCCTGCGCCTGCACCGGCTGGAGATCGTCGCTCCCGACCTCGACATTCGCCGCGATGCGGCCGGCCACTATTTCGTCGCCGGCCTCGAAATGGCCGCCGACAGCTCGGAGAGCGGCTTTTCCGACTGGCTGCTGGCCCAGGACCGCATCGTCGTGCGCGAAGCGACCATCCGCTGGCACGACGAATTGCGCGCCGCGCCGGTGCTGGCGCTCAAGCGGCTGAACTTCAACCTGCAGAACAGCGGCAACCGCCACCGCTTTGGCTTCACCGCCGAACCGCCGGCGGAGCTGGCCGCCCGCCTCGACGTGCGCGGCGACTTCCGCGGCGTCCCCCAAGGGGACTTCCTTCGGGGCGCCGACCTCGACAGGCTCGAAGCCTGGAAGGGCGACATCTACGCCGAGCTCGACTACGCCGACCTCGCCGTCTGGCGCACCTGGGTCGATTATCCGGTCGAGCTGCCGCGCGGCAGCGGCGGCCTGCGCCTGTGGCTCGCCTTCGCCCGCCAGCAGCCGACCGGCTTCACCGCCGACGTGCGCCTGTCCGACGTGCAACTGCGTCTCGGCCGCGAATTGCCGATGCTCGACCTCGCCAGCCTCGAAGGCCGTCTCGCCGCCAGGCGGCTGCCCGAAGGCTACGACGTCGAGGCCAAGCGCCTGACGCTCGCCACGCGCGACGGCATCCGCATCGAACCGACCGATTTCCATCTGCACTACCGGGCGGCGGCGGCGAACCGTCTGGCGGCCGGCACGGTCGAGGCCAACGGCCTGGATCTGGGCGCGCTGGGCGCCCTGGCCGCCTACCTGCCGGTCGACGACACGGCGCGCCGGCAACTTGCCACGTACTCGCCGCGCGGGCGCTTGCAGGGACTCACGTTCGCCTGGCAAGGCGAGCCCGAGAACCTGGTCAGTTGGCGCGTGAAGGGCGGTTTCGCCGGCTTCGGCCTGGCCGCCCAGGGCGCGGTGCCCGGTTTTGCCGGACTGTCCGGCAGCATTGACGGCAACGAGAAGGGCGGCAGCTTCAGCGTAGACAGCCAGCACGCGGCGCTGGAACTGCCGGCGATCTTCGCCGATCCGCGGGTGAGCCTGGACGCGCTGGCCGCGCAGGCGACCTGGACGTCGGGTCCCGAAGGCCTCGACGTGCAGCTCAAGCGTCTGGCCTTCCAGAATGCCGACGCCGCCGGCGAGGCCTCCGGCCGTTACCGGCTGGGGAAAACCGGCGGACCGGGTGAAATCGACCTGTCCGCGAAGCTGACGCGGGCTGCGGGCGGCGCCGTCTGGCGCTACATGCCGCTGGCCGTGAACAAGGACGTGCGCGACTGGCTGAAGGACTCGATCCGCGGCGGCCATTCCGACGAGACGACGCTGCGCCTCAAGGGCGACCTCGCCCGCTTCCCGTTCAAGGACGGCAAGGACGGCATCTTCCAGGTCAAGGGCCGCTTCCGCGGCGCCGCCCTGCGCTATGCGCCGAGCTGGCCGGAGATTCGCGACATCGACGGCGAGCTGCTGTTCGAGGGCGTGAAGATGCTGATCCAGGGACACAAGGGCAGCATCCTCGGCGTCGGCATCGGCCCGGTGACGGCGGAAATCGCCGATCTCGAACTGCCTGAGGAACTCATCACCATCGTCGGCCGCGCCGCCGGCGCGACCGGCGACTTTCTCAGGTTCATCGAGGCCAGCCCGGTCGGCGAGCGCATCGACCACTTCACCGAGGACATGACCGCCACCGGCAACGGCGAGCTCAACCTGCGGCTCGACATGCCGCTGCGCCATGTCGTCGACACCAGGGTCGACGGCCGCTACCGCTTCGCCAACAACCAGGTGCTGCCCGTGCCCGACATGCCGCCGCTGACCGACGTCAATGGCGAACTCCGTTTCACGACCGACCGGCTCGAAGCGCAGAAGATACGCGCCGTCCTGTTCGGCATGCCGCTGACCGTGGATATCGCCACCGCCGGCGACGGCAACGTCGGCGTCAAGGCGGCCGGCAGTTTCTCCGTGCGCGCCTTGCGCCAGCAGTTCGGTCATCCGCTGTTCGAGCATCTGTCGGGCGCGGCGCCCTGGACCGGCACCGTCAAGGTGAAGAAGAAGACTGCCGAGCTGCGCATCGAATCGACCCTGCAGGGCATCGCGTCCAGCCTGCCCGAACCGTTCAACAAGACCACCGCCGAAACCATGCCGCTGGTGTTCGAGCGCCGGCCGGGCGCCGGGCGCGACCAGACCGGCGTCACGCTCGGCGACGCGCTGAAGGCGACGCTCGTCAGCCGCCACGAGGACGGCAAGAGCGTCATCGAGCGCGGCGTGGTGGCCGTTGGCGCGGCGGCGCCGCGCCTGCCCGAGCGCGGCGTGCTGTTCGCCGTGCAGGCGCCGCGCATCGATCTCGACGTCTGGCGCCGGCTGGCCGGCGGCAACGGCGGCGCCGCGCTGCCGGTCAGCCAGATCGACATCCGCACCGACGAACTGACGGCTTTCGGCCGCCACATCGCCAACCTGCGCCTCACCGGGTCGCAAAGCGGCGGCATCTGGAAGGCCGCGCTCAAGAGCGCGGACGCCACCGGCAACCTCGAATGGGACGGCCGCGGCGCGGGGCGGATTTCCGGCCACCTGTCGCAGCTGTCGATACCCGAAGCGCCCGCCGGCAAGCCGGTTATCGCAGCCGAGGTTCCCGACGAAATGCCGGCCATCGATCTTGCCGTCGACCGTCTCCAGGTGCAGGGCAAGGATTACGGCGCGCTCAAGCTCAAGGCCGAGAACGCCAAGGACGGCTACTGGAACACCAGCTTCGACATGCGCAACGACGACGTCGCGCTCGAAGGCACGGGGCGCTGGCGTCCGAGTTCGACGGCGCCCGACACGCGCGTGGAATTCAAGCTGGCGACGAAAAGCATCGAGAAACTGCTGGCGCGCTTCGGCTACCCCGACGCCGTCAAGCGCGGCACCGCCCATGCCGAAGGCACGCTGTCCTGGAGCGGTTCGCCGCTGGCCATCGATTACCCCAGCCTGGGCGGCGGCCTGCGCTTCGAGGCCGCCGGCGGCCAGTTCAACAAGCTGGAGCCGGGCGTCGGCCGGCTGCTGGGCGTGCTCTCCCTGCAATCGCTGCCGCGCCGCCTGACGCTCGATTTCCGCGACGTCTTCAGCGACGGCTTCGCCTTCGACGGCATCGGCGGCGAGGCCACCGTGACGCGCGGCATCATGGACACGCAAAACCTCATGATCGTCGGGCCGGCCGCCAAGGTGCTGATGACCGGCAGCATCAACCTCGCCGCCGAGACGCAGAACCTCAAGGTGCGCGTGCAGCCGGCGCTGGGCGAATCCATTGCCACCGGCGTGCTGCTCGCCCATCCGGCGACCGGTGCCGCCGCCTGGGTGTTCAACAAGCTGTTCGGCAATCCCTTCGACCAGGTCTTCGCCTTCGAATACGGCGTCACCGGCTCCTGGGCCGATCCCAAGGTGGAGAAGCTGGCCGGGCCGAAGGACACCGCGAAGGAAGCCGGGGCCGCGCCATGAGCGAACCCTGCCGCATCGCCGCCGTGCAGATGATCTCCGGGCCGGACGTCGCGCCCAACCTGGCGACCGCCGCGCGCCTGATCGCCGAAGCGGCCGCCGCCGGCGCGCAACTCGTCGCCCTGCCGGAGTACTTTCCCCTCATCGGCGCCAGCGACGCCGACCGGCTGGCGGCACGCGAACATGAAGGCGCGGGGCCGATACAGGACTTCCTCGCGCAGATGGCGCAGCGCCACGGCATCTGGCTCGTCGGCGGCTCCCTGCCGCTGGCGGCCGACGATCCGGCCAAGCTGCGCAACGCCTGCCTCGTCTTCGATCCCGCCGGCCGGCAGGTGGCGCGCTACGACAAGATTCACCTCTTCGCCTTCGCCAGGGGAGACGAAAGCTACGACGAAGCCGTCACCATCGAGGCCGGCGAGCGGCCCGTCGCCTTCGACGCCCCCTGCGGCCGTGTCGGGCTGGCGATCTGCTACGACCTGCGCTTTCCCGAACTTTTCCGCGCGCTGGGGGAAACGGACCTGCTGGTGATCCCCGCCGCCTTCACCGACACCACCGGACGCGCCCACTGGGAACTGCTGCTGCGCGCGCGCGCCGTCGAGAACCAGTGCTACGTGCTGGCCGCCGCCCAGGGCGGGCGGCATCCGAACGGCCGCATGACCCACGGCAACAGCATGATCGTCGACCCCTGGGGCGACATCGTCGCCCGCATGGACAAGGGCGAAGGCATCGTCGTCGCGGAACTGGATCCCGCGCGCATTGCCGAAGTAAGGACGAGCCTGCCCGCATTGAAACATCGAACGCTGCGCTAACGAGACCATGACCACTCAAAACCTGTACGCCACCGCCGAATCCTGCCTGCTGGCTCCCTACGACCTGACGCCGGCCAAGCTGTCCGGCGTTTTCGGCCAGATGTTCGGCCACAGCGTCGATTACGCCGACCTCTATTTCCAGTACGCCCGCTCCGAGGCCTGGAGCCTGGAGGAGGGCATCGTCAAGTCGGGCAGCTTCAACATCGA
>CAZWFC010000095.1:0-12105 GCA_964632965.1 uncultured Rhodocyclaceae bacterium
ACCGAGCTTGCGCCAGCTGCCGCCGCCGAGCGCCAGCACCACGGCCGCGGCGGCGACGGTGCGCTCGCCGTCCGGCGTGGCAAAGCGCAAGGCGCCGGCGGCGTCCCAACCCAGCCAGCGATGGCGCATATGGAAGCGCACGCCGGCGGCTCGCAGACGCTGCAGCCAGGCGCGCAACAGCGGCGCGGCCTTCATGTCCTGCGGAAACACGCGCCCCGACGAACCGACGAAGGTCGCGATGCCCAGCCCCTGCGCCCAGTCGCGTAGCGCCTGCGGCCCGAAGGCCGCCAGCCACGGCGCGACCGCCGCGCTGCGCGAGCCGTAGCGGGCAAGGAACCGCTCATGCGGCTCGGCATGGGTCAGATTCATGCCGCCTTTGCCGGCGATGAGGAACTTGCGGCCGACCGAGGGCATGGCATCGTAGACATCGACCCGGACGCCGCCGCGGCTCAGCATTTCGGCCGCCATCAACCCCGCCGGGCCGCCGCCGACGACGGCGACCGATTTTTCTGCTCTATCCGGATTCGACATCGCCCGAGTCTAGTTGGATCGGCCCGATCGCGCACGATGCGGATGGCCGCGTTATTCCCGAAGCAGTCCCGTGACGGCGGCTTCAAGCGTACCCAGGTCGCGTTCGACGATATTCCAGACCAGGGAAAGATCGACGCCGAGATATTGATGCGCGAGGATGTTGCGGGCGCCGGCGATTCTGATCCAAGGGACCTCGGGTCGTTGGGCGGCAAGGATTTCGGGACCGATGTCCCGGACGATCTGACCGATGATTTCCAGATTGCGAATTACCGCATCCTGAGTCTTGTGGTCGGACAAGAAGGCATCGCTTCCCTCGGCGGTGTACTCGCGGATTCTCGCCACGCATTCGGCGAGATGTTGCAGGAATACCCGCCTATCCTTCATAACGGACTCGCTTCCGCGAGGATGCGTTCGCGCAGGAGGGCGTGCAGCGACGCCTCGGTAACGATATCGGTGCGTCGGCCGAGCAGGGATTCGATATCGAGTTGCAGGCCGACGAGATCGTAAAGCGACCGATCCGGCGCGAAATCGACCAGGAGGTCGATGTCGCTGGCGCTGGTGTCGTCACCGCGTGCGACCGAGCCGAAAACCCGCACGTTGCGCGCGCCATGGCGCGAAGCCGTGGCGAGGATTTCCGTTCGTCTGCCGCGCAGGGCGTCCAGCGTTCGCATGATGAGTTTCACTATCGTCCGGGAATTGCGGTGGAGTTTATCCGGATCGTCGGGCGCCTTCCAGTGGCTGTGACTCGCCGGTGAAATTTTCAGCCTTCGACATATGGCGCTTAACCGGCGATAATGTCGGGTTGCCGGCCATTTTAGCCTTTGCGGCCGGCCTTCCTTACCCCCGCTCCAGCCTCACGGTAGGCCCTCATGACAGACACCATCGATACCTTCGCGGCACTCAATCTGCCCGCCCCCATCCTTTCCGCGCTGGCGGAAGTCGGCTACGAAACCCCGTCGCCGATCCAGGCCGCCTGCATTCCGCTGCTCATGGCCGGACGCGACATCCTCGGCGAGGCGCAGACCGGCACCGGCAAGACCGCCGCCTTCGCCCTGCCGATGCTGGCGCAGATCGACCTCGCGCGCAAAGTGCCGCAGGTCCTGGTGCTGACGCCGACGCGCGAACTCGCCATCCAGGTGGCCGAGGCCTTCCAGAAGTACGCCCACCACATGCCGGGCTTCCACGTCCTGCCGCTCTATGGCGGCCAGAGCATGGTCGTGCAGTTGCGCCAGCTTTCGCGCGGCGCCCACATCATCGTCGGCACGCCGGGCCGGGTGATGGACCACCTCGAACGCAAGAGCCTGGTGCTCGACGGCCTGAAGTCCATGGTCCTCGACGAGGCCGACGAAATGCTGCGCATGGGCTTCATCGACGACGTCGAATGGATACTCGAACACACGCCGGCGACACGCCAGACGGCGCTGTTCTCGGCCACCATGCCGGAGCCTATCCGCCGCGTCGCCCATCGCCACCTGCGCGACGCGCAAGAAGTGAAGATCCGTTCGGCCACCTCCACCGTCGCCGCCACCAAGCAGTTCTACTGGCAGGTGCGCGGCGCCGACAAGCTCGACGCCCTGACGCGCATCCTCGAAGTGGAAGACGACTTCGACGCCGCGCTGATCTTCGTGCGCACCAAGACCGCCACCGTCGAACTCGCCGAAAAGCTCGAAGCCCGCGGCTACGACGCCGCCGCGCTCAACGGCGACATGACCCAGGGCCTGCGCGAACAGGTCATCGAACGCCTGAAGAGCGGCGCCCTCGACATCGTCGTCGCCACCGACGTCGCCGCGCGCGGCATCGACGTGCCGCGCATCGGCCATGTCATCAACTACGACGTGCCCTACGACACCGAAGCCTACGTGCACCGCATCGGCCGCACCGGCCGTGCCGGCCGCACCGGCAAGGCCATTCTCTTCGTCGCCCCGCGCGAGACGCGCATGCTGCGCGCCATCGAACAGGCCACGCGCCAGAAGATCGAACCGATCAGCCTGCCGACGCGTGCCGCCGTCGCCGACCGCCGCGTCGCCCAGTTCAAGCAGCAGGTGCTCGACGCGCTCGAAGCCGAAAAGATGGATTTCTTCATGGACGTGGTGAGCCAGATCGAAACCGAGCAGGACTTGAGCATGCAGGAGATCGCCGCCGTGCTGGCCTACATGGCCCAGCGCGACCGCCCGCTGCGGCCCGAAGGCGCCGGCTGGCAGGACGAGGCGCCGCAACGCAGCTTCGACGCCCCGCGCGAACGCCCCGCCTTCGAGAAGAAGAGCTACGACAAGCCCTACGACAAGGGGCAGCCGAGGGAAGAACGCTCGTTCGAGAAGCCGGCGCGCGAAAACCGCGACGAGATCCTCAGCCGCCGCCGCGCCTTCAGCGAAGGCTCATTGCAGCGCTACCGCATCGAAGTCGGCCGCAACCAGGGCGTCACGCCCAAGGACATCGTCGGCGCCATCGCCAACGAAGGCGGCATCGAAGGCCGCAACATCGGCCAGATCCACCTCTTCGACGACTACAGCACCGTCGAACTGCCGAGCCTGCCCGATGACATCGTCGCCACCCTGAAGCGCACGCGCATCCGCCAGTCGCCGCTCAATATCCGCCTGCTGGCGGCCGGCGAGTTCGACGAAAAGCGCGAATTCAAGCCGAAGCCGAAATGGGATGCCGAGCGCAAGGACACGCGCCCGACCGGAGACACCCGTCCCGTCGGCGATACGCGCCCCCCCGCCACCAAGTGGAGCGGCGAGAAGAAGCCCTTCGACGGCACGCGGCCGCCGAAAGCGCCCTACAAGTCGGGAGACTCCAAGCCCCCGTACAAGGGCGGCGAGAAGAAGTACGCCGGCAAGCCCGCCTTCGGCAAGCCGAAGAAGTAAGACACCGGCAGAACCGCGGCGCCGGTCAGTGCGACTGTCGCCGCGCCTGCTGCCAGGCCAGCACCGCCTGCGTCGAGTGGGCGAAGACGCGCTCCCGCGTTTCCTTCGGCAGCGCCAGATTCAGCGCCTCGAACAAACCCTGTGTCGTTTCCTGCGCCACGCCGCTGCTGGCCAACCCGTCGGCCAGGCAACGGATCTGGATATGCGCCAGCGCATCGGCCAGCAAACGCCAGCCGACCGCGGGCATGAGCTTCAGCAAGGCCAGCATCAATCCGCACAGCGTGTCGAGAATTCGTGCGGCCTCGTCGCGCTCCTCGCAGGCGATCATGGCGTGCCAGAGCGCCAGATGGATGCCGCGCCGCAGGTCCACCTTGAAGTCGATGGCATCGGTCTCGACCGCATCGATGGTGGCGAAATAGCGGCCGAAGCGCGCATCGTCCTGCACCGTGAGCGCGGTGCGCAAGGCGCCGAGCAACTCGCTGAGAGCCGGAATCGCAACCAGCCCGAACGCCTGGCTGTAGGCGATGCCCCACTGATCCATGCCGGACACGAGCAGAGCCAGGCGCAGGCAGCGCGCCTCGTCGCCGCCGCCGGCCGCGGACCAGTTGCGCAAGCGGGTTTCGAGCGCGGCAACGCCGGCATGACGGGTCGCATCGTCCGGCGAAAAACTCAGCCGGAAGACTTCGGCGAAGGCATCCTGCGCCATGTGGGCGGCCTGCCGCTGCGTCTCGGGCGCAACCAGCGCGGCCAGCGCGTCGTCGGCCAGGGCGGTATGGGCTTGGGTCATAATGTTGGTCCGCGCAAAAAGGCCGCATTGTCTCAAGCGAGCGCAACGGCCGCAACGTACACGCGCACAGGAAGCCGAACATGCAAATCTGGGTCGACGCCGATGCCTGCCCCGGCGTCATCAAGGAAATCCTCTACCGCGCCGCCGAGCGCACGCGCCTGCCGCTGATCCTGGTTGCCAACCAGTGGCTGCGCGTGCCGCCCTCGCCCTACATCCGCAGCATCCAGGTGGAGAAAGGCTTCGACGTCGCCGACAACCGCATCGTCGCGGCGGTCGAGGCCGGCGACCTCGTCATTACTGCCGACATTCCGCTCGCCGCCGCGGTGATCGAGAAACAGGCCTTGGCACTGAATCCGCGCGGCGAACTCTACAGTCGCGAGAACATCCGCCAACTGCTCGACATGCGCAACTTCATGGACACGCTGCGCTCCAGCGGCGTCGATACCGGCGGCCCGCCGGCCTTCAGCCAGTCGGACCGTCAGGGCTTCGCCAACCAGCTCGACCGCCTGCTCGCCGGCGCCGCCCGTTCCGCATAGGCCGGCTCGGTGCCGAGCCGCGCATCCACCAAGGCCCCGCCGACGGTGAAGTGGTAGAGGTCCTGGAAGCGCTCCGTATCGAGCCCGAGCGCGCGATGCACGACGTCGTCGAAATAGCAGCCGATACCCGTGCCCTGGACGCCCGCGGCTTCGGCCTCCAGGTAGAGCGCCTGCCCGAGCATGCCCGCCTCCAAAAAGCGCCGGCGGTAGAGCCAGGGCCGCTCCGGGCCGATGTCGTCGAAGCGGGCCAGCATGGCCAGTGAGAAGGCGGAATCGGCGGCGATGTCCTGATGGCAGGATGCCGTGGCAGCGAACTGCCGTACATCCAGCGCTGCCAGCAGGTACAGCGGCAGATGGTCAGGGCAGCCGGCAACCGGGGCCCAGAGCCAGTCGGGACGCATGGCGGCGCGCAGTGCGGCAGCCGCGTCCGGGTCGCGCGGCAGGCCGTAGATGCCCGGCTCAAGACCCGCCACGCGATGCACGAACAGCACCGGATGCACGCATGGCGCATCGTCCATCAGCCCCCACGGCGGCAGGCCGGCGCGCGGCAGCAAGGCGTCGAGGATGCGGAAGAATCCGGCTGCGTCAATCGAAGTAACGCCATCGAAGGCCTGGGCGGAACGGCGGGCGCGGATCAGCCGGCTCGCGGGTACGCGCGAAGCCGGCGCCAGCGGCGGCAACGGAGACGACGTAGCGACCGGGCCGGGTATGCCGGCCGGCTTGCGCGTGGCGGCGGCTACCGCGGGGATGTCCGGCCAGTCGCGATGGTCCGGGCTGAGCGCATTGGCACACCCCGTCCATTCCGCCCCCGCCAGTTGCGCCAGCACCGCGGCGGCCACCGGCGCAGTGCCCGGCCCAACCCAGACCAGCGCCTCGGGCGCTTCCGCTTCCGCACCGGCGAAGTCCGCTGCACGGTCCACTCCGGTCAGGGCGGCGATCGCGTCATCGCCCCAGTCGGCCAGCAGGCGCACCGGCCAGCCGAGCGCGGCGGCGGCATAGGACAGCGCCGCCAGGGCATGGCCGCAGTCGTGCTGGCAGTAGCGGAAGGCACGCATGCCGTATTTCCACGCCTCGCGCCAGTGGATGCCAGTCAGCGCGACAAAGACGCCGCCCGGCCAGGCCAGCGGCGCCGCGGCGCGCCGTTCGAGGCCATGGCGATCCGGCCGGTAGTGATGGACGCCGGCCGGCAGACCCGGCAGTTCGGGACAGATCAGATAGCCCTCGGTCGGATGCAGGTTGCCGCTGGAAGGATTGCAGCGCAGGGCCCAGCGATTGCCGCCATAGGACTTCCAGGCCGACAGCCCGAGCGACAATTGCAGCAGGCAGCCCAGGCTGTCGGCATCCAGGGCCTGCGGCCTTATGCCGCCAGTCAGGAACAAGTCGTCCCAGGAAGCAGCCAATTCTCCCGCCAGCAGCGGCAGATCGAGTTCCGGCGCACCGGCGTAGCGGCGGAAGGGATCGGGCTGGGTGGCCCAGTCCAGACCGCCGGGCCCCGGGGCATAGCGGTCCGGATGATGCTTCGAACGTTCATGGTAGGCGCGGACAGTATCCATGCGCCGATACTACGCGCTCAAACGCCCGCCGTTGCTGCCGGATGCTAGCCCTTCAGGCGGCGCGGCTCGACCAGCACGGTCTGCGTGCCGTCGGTGAACCAGACCTGGCTATCCTGTATCGTGCATTGCAGGTCCATGCCGCGCTCGACCAGGGCCGCCAGTGCGGCCGACGTCTCCCCGGCGATGGCCAGCACGCGCAGATTCGACAGGCGCTCCAGCCCCGGCCCCTCCTTCGCCCACCACAATTCGGCGGCCCGCCCGCCATAGATCAGCAGCACGACCTCCGCCGCGCGGCCGGCGGCCTTGCGCAGCACACGCTCGTCGGGAAGGCCGACCTCGATCCAGAGGCGGATTTCGCCGCTGTATTCCTTCAGCCACAGCGCCGGCTCGTCGGTGGTCGACAGTCCCTTGCCGAACTCCAACCGCTCGTCGGCAAACAAAGCGAAGGCCAGCAGGCGCACCATCATGCGTTCGTCGGTTTCCGACGGATGGCGTGCCAGCCTCAGGTCATGCTCGGCGTAGTAATGGCGATCGAGATCGCTGACATTGAGCTTCGCCTTGAAGATGGTGGATTTGAGGGCCATCGGGTGTCCGGACAAAACTGCGACTATACTGCCTTGCACGCTCCAAACGTCTCGTCCCTCATCGCTCTTCTCACGAAGCGTCTTGTCCGTTCGATCCGGCACTCAAACGCAAACATGAAAAGAGCTCCATGCCCGGCTACCAGGTCAAGGTCGAAACCATCGCCATCGGCGATGAGGGCTTCGTCATCCGTTCCCTGCTCGACCGCGAACAGTTTTCCGATCCGCTCGGCGCCGCCGAACTGGCGGGCATCTCGACCGCCGCATGGCCGATCTTCGGCCTGGTCTGGCCATCGGCGCGGATACTCGCCGGCGCCATGCTGAGCTTCGAGATCGCGGGCAAGCGCATCCTTGAAATCGGCTCCGGCCTGGCGCTCGCCAGCCTGGTGCTCCACCGCCGCCGCGGCGACATCACGGCCAGCGACTGCCATCCGCTGGCGGAAGCCTTCCTGCTGGAAAACCTGCACCTGAACCGGCTGCCGCCGCTCAAGTACGCGACGGGCAACTGGGCGCGGACCGATCCGGCGCTGGGGCTGTTCGACCTCATCATCGGCAGCGACGTGCTCTACGACCGCGACCAGCCGGAGGTGCTTTCCGGCTTCATCGACCGCCATTCCTGCGCCAAGGTCGAAGTGATCATCCTCGATCCCGACCGCGGCAACCGCGCTTCCTTCTGCCGGAAAATGAGCGCCCTCGGCTACGCGCACACGGCAACGAAAGCGGCATCGCGGCAGCAGAGCGGGGAATCCTACAAGGGGCGCTTCCTGAACTTTCGCCGCGACAGCCATCCGCCGCTGCCCGCGTGACGCACCGACATCAGCCGTTCAAGTCGCTCCGGCAACGGTGACCCGGTTGCGGCCCTGGTTCTTCGACGCATACAGAGCGGCGTCGGCGCGCGCCACGAAGTCGCTGCCCGACTCGCCGTTGCGGTAATTGGCGACGCCCAGCGACACCGTGATGTTCGCCACGGCCTCGTTGCTGTCGGCGCGCTTGATGCGGAATTTTTCCACGGCCGCCCTGATTTTCTCCGCCAGATGACGCGCGCCGTCGAGCGGCGTGTCCGGCAGCAGGATGACGAATTCCTCGCCGCCGTAGCGGGCGGCGGTGTCCTTGCCCTTGACGTTGTCCTTGAGTATCTGCGCCACGGCGCGGATCACCCGGTCGCCGAACAGGTGTCCGTAGCTGTCGTTCACCCGCTTGAAGTGGTCGATATCGGTGATGAGCAGGCTCGGCCCCTGCTCGTCGGACGCCGAAGCGGACAGGCAGGCCGCCAGCGCCATGTCGAACCCGCGCCGGTTGGTCAGCCCGGTCAGTCCGTCCGCCAGCGCGTCTTCCCGCGCCTTGCTGACTTCCTGCCGCAACTGCTCGATCTCGCGGCGGCTTTCGTCGAGACGACCTTTCAGAGACGTGACGGAACCCTGCATGTTGCGGGTCAGGTCGAGAATCGTCTCCAGCCCGGCGCCCGGTTCCGATTCGGACAGACCGGCGGACCACTCCGCCAGCGCGCTGCCGAACTGGTCGGCATGATCGCCGGCCTCGCTGGCGGAATGGGACATGTCCGCCATGATCTTCTGGAATCCTTCGCTGACGCGCTGCGCCACATCCGAGTCGAGTTCGGCGACATGCTTGCGAAACAGATCGAAGGTGGTCTTCTCGTCGAGGACGGCACCCTTCTGCAGGTGCCCGTCGATGCCGGCCTTGAGGGCGGCGTTGTTGCCCGCCACATACTCGTACCAGACCGCATAGCTGACCGGATGCAGCGCTGCGGACTGCTTGGACATCAAGGGCAGCGCCAGCCTGAGGTACTCGGCGCTCTTTTCGATGCTGTCGCGATACTTCATGCTTCTCCTCCATCTCGCCAAGTATCGGCATTCACCGGCCGATTTCGCCAAGCCGTCGATTCTATACCCGGCAGATTCGAATGGGCATGCTAATCGACGGATGACGAAGGCGCCGCAGACGACGCAATCCTTTATCATGCGCGCCTGATCCATGTCGTCCGAAGGTATCGCCATGCAGTTTGTCTACGATGTCGAAGAAGCCGATTTCGAACAGCTCGTCGTCGCCCGCTCTTTCGCGGCGCCGGTACTGGTGGATATCGGCGCCGAATGGTGCGCTCCCTGCCGGGTGCTGACGCCCCGGCTCGAAAAGCTCGCCGCCGAGTACGCCGGCGCATTCCTGCTCGCGAAGGTGGATGCGGACGAGAACATGCGCATCGCCGGACGCCATCAGGTGCGCGGATTTCCGACCGTCATCGCCTACAGCCGGGGCGCCGAAACCGGCCGCTTCACCAGCAACCAGGCGGAAGGCTTCCTGCGCAACTTCATCGACCAGACGGTCGACGAGCACGCCGCGCAGGCCGGCCCGTGCGGCGATCCGGAGCCGCAGGCGGCCTGATCGCCGGACACGGCGCCGCAGCGCCACAGGGTTTCCTGTATCCTTTGGCCGATGAAAGCTCAAATACGGCTGGCGAACCTTGACCTCGTCGACAGCATCGTTGCCATCACCGAACAGCGCAATATCGAAACGCTGGAAACCGTGCTGGCGGAAACGGTGTTCACCCTCCTGCATCCGCAGGAAGTCGTCATGCTCGACCTGCACGATGGCGAACCTGTCATCGTCGCGCTGCTCCGGGATACGGACGACGAACAGGAACTTCCCTACGATCTGACGCTGGAGAATTGCTCTCCCCAGGCGCAGGCGGCGCTGGCCGGCTACTTCGCGCTGCCGGAAAACCAGCGCGGACCCGAATTCCTGCCCAGCCCGCCGCTGCTGGGCGAATGCGGCATCTTCCCGGTCATCACGCGCAGCCGCATCGAAGGCGTGCTGTGCATCCTGCCGAAGAATTTCGATGCCGCCGACTGGCGGCTCGCCGCGGGGCTGGCGCACATCCACCGCAATTTCGTCCAGGTGCTGAACGAGAAGGACCACGACCGCCTGACGGGCCTGCTGAACCGTTCCCTGCTGGAGGAACAGATCCTGCGCCGCCTGTCGATCGCCCGGCGCCACCACGAGAAACGACTCAAGGAAAACGACGAACGCCGCCGCCGGCAACCGAGCACCGACCACAACTGGCTGGCGATACTCGACATCGACAACTTCAAGGCGATCAACGACGGCTTCGGCCATATCTACGGCGACGAGGTGCTGCTGCTCGTCAGCACCCTCATGCACAAGTGCTTCCGCCGCATCGACCAGCTCTACCGCTACGGCGGCGAGGAGTTCATCGTCCTCATCCACGGCGTCGACCAGGCCACCGTGCAGCGCGTGCTGGAGCGCTTCCGCGAGAGCGTGGAGCAGTTCGAGTTCCCGCAGGTGGGGCGCGTCACGGTCAGCCTCGGCTATGTCGAGATCATGGACCAGGACCAGCCGACCACGGTCATCGGCCACGCCGACCAGGCGTTGTATTACGCCAAGCGGAACGGCCGCAACCAGACGGCCTCCTACAGCCGGCTGGTCGAGGAAGGCAAGATCGTTCCCACCACCAGAACCGGCAGCATCGACCTGTTCTGAACCGCGCAGGAGTGTCACCGTGTCCGTCTATGCCATCGGCGCCAAGCAACCCGTCATCGATGCGTCCGCCTGGATCGCCGCCAACGCGACCGTGATCGGCGACGTGCGCCTCGCGGAAAACGCCAGCATCTGGTGGAACGCCGTGCTGCGCGGCGTCAACGACCCCATCGTCGTCGGCGCCGGCACCAACATCCAGGACAACTCGGTGCTGCACACCGACGCGGGCGTGCCGCTGACGCTGGGCCGCGACATCACCGTCGGCCACCTGGCGATGCTGCACGGCTGCACGGTCGGCGACGGCTCGCTGATCGGCATCAAGAGCGTCGTCCTCAACAGCGCGGTCATCGGCAAGCACTGCCTGATCGGCGCCAATACGCTGATCCCCGAGGGCAAGGCGATTCCCGACCGCTCGCTGGTGATGGGCTCGCCGGGCAAGGTGGTGCGCGAACTGACGGACGAGGAAGTGGCCAGGCTGATCGCCGCGGCCAAGCACTACGTGGAGAATGCGCGGCGCTACGCCACGCAGCTGAACCAGATCAGGTAAGGCCGGCGACGGGCGCCGCGGCTACTTCTGCGGCACCTGGACGAAAACCTCGCCTTCCTTGATCAGCCCGAGCTCGAAGCGCGCCCGCTCCTCGATGGCGCCGTAACCCGTTTTCAGGTCGCGCACCTCGGCATCGAGGCCGGCGTTGCGCTGTTCGAGCTTGTGATTGACGTCGCGCTGGCCGGCGAGCTGGCGCTCCATGTCCCAGACCCGAAGCCAGCCGCCCTTGCCCAGCCACAGCGGATACTGCAACAGGGCAATGAGGACGGCCAGCACCAGGGTCGGCCAGCGCATGCGATGTGCTTTGCGACCGGCTTACTTGCGCAGGTTGTAGAACGTCTCGATGCCGGGGTAGGAAACCGAATCGCCGAGGTCTTCCTCGATGCGCAGCAGCTGGTTGTACTTGGCGATGCGGTCGGAGCGCGAGAGCGAACCCGTCTTGATCTGGCCGGCGTTGAGGCCGACGGCGATATCGGCGATGGTCGAATCCTCGGTCTCGCCGGAACGGTGCGAGATCACGGCGGTGTAGCCGGAGCGCTTGGCCATCTCGACGGCGGCGAAGGTTTCGGTCAGGGTGCCGATCTGGTTGATCTTGACGAGAATGGAGTTGCAGATGCCCTGGCGGATGCCTTCCTTGAAGATCTTCGGGTTGGTGACGAAGACGTCGTCGCCGACGATCTGCACCGTCTTGCCGAGCTTGTCGGTCAGGAGCTTCCAGCCCGGCCAGTCGGCCTCGCTCATGCCGTCCTCGATGCTGACGATGGGGTACTTGCCGGCCAGCGTCGCCAGGTAGTCGGCGAAGCCTTCTGAACTCAGTTCCAGCTTTTCCGAAGCGAGGATGTACTTGCCGTCCTTGTAGAACTCGGAAGCGGCGCAGTCGAGCCCGAGCACGACGTCCTGGCCCGGCGTGTAGCCGGCGGACTCGATGGCCTTGAGGATCAGTTCGATGGCTTCGTCGTTGCCGGCCACGTTGGGCGCGAAACCGCCTTCGTCGCCGACGGTGGTCGGATAGCCCTTCTTGTCGACCAGCTTCTTGAGGTGGTGGAACACCTCGGTGCCGCAGCGCAGCGCTTCGCGGAAGCTCTTCGCGCCGACCGGCAGGATCATGAATTCCTGGATGTCGAGGTTGTTGTTGGCGTGGGCGCCGCCGTTGATGACGTTCATCATCGGCACCGGCATCTGCATCGGGCCGGAAC
>CAZWFC010000096.1:0-11551 GCA_964632965.1 uncultured Rhodocyclaceae bacterium
GCAACTGGGCGACGCCGTATTCGGTCACCACGTAGTTGATGTCGTTCTTGCTCGTGGTGACGTGGGTGCCCGGCGTCAGCATCGGCACGATGCGCGAGATGCTGTCGTCCTTGGCCGTGGATGGCAGCACGATGAAGGACTTGCCGCCGTGCGAGCGGTTGGCGGCGCGCACGAAGTCGGACTGCCCGCCGGTGCCCGAATAGGGCAGCGTGCCGAGGCTTTCCGAACCGCACTGGCCGAGAAAGTCGATCTGCATCGTGGCGTTGATCGCCATCAGCTTGTCGTTGCGGCCGGCGAGGAAGGGATCGTTGGTGAAATCCACCGGGTGCATTTCGAGCATCGGGTTGCGGTGCATGAAGCGGTAGAGCTTGGCCGAGCCGAGCGCGAAGGTGGCGATCATCTTGCCCGGCAGGTAGTTCTTGCGGCGGTTGGTGACGGCACCGCTTTCCACCAGGGTCATGATGCCGTCGCCGATCATCTCGGTGTGGATGCCGAGGTCGCGCTTGTGCGTCAGCTGCATCACGACGGCGTCGGGAATGCCGCCGTAGCCGATCTGCAGGGTCGATCCGTCGTCGATCATGTCGGCGACGTACTTGCCGATCGCCTCCTGGACCGGACCGATCTTCGGCAGGCCGACTTCCTGCACCGGCTCCTCGCTCTCGACCAGCGCAGTCACCTGCGAGACATGCACATGGCAGCTGCCGTTGGCGAAGGGCACGTTGGGGTTCACTTCGAGGACGACGCTGCGCGCCTTGGCGACGGCCGCCATGGTGTAGTCGGCGCCCAGGCTGAGCGCGAAATAGCCGTGCTCGTCCATCGGCGAGGCCAGCGAGAACACCACGTCCGCCGGCATCTGGTCGCGGGCGATCAGCGCGGGCATCTCGGAAAAATAGCTGGGGAAGAAATCGATCCAGCCGGCCTGGCCGCCCGGCCGCGTCGCGCCGCTGAAAAAATAGGCGACATGGCGCACGTTGTCGACCGTCTCGGGGTCCAGATAGCCGTACTTGCGGATGGGCAGTATCTGGCAGACCTTCACGTCGCGGAAATCGCGGCGGCGCTCGGACAGGGCGCCGAGCAGGGCGGGCGGCTCGCCCACGGCGGTCGGCACGATGATCCAGTCGCCGTCCTTCACCAGCCCCACCGCGTCGGTCGCGGCGGACTTCTTCTGCCGATATTGCTGTTGCACTGACATTCCATTCTCCCGTAATGACCTGTTCGCCGTCATCGATGCGGCGCGGTGATCTTGCCCGAGTGCGCATGGCACCGGGCTGATTTACATCAACGACGGCGGAGAATGGCGGCGGGCGGTCAGAAGCGCTCGAAGTCCTGCTCGGCAACCGCGGCGGCATGGGTCGGGCGGGTGCCGGCATGGCGCACCGCCGCTGCGGCGGCGGGCCTGGCCGAGCGGGCGGTCGTCGATCAGGCGCCCTGGTCGATCTTGAAGAAGCTCATGAGTTCCTGCAGCTGCTCGGCCTGGCCGCCCATCTCTTCGGCGGTGGCCGCCAGTTCCTCGGAGGCGGAGGCGTTCTGCTGCGTCGCCTGGTTGAGCTGGCCCATGGCGCCGTTGATCTGGCCGACGCCGGCCGACTGCTCGGACGATGCGGCGGCGATTTCCTGCACCAAGTCGGAAGTCTTCTTGATGCTCGGCACCATCGCGTCGAGCAGCTTGCCGGCCTGCTCGGCCATCTTGACGCTGGAGCCGGCCAGTTCGCCGATCTCCTGCGCCGCGACCTGGCTGCGCTCGGCCAGCTTGCGCACTTCGGCGGCGACCACCGCGAAACCCTTGCCGTGTTCGCCGGCGCGGGCGGCCTCGATGGCGGCGTTCAGCGCCAGCAGGTTCGTTTGATAGGCGATGTCGTCGATGATGCCGATCTTGCCGGCGATCTGCTTCATGGCCTCGACGGTTTCCTTGACGGCTGCACCGCCTTCGCCGGCTTCGGCCGAGGACTGGGTCGCCATGTTGTCGGTGACCTTGGCGTTCTCGGTGTTCTGGTTGATCGAGGCGGTCATCTGCTCGATGGAAGCGGTGGTCTGCTCGACGCTGGCCGCCTGCTCCGAGGACGACTGCGACAGCGACTGCGCCGTCTGCGACACCTGGCCGGCGGCATTCGACAGCGCGTCGCCGGCGGTCTTCACTTCGCTGATGATCTGCGCGAGCCTGGTGACCATGCCGCCGATCGCCGCCAGCATGCTCGTGTTATCGCCGGGGGCCAGGTCGATGCGCACCGCGAGGTTGCCTTGCGCCACCTCGCCGACGACCCCGGACACATAGCCGGGATCGCCGCCCAGTTGCCGCAGCACGCTGCGGATGATGAAAACACCGAGCAGCACCACGATCACGGCGGCGACCAGGGCGACGATCAGGCTGTTGCGGCTGGCGGCGGCGGACTTTTCGTCGATCGCCTTTTTCGTCTGTTCCTGCAACGCCTTGATGTCCTCTTCGGTGCTCTGCACCGCCTTGCGCATCGCGCCCTGGGCGCCTTCGGCCGGGGTCAGCCCCATTGTCCGGTAGCCGTCGACCAGTGCCAGAAAATCCTTCTGGTACCGGATCATCTTGGGCGCCACGTCCATCGATCCCTTGGGGTCCACCTGGTTCAGGCTGTCCATGAAGGACTTGAAGTGCTTGTCGAATCCCTCGACGTATTTCATGTCCAGCCGCATGAGGAAATCCTTCTCGTCCCGCCGCAGCATGAGCAGGTCCTTGAGCAGCAAATTGTTCCGGCCGGCTTCCAGCACGGCTTGCGCCTCATGGACGGCCTTGCGCAGACCGCCCTGCAGTCCGGAATTGGGATCCAGACCCACGGTCTTCGAAGCGGCCACGATCGCCTTGAAAGCCTCGCTGTATATCTTCAGGGCTGCGCGAAGTTCGTTCACCTTGCTGGCGTCCAGGCCGGTGTCGGCCTGGATGCCGGCGAGACGATCGAGGTTCTGCAGCAAGGCGTCCATGGTCTTGTGGAAAGCCGCCTCGTACTTGAGGTCGTTCCGCATCAGGAAGTCCTTTTCATGCTTGCGCAATTCCAGCACCAGGGATTCCGTGCGGTCGGAAAATCCCATGGCCTGCTGCAGCGTCTGCAGGGCGCGCGCCGTGCTCCATTGCATGAAGGTCATGATCGCCAGGGCCGCGATGGCGGCCGCCAGCAGCGCGGCCAGTTTTTGCTTCATCGTCATGACATTCCCCCTCGATATGAAGAATGGAACAAGGACATGGGGCGTTTCGCCGTCGCGAGCGACACGCCCCCCGTGCAATCATGCAGGATGGAATTTACCACTATTGGGAATAGGGGAATTATTTCGTTTGCCACGCGTCGGGGCGATCGCCCCGCAGACCTGCCGCTTTCCGCCTAGCCGCCGCGCAGCCGGTTCAACTGGCGCCGGTCGCGCTTGGTGGGACGCCCCTTCTGGTCGGCGCCCGGCAGCGGGGCCAGTCTGCGCAGCTCCGCCTGCCGGGCGCGGCGCTCCATGCTTTGCGCGGTTTCCTGGTAGAGCAGCCGGGCCTCGGGCGCCGGGCGGCGCTGCTCGTCGAGGGCCTGCACGACGATGTCCCAATCCTGCTCGCCGGCGCGCAACTGGATGCGGTCGCCGGGCTTCACGTCCTTGGCCGGCTTGACGGCGGCGCCGTCGAGCTTCACCTTGCCGCCGTCCACCGCGGCGGTCGCCAGGCTGCGCGTCTTGTAGAAACGCGCAGCCCAGAGCCATTTGTCGAGACGCATCGCTTACGCCCCAACCCGATCGGGCATTTCCCTGCGCAGGAGTTCAAGCGTCACGATTGTTCCCTCGGATGTCGAGTCCCGACATTACAATCCAGCCTCACGCAATTCAAGGCCTACCCGATGCGCCCTACCGCCGATGTGGATGTTCTCGTTCTGATGGCCGCGGCGCTTGCCGCCAAGCGGCGGCCGGCGGAACTGGTCGAGATCGTGGCTGCGGCCGACCTGCTCCAAGGCTCCATTCCTTTCGTCGACAAACTCGGCGACGCGATCGAACAGCTTTCCGCCCAGGGTCTGATCGTGGCGGCGGAAGGCGGCTTCACGCTGACGCCGCCGGCCCAGGAACTTCTGAAGGGCCAACCGAGGAAAGCCGAAACGGAAGAGCGCATCGCCATCGTCAGGGACAAGCTCGTCCGCTATGTCCCGAAGGGGGAACACGCCCCCATCCTGCTGCCGCGGGAACAGCTCGTCGCCGCCATCCTGGCGCACAAGGCCTCGCGCCGGGCGCCGGGCAAGAATCTGGCGATGCCCAAACCGAAGGTCGACCGCCACTTCAAGGTCGAGGGTCAATGGCGCCGGGCCTCGGCAACGCGCGGACGCAAGGCCTGACGCGCCGGAATGCCGGGCCGCCGCAACGGCGCCCGGTCACGGGACGGCATCAGTGTTCCGGCCGGGTGAAGAAATGGCAGGCGTTGGTGCCGCCCGCCTCCTTGGCCTGGTACATCGCGATGTCGGCGTTCTTGATCAGCATGTCCGGATCGACGCCGTCTTCCGGGTAAAGGCTGATGCCGATGCTGGTGGATACCCGCATTTCGTGCCCTTCGAACACCATCGGCTGCGCCAGGGAAGCGATGACTTTTTCGACGATGGCGGGAACGTCTTCCGCGCTGGCGATTTCCTCCAGCACGACGATGAACTCGTCGCCGCCGAGGCGGGCCACGGTGTCTTCGGCGCGGACGCAGTCGGTCAGGCGCTGCGCCACCACCTTCAGCATGTGGTCGCCGGCCGAATGGCCGAGGGTGTCGTTGACCAGCTTGAAGTCGTCGAGGTCGAGGAAAAACACCGCCAGCTTGCGGCCGTTGCGGTGCGCGTGCAGGATGGCGCGCAGCAGCCGCTCGCGCAGCAGCGTCCGGTTCGGCAACCGCGTCAGCGCATCGTGCTGCGCGAGGAAGCGCACCTGCTCTTCCGCCGCCTTGCGCGAGGTGAAATCGGTGAACACCGCGACGTAATTGGTGACGTTTCCGGCAACGTCCTTGACGGCATTGATGGTCAGCCATTCGGCGTAGATCTCGCCGTTCTTGCGCCGGTTGCAGACCTCGCCCTGCCACGAGCCGGTCTTGGCGAGCGCGTCGTACATCCCTTGGTAGAACGCGGCGTCGTGCCGGCCGGAAGCCAGGATGGCGGGCGTCCTGCCGACGACCTCCTGCGCCTGGTAGCCGGTGATCCGGGTGAAGGCCGGATTGACGGACTCGATGATGTTGTCGGCCGTGGTCACGACGATGCCCTCGAAGGTGCTCTCGAAGGCCTTGGCGGCGAGCTGCAGGTGCTGCGTCGATAGCGCCAGCGCCGACTGGCTCTCGCGCAGCGCTTCGCGCAGGTGATGCACATACTCGTGCTCGATGTTCGCCAGGATGTCGGAAAAGGCGATCAGCCCGAGCAGTTCGCCGGCGTCGCCGACGACGCCGAGGTGGCGGATGCGCTTCTCGATGAAGTACTTGCGCGCCTGGTAGAGGCTGGCATTCACCGGCAGGGTGATCAGCGGGTAGCTGGCCAGTTCGCCGATGGTCGCCGGCGGCGCGACCGCGCCGATGAGCCGCACCACGTCGCGCTCGGTGAACATGCCGTAGCCGCGCTCCGCATCCTGCACGACGATGGCGTCGAGACTGCCCTGCTTCATTTCGCGCACGGCGTCGCGCGTCGGCGTCACGCCCGGCACGGTGAGGTGGCGGCGGTTGAATACCGCCTTCACTTCACGCAGGGAGATGAAGTACTCGATACCCTGGTTGATGACGACGTCGGACTGGGAAAGGATGCCGCAATGCGCCCCGGCGGCGTCGACCACCAGGAAATGCCGCACGCCCTCCTCGCGGAAGCGCAGGGCGGCCTCGCCGAGGGCGGTATCCACGGACAGGGTCTTGACCGGCGCGGACATGAAGCGCGCGATGGGCGAACGGAGCGGGTCGGCATCGGCGACGTCGAGCGCCAGCGCATCCTGCTCGGTCCAGATGCCAACGGCCTTGCCGTCCTCCGCAACGAGGATGGAACTGCAGCGCTTGTCGACCATGAGCCGCGCCGCCTCGGCCAGGGGCGTGGCCGGCGCGCAGCTGAGGATGTCCGGGCTGATGATCTCCCTGATGGTGATTTCGGGATGCATGCCGGTTATGTTACCAAGCGCGTCCGCGCCGGACACCATCATTTTTACAGCCCCGGGTCCTCGCCGCCGCCCTTCAGCGCCGCCTCGATCACCTTCTTCGTCAGGTGCGGCGCGAACAGCTCGATGAAGACATAGGCGTAGCCGCGCAGCCAGGCGTCCTTGCGCACGCCGATGCGCGTCATGCTCGACTCGAACAGATGCGACGCGTCCATCACGCGCAACCCCTTGTCGCGCTGCGGATCGAAGGCCATCGAGGCCATCAGGCCGACGCCGAGGCCCAGCGCGACGTAGGTCTTGATGATGTCGGCGTCGATGGCGGTGAGCACGACGTTGGGCTTGAGCTCGCGCCGCGCGAAGGCCTGGTTGATCTTGCTGCGGCCGGAGAAGGCGAAGTCGTAGGTCACCAGCGGGTAGCGCGCGATGGCCTCCAGCGTCAGAATCGATTCCTTCAGGATCGGATGCTTCGGCGGCGCGATGACGCAGCGGTTCCACTGGTAGCAGGGCAGCATCAGCAGCTCGTCGGGATACTGGTCGATGGCCTCGGTGGCGATGGCGATGTCGGCCTGCCCAGCGATCACCCATTCGCACAGCTGCGTCGGGCTGCCCTGGTGCAGTTCGAGGCGCACCTTCGGATAGCGCGCCATGAAGGCCTGCACCGCCTGCGGCAGCGCGTAGCGCGCCTGGGTGTGGGTGGTGGCGACGGAGAGCGTGCCTTCGGTTTCGTTGCTGAACTCGTCGCCGACCTGCTTGAGGTTGGCCAGTTCGCGCAGGGTGCGCTCGGCGATGGCGAGTATCTGGCGACCGGGATCGGTGACGCCGGTCAGCCGCTTGCCGTGGCGCACGAAGATGTCGACGCCGAGTTCCTCTTCGAGCAGGCGGATCTGTTTGGAGACGCCCGGCTGCGAGGTGTAGAGCGCGGCGGCCGCCTCCGAGACGTTGAGGTTGCGCCGCGCGACTTCATGGACGTAACGCAGTTGCTGGATGTTCATACCTTTATATCCAATAGTTCTTTGGATGTGACTATAAAGTATTTTCTAAGCTTATAGCGAATCGCTACGATGCACCGCAACAACACCACGGACGCATCATGGAACTCGCTCAAGTCATCTCCGGTTTCGCAGTCGGCGCCATCGTCGGGATCACCGGCGTCGGCGGCGGCTCGCTGATGACGCCCCTGCTGGTGCTGCTGTTCGGCGTCAGTCCGGCCACCGCCGTCGGCACCGACCTGCTCTACGCGGCCATCACCAAGTCGGGCGGCACCTTCGTCCATGCCCGCCGCGGCAACATCGACTGGCGCATCGTCGGCCTGCTCGCCAGCGGCAGCCTGCCGGCCGCGGCGCTGACGCTGTTCCTGGTCGCGCACTTCGCACCGGGCGGCCTCGGCGGCGCCTCGAAAGTCATCACCTTCGCGCTCGGCGTCGCCCTGCTGCTGACGGCCGTGGCCCTGGTGTTCCGCCGCCGCCTGCAGGCCTGGGCGCAGTCGCACGCCGTCGATGCCCTGCCGGCCTGGCGCCGCACCCGGCTGACGGTGGCGACCGGCGCCGTCCTCGGCACGCTGGTATCGCTGTCCTCCGTCGGCGCCGGCGCCCTCGGCGTCACCGCGCTGTTCTTCCTCTACCCGCGCCTGACGGCGATCCGCATCGTCGGCTCCGACCTCGCCCATGCCGTGCCGCTGACGCTGGTCGCCGGCCTCGGCCACTGGTGGCTGGGCAGCGTCGACTGGACGCTGCTTGCCACCCTGCTGGTCGGTTCGCTGCCGGGCATCTTCGTCGGCAGCCACCTCGCCCATCGCATCCCCGAACGCGTGCTGCGCCCGACCCTGGCCGCCATGCTGATCTTGGTGGGCGGCAAGCTGATTGCAGCATAAGCACCATGAACCGCGCCCACCAAGACCCGCCGGCAAACCCGCCCCCTCCCGCCCTCCCCCTCGCGGGGGAGGCGACTGATCAGATCGCTTCGCTCGAAATATCGGGGCGCCGTTAGGAGACCGCCATGTACCGCTACAACGACATCGACCGCCGCATCGTCCGCGAACGCGTGACCCAGTTCCGCGACCAGGTGCGGCGCCATCTCGCCGGCGAGCTCTCGGCCGACGACTTCCGCCCGCTGCGTTTGCAGAACGGCCTCTACGTCGAGCGCCACGGCCCGATGATCCGGCTGGCCATTCCCTACGGCCAGCTGTCGGCCAGGCAGTTGCGCACCCTGGCGCGCGTCACGCGCACCTACGACCGCGGCACCGGCCACTTCAGCACGCGCCAGAACCTGCAACTCAACTGGGTGCGCATCGACCAGGCGCCCGACATCCTCGCCGAACTGGCCAGGGTCGACATGCACGCCATCCAGACCTCGGGCGCCTGCATCCGCAACATCACCACCGACCCGCTCGCCGGCGTCGCGCCGCAGGAAGTCGCCGATCCGCGCCCCTGGGCGGAGATCCTGCGCCAGTGGTCGACGCTGCATCCGGAATTCGCCTTCCTGCCGCGCAAGTTCAAGCTGGCGGTCAGCGGCGGCGCGGACGACGCGGCCAATGTGCGCATCCACGACCTCGGCCTGCAGCTGGTGCGCAATGCCGATGGCGACCTCGGCTTCCGCGTCTGGATCGGCGGCGGTCTGGGCCGCACGCCGCTGCTCGGCCAGGTGCTCAACGAGTTCCTGCCCTGGAAGCACGTGCTGACCTACACCGAGGCGATCCTGCGCGTCTACAACCTGCACGGCCGCCGCGACAACCTCTACAAGGCGCGCATCAAGATCCTCGTCCAGGCCCTCGGCGTGACGGAATTCGCGCGCCAGGTCGAGGCCGAGTGGGCGCACCTGAAGGACGGCCCGAGCACGCTGACCGAACTCGAAGCCGGGCGCGTCGCCGGCCACTTCGAGGCACCGGAATACGAGAACCTGCCCCGTCTCGACGCCGGCTTCGAATTCGCCCGCCGCCACGACAAGGACTTCGCCGCCTGGATCGCGCGCAACGTGCATGAGCACCGCGTTCCCGGCTACGTCGCCGTCACCCTGTCGCTGAAGGCCGCCGGCCAGGCGCCCGGCGACGCCACGGCCGCGCAGATGGACGCCGTCGCCGACCTCGCCGAGCGCTTCGGCTTCGCCGAGATTCGCACCACGCAGGCGCAGAACCTGGTGCTGCCCGACATCAGGAAGCGCGACCTCTTCACGCTCTGGCAGATCGCGCGCAACACCGGCCTGGCCACCGCCAACGTCGGCCTGCTGTCCGACATCGTCGCCTGCCCAGGCGGCGACTTCTGCTCGCTCGCCAGCGCCAAATCGATCCCGCTGGCGCAGGCCGTCCAAGTGCGCTTCGCCGACCGCGCCAAACTCGCCGACATCGGCGAACTCAAGCTCAACATCTCCGGCTGCGTCAACGCCTGCGGCCACCACCATGTCGGCCACATCGGCCTGCTCGGTGTCGACAAGGGCGGCGAGGAGTTCTACCAGGTCACCCTCGGCGGCGGCACCGGCCGCGAAGTCGCGCTCGGCAAGGTGATCGGCCCCGCGGTCGCCGCCGCCGACGTGCCCGACGTCGTCGAGCGCCTCGTCGAGAACTACCGAATGTGTCGCCGCCCCAACGAGCGCTTCATCGACACCCTGAAACGCGTCGGCCCGGACAGTTTCCGCGCCGCCGCCTACGGCACTACCGAATCCATCGAATCCACCGCATACGAAAGAGAGGCTGCAAATGGCTAAGATCATCAAGAACCGCGACATCGTCGAAGACAACTGGAAGACCCTGACGCTGGCCGCCAACGAAACTCCCGAAGACGTGCGCATTCCCTTCGGCCCCGTGCTGGTGCCGCTGGCGGTGTGGAAGGCGCGCAAGGCCGAGCTGATCCGCCGCGAATGGGAACAGGGCCACGCGCTCGGCGTCTGGCTCGGCCCCAAGGACAACCCGGCCGACATCGCCGCCGACCTCGACGACTTCAGCGTCATCGGCGTGTACTTCCCGCTCGCCACCGACGGCCGCGGCTTCTCCATCGCCACGCTGCTGCGCACCCGCTACGGCTACGGCGGCGAGCTGCGCTCGCTCGGCGCCGTCGGCCGCGACCACATCCACTACCTGCAGCGCGTCGGCTTCGACGCCTACGCCGTCGCCGAACCGGAACTGGCCATCGCCGGCCTCGACGACTTCAGCGAGGCCTACCAGGCCGCCGCCAACCAGCCGCTGCCGCTGTTCCGCCGGCGCGCGGCAATCGGCTGAGGAAAAGGCGATGAGCGAACTCCTCCACGACCCGGCGCTGATCAACAGCGTCGCGCAGAAGACCGTCGCCGCCCGCCGCCTGCTGGCGGACATCGCCGCCGATTTCGCGCCGGCGACTTTCGCCAACAGCCTCGGCGCCGAGGACATGGTGCTGACCGACCTGATCGTCCGGGAAACCCTCGACATCGAGATCTTCTCGCTCGACACCGGCCGGCTGCCGGCCGAAACCTACGACCTGATGGGCCGCATCAAGCGCCACTACGGCCTGACGCTGAAGTTCCACTATCCGCGCCACGATCTCGTCGAGGCCCACACGCGCGAGCACGGCATCAACGCCTTCTACGATTCCGTCGAGCTGCGCAAGGCCTGCTGCCACGCGCGCAAGGTCGAGCCGCTGCAACGCGCGCTGGCCGGCAAGGGCGCCTGGATCACCGGGCTGCGTGCCGAGCAGGCCGCCACCCGCGCCGGCCTGCCCGTGCGCGAATTCGACACCGGCAACGGACTGGAGAAATTCAATCCGCTGTCCGACTGGACGGAGCGCGAAGTCTGGGCCTACATCCACGCCAACGCCGTGCCTTACAACAAGCTGCACGACCAGGGGTATCCCTCCATCGGCTGCGCGCCGTGCACGCGGCCAGTCGCGGCCGGCGAGCATGTCCGGGCCGGTAGATGGTGGTGGGAAGACCCTGCCGCGAAAGAGTGCGGCCTCCACGTCAAGCGCGCCTGAGGAGAAGGATATGTCGACCAGCCTGCTGACACGCCCCACCCTCGCCCACCTCGACTGGCTCGAAGCCGAGGCCATCCACATCCTGCGCGAAGTCGCCGGCCAATGTTCCAACCCGGCGCTGCTGTTCTCCGGCGGCAAGGACTCGATCTGCCTGCTGCGGCTGGCCGAGAAGGCCTTCCGTCCCGGCCGCTTCCCGTTCCCGCTGCTGCACGTCGACACCGGCCACAACTACGCCGAGGTGATCGCCTTCCGTGACCGGCGCGCGCACGAACTCGGCGAACGGCTGATCGTGCGCTCGGTGGAAGACTCCATGGCGCGCGGCACGGTGGTGCTGAAGACGCCCGACGAATCGCGCAACAAGCACCAGTCGGTGACGCTGCTCGAAGCCATCGAGGAACACGAGTTCGACGCCTGCATCGGCGGCGCCCGCCGCGACGAGGAGAAGGCGCGCGCCAAGGAGCGCATCTTCTCCTTCCGCGACGAATTCGGCCAGTGGGACCCGAAAAACCAGCGCCCGGAGCTATGGGACCTCTACAACA
>CAZWFC010000097.1:0-11456 GCA_964632965.1 uncultured Rhodocyclaceae bacterium
GAAGGCAAGGAATACGTCGTCAAGGACGGCGACGTGATGAACTTCCTGTTCAACGTCTGACACTGGAATTCGGGCGCAATCAGCGCTACGCTTCATGCTGGTCGACGATGGGGGATGGTCATGCGGGCATTGCAGGCGGTATTGATGACAACGATGGTCGCCGGTCTTGGACTGGGCGCCGCGAGCAGCGAGGCAAAGCGCATCGGTGCCGCTACGGCGAAAGCTTCATCGAGTGCGGCCAGAACGGCCGACGATGGATTGAAGAAGCCGGGTGTGTCGATTTCCCCGACTTTCCGTGCCTCCGCGACTGGATCGGCGGCGGGTGTCGTCGCCGGAACCGCCGCCGCCAAGGCGTTGACGAACGAGAACCCGGCACTGCAGCCGGAGTCCGACCGCGCGGCGGTAGCCGAGGACAAGCGTCTGGCCAAACTTTCCGACTTCGAGCGCAAGGCCGAAATCGAGGAGATGGCGAAGAAGGCCGAACAGGCGGCCCAGGCCGCGGAAATGCGCAGGAAGGCGGATCTGGCGGCGCAGGCGGCCGAGGAAACTCGTCGGCAGGAGGCAGCCGAAGCCAAGCGCCGGGCAGCCGAGGAACAGCTGGCCGAATCGAAGCGTCAGGCCATCGAGCGGGAGAAATCCTGCGTCATCAAGTCGGCCATGACCGATGCGGAGATCGATCACTGCAAATGGGTCTGGAGCTTTCCGCCGCCTAGCTGACCAGATACTCGGCCAGTACGCCCGAGGTGCGCCGCAGCCGCCGCGACAGCAGGCGGGCCATGGTGAACATGAAGCGGTAGGCCAGCACCGGATATTCGGCCGCCAGGCGTTCGAGGCCTTCGTGGTTGAGCGTCAGCAGTTCGCAATCGGTATCGGCGACGCAGGTAGCCGAACGCCGTTCGCGGTCGAGCAGGGCCATCTCGCCGACGATGCGGCCTTTCCCCTCGTAGGACAGCAGGTGATGGCCGCCTTCGCCGCCCTTCGATATCGACATGCGTCCTTCGACGAGGATCAGCATGTGGCTGCCCGGATCGCCCTCGTTGAAAATGACGTCTCCCTTGCCGGCCGTCATGTGCATCAGGTAGCGGCCGATGGTTTCGACTTCGGGATAGGAGAATTCCCTGAAAAACTCCAGATCGTCGAGCAGGTCGGCGATTTTGCTGCTCATGGGGGGCGGTTCCTGTCGTGCCTGAAATCGTTCAGTTTGCCTGGGCGGCAATTTCCTTGCGCACTTCTTCCATGTCGAGGGAGCGCACCTGCTCCACCAGCTGTTCGAGTGCGGCGGCCGGCAGCGCGCCGGCTTCGGCGTAGAGGATGACCTGTTCGCGGAACACCATCAGGGTCGGGATCGAGCGGATGTTGAAGGCGGCGGCCAGCTCCTGCTGTTCTTCGGTATTGACCTTGGCGAAGGCGATGTCCGCATGCTTGTCGGAGGCGGCCTCGAAGGTCGGCGCGAAGGATTTGCACGGGGCGCACCAGCCTGCCCAGAAGTCGATGATCACGATGTCGTTGTCGGAGATGGTCGGTTTGAAGTTCTCCGTCGTGAGTTCGATGGTCGCCATGATGGTCATTCGTCCTTGGTAATAGTCGTCCGAAGATGCTACCGGTTTCTTCGCGGCCGTGGTATCAATCGCCCCGATGAAGGAATCCAAGATTTATCGCGGCCGTTTCGCCCCGTCGCCGACGGGGCCGCTGCATTTCGGCTCGCTGGTGGCGGCGCTCGGCAGTTGCCTCGATGCCCGGGCGCGCGGGGGCGAATGGCTGGTGCGCATGGAGGACGTCGATGAGCCGCGCTGTTCGCGGCAAGCCGCCGCCGGCATCCTGCGCACGCTGGAGCGCCTCGGCTTCGGCTGGGACGGCGAGGTCATGGTGCAGAGCCGCCGCAAGGAGCGCTACCGCGCATTGCTCGACGGCCTGCGCGCCGCTGGCCTGGCCTATCCCTGCGCCTGCACGCGCAAGGAACTGGCCGACGCGACGCCGGCAGCCGACGGTGCCGCGATCTATCCCGGCACCTGCCGCCATGGCCTGCCGGCCGGCAAGGCGGCAAGGGCATGGCGGCTCGCGGTCGGCGATGCCGCGGCCGCTTTCGACGATGCTTTGCAGGGGCGCATCAGCCAGCGCCTGGGCGCGGAAGTGGGGGACTTCGTCCTGCTGCGGGCGGACGGTTACTTCGCCTATCAACTCGCGGTGGTGGCCGACGATGCCGACCAGGGCATCACGCACGTCGTGCGCGGCGCCGATCTGCTCGACTCGACGCCGCGCCAGATCTTCCTGCAATCCTGCCTGGGTTTCGCGACGCCGTCCTACGTCCATCTGCCGGTGGCGGTGAATCCGGCCGGCGAGAAGCTCTCCAAGCAGACCTGTGCGCCGGACATCGACGGTCCCGATCCGGTGCCCGCCATGCTGGCGGCCTTGCGCTTTCTCGGCCAGACGCCGCCGGACGGACTCGGGGACGTCGCCGCGGTCTGGCAATGGGCGCTGGCGAACTGGCGGCTGGAGAACGTGCCGCACTGCCGGACGCTGCCGGCGCCCGTCTACTCGCGGTAATCCCTGCCGCCGTAGCGCGTGACGCCTATCATCATCCGCACCAGGCCGTAGGCGAACCAGCTCAGGGCGCGGGCAGCCAGCGAGCGCCGCCGCAGATCGTCCGTGCGCACCTCGGCCGCGCCGTCGCCGATGGCCTGCAGAAGGCTCGCGCGCAGGCGCTGCGCGAAGCCGGCATCGCGCACGACGACGTTGGCTTCGCGCGCCAGCAGCAGGCTGAACGGATCGATGTTGCTGGAGCCCACGGTGGCCCACAGCTGGTCGGCGACCGCCACCTTGGCGTGCAGGAAACTGCGGCGGTATTCGAAGATGCGTACGCCGGAGGCGAGCAGGGCGCCGTAGAGCGCCTGGGTCGCGTAGTGCAGCAGGGCATACTCGACGCGCCCCTGCAGCAGCACGGTCACTTGCACGCCTCGGCCGGCGGCTTCCGTGATGGCGTGGCGGAAGCGGCGTCCCGGCAGGAAGTAGGCGTTGGCGATCAGGATCTCGCTGCGCGCCGTGGCGATGGCCGTCAGGTAGGCGTCCTCGATGTCGCGCCGATGGCCCAGGTTGTCGCGGATCACCAGGGCCGCCGTCGTGTCGCCGCGCGGCCCGGTTTCCGGCCGCAGGCGGCTGGCGGCCAGCTTGCGATGCCGCAGGCCGGCCCAGCGCACCAGCTTCCAGAGGTGGCGCACGGCGGCATGGATGTCGCCGAGCAGCGGTCCCTCGACGCGGACGGCATAGTCGAAGCGCGGCGGCATCTGGCCGGGCGTATCCATGTCGTCGATGATGTTGATGCCGCCGACGAAGGCGACGCGGGCATCGACGACGACGAGCTTGCGATGCAGGCGGCGCAGGCGGTGGCGGCGCAGGCGCAGCGCCGCCACCTCGGGCCGATAGACCAGCAGTTCGACGCCGCTGGCGGTCAACTCGCGCCCCAGCGTCGCGGGAAATTCGCGGGCGCCGAAGCCATCGACCAGGAGACGCACGGCGACGCCGCGCCGTGCCGCCCGCGTCAGTGCGGCGGCGATGCTGCGACCGGTTGCGTCGGCGGCGAAGATATAGGTCTCGATGTGGATTTCGCCGGCGGCGGCATCGATGGCCGCCAGCAGGGCGGGGAAGTATTCGTTGCCCGATTCGAGCAGTTCGACGCGGTTGCCGGGCAGGAAGGCGCTCTTCACACCGCGGGTGCCAACTGGGCCGACAGCGCGGCGTGGTCGGAAATGTTCGACCAGGGTGCGCCGAAATGCACCTGCGCCGACTCGATGGCGAAGCCGCGCACGTAGATGCGGTCGAGGCGCAGCACCGGCAATGCGCTCGGGAAGCTCTTCGACGGCCGGCCGGAAGCGCCGCAGAACACCTCGATCATTCCCAGGCGCTCGGCCAGCAGGTCATGGGCGCGGTTGCGCCAGTCGTTGAAGTCGCCGGCGATGATCAGCGGCGCGTCCACTGGCACGATGGCTTCGAGCTGCGTCGCCAGGGCGTCGATCTGCCGCCGCCGTGAGCGGCCGAACAGCGACAGGTGCACGCAGACGCAGTGCAGTTGCCGCGACAATCCCGGCACGTCGAGCGCGCAGTGCAGCATGCCGCGCCGCTCGAAGCGCAGGTGGGTGACGTCCTGATTGTGCGAAGCGATGATAGGGAAGCGCGAGAGGATGGCGTTGCCGTGGTGGCCGTGGTCGTAGATGGCGTTGCGGCCGTAGGCCGTCGCATGCCAGACATCCTCGGCGAGGAATTCGTGCTGGGGCGCGTCGGGCCAGTCCTCGTGCGTCTCGGCGTGACCCAGGTGCAGGCCCTGCACCTCCTGCAGAAACACGATGTCCGGTTCGAGGGCGCGCAGCCGCTCGCGCAGATCGTGCACCACCATGCGGCGGTTGAACTGCGAGAAACCCTTGTGGATGTTGTAGGTGGTTACTTTCAGCGCTTGCATGGCGTATGAGTCCTCAGGCTGGCGATGCTATCAGACCCGGCCGGGCCGTCAGGACAGCCGTCGAAAAAGACGGCTAGTGACATTCTGTTCCACGGTTTCCGGTTTCCCTGCCGGGACGATCATACGGGCATGAACAACAAGATTCCCCGGCTTTTTGCGACGGTCCGCCGCTGGGCGCGCATCGCCGCGCGCGCTGCGGGTGTCGTGTTGCTGGCGTTGCCGCTGCTGACCGCCCTGCCGGTCGATGCGGAGGCAAAGACGAAACCGAAGGCGGCCAAGCCGCATCTCAAGGGCAAGGTCGCGGCGAAGAAAGCCAAGCCCCCGGTCGCCAAGGCCTGGAAGGGAAAGCCGGCCGGGAAAAAGATTGCCAAGTCGCGACACGGCGCCAAGCCGGCGGCCAGGAAAGCCGGCGCGGCAAGCGCGGCTCGTGCCCGGAAGCTTCCGGCGGCGCCGAAAACTGCCGTCAGGGAGGTGCTCCGGGTGCGCAGCCAAGCTGCGGTGGCGGACGATGGCCCGGCGGCGCTCCCGGACGATCCGTCGCTCCGCGTCGCGAAAGTGGCCTGCCGTCAGGACGGGAAGGTGTTTCTGCTGGCGGAATGCAATTCAGGCTCCCCGTCGGCGGCGATCGTCGCCAGTACGGAGGCGGGGGAGGCGCGCTAGGCGGCCGCCGCGACGCGCGGCGATCAGGAGGCGGCCAGCATTCTCTCCAGCGCCACCTTCGCCAGTTCCGCCTCGTGCGCCGGCACGCTGATGCGGTTGACGACATTGCCCGCGGCGAGGTTCTCCAGCGTCCAGGCCAGGTGCTGCGGGTCGATGCGCTGCATGGTCGAGCACATGCAGATGGTGTCGGCCATGAACTGGACGATCTTGCCTTCCGCCTTCACTTCCTCGGCCAGGCGGTCGACGAGATTGAGCTCGGTGCCGACCAGCCAGCGCGTGCCCGGTTCTGCATTCTTGACCGTGGTGAGGATGGTTTCGGTGGAGCCGATGTAGTCGGACTTCGCGCAGACTTCGAAGCTGCATTCCGGATGGGAGACGACCTTGCCGTCCGGGTACTTGGCGCGGAAGCGGTCGATCTGTCCCGGCTGGAACATCTGGTGCACCGAACAGTAGCCGTGCCAGAGGATGATCCTGGCCTTGCGGATCTGCTCGGCGGTGAGGCCGCCCATTTCGAGGTCGGGATTCCAGATCGCCATCTCGTCGAGCGGGATACCCATCTTGTGGCCGCTCCAGCGCCCCAGGTGCTGGTCGGGGAAGAACAGCACCTTCTCGCGCTGCGCGAACGACCAGTCGAGGATCTTCGGCGCGTTCGACGAGGTGCACACGATGCCGCCGTGCTCGCCGCAGAAGGCCTTGAGGTCGGCCGCCGAGTTGATGTAAGTGACCGGCGTTACGCTCCGGTCGGGATCGAGCACCGTCGCCAGTTCGCGCCAGCAGCGCTCGACCTTGGCGCGGCTGGCCATGTCGGCCATCGAGCAGCCGGCGGCCATGTCGGGCAGGATGGAAATCTGTTCGGGGCGCGACAGGATGTCGGCGACTTCGGCCATGAAGTGCACGCCGCAAAAGACTATGTATTCGGCTTCGGTCTGCGAGGCCAGGCGCGAGAGTTTGAGCGAATCGCCGGTGATGTCGGCATGACGGTAGACGTCGGCGCGCTGGTAGTGGTGGCAGAGCAGCACGGCGCGCTTGCCAAGTTGCGCCTTGGCGGCGACGATGCGCTCCTGCGCGGCCTTGTCGGCGAGGGCGTTGTAGCGGTCGAAGGCGATAGGAGTGGCTTGCATGACAACCGGTAAGTGGAAGAAGATAGCGGGCACCGCCCAGAGGAGAGCATGATTCCGCGCCGATTCTATCATTTGGCCCTGCTGTTGCCGGCGCTGCTGGCGGACCCGGCGCGGGCCGCCGCCGATGTCGCTACCGCCCCCGCGGCGCTGGCAATCAACGTGCCGCCGCGCACCATCGACGACATTGCCCGGCTGCTCGAACACTACAAGCCGGACCCGCAGGCGGCCGCGCGCCTGGTCGCCGAGGCCGAGGCCGCGCCGCCGGACTCGGACGATCGCAAGGCCCTGTTCCAGTTTTACTGGCTGCGCGGCCTTTCCGCCGGCAAGGCGGGGCGCATGAGCCAGCAGATCGCCGACCTGCGCAGGGCGGCCGACTACGGCGACAAGGGCACGGCCGACTTTGTGCGCATGCTGAGAAATCTCGCGTCGGCCGAGACGCAGGGCGGCAACCTGCTCAACGGTGCGCGCATCGCCGAAGACGCCTGGCGCCAGACGCCGCAGAACCAGAAGGGCCAGATGCTGGCGGCCGAACAACTGCTGACGCGCCAGTATGTCCTGCTCGGCGATTTCGAGACGGCAAGGAAGCACCTGCGCGAAGGCGAGGCCACCTTTGCGCTGCTGAAACGTCTACCTCGCTGGACCGAATACGGTCACAACTGGACGGCCTTGATGGAGCGCGCCCGGGCCGAGATCTTCGCGGCCGAGGGCCGGCTCGTCGAGGCCGAAGGCGCTTACCGGAAATCCTTGCGGAATGTCGAACAGCATCTGGAACAGGCGCAGCAGAAGAGCCTGAGCGAAGAGAACCGTCTGGTGCAGGACGGCATACTGCAGTTCCGCGAAGGCATGGAACGTTCGCTAGCGGGAACGCTGCTGGGACAGGGCAAGCTCGTCGAGGCCGAGGCTTACGCGCGGCAGGCGGTGCGGCATTCGCTGGAGCGCGTCGGGCGTGCTTCGATCGATACCGCGCAAGGCCTCGGCCTGCTCGCGCGCATCATCGCCGAGTATGGGCGCAATGCGGAGGCGGCCCGCCTTGCGGAAGAGGCGCTGCACAGTTTCCAGTCGGCCGGCGCCGTGCCGGAGTCGTTGCCGGTCGCAGGTGCACGCCGTGCGCTGGCAGGGGCACGGGTGGCCCAAGGGAACTACGCCGAGGCGGTAGGGATTTTTCGCGCCATGCACGAGGGACTCAAAGCCGACCCCGAACTGCAGAAGCAGGTCGGTTCCGGCGATCTCGACTGGGTGCTGGCCATGCTGCGAACGGGAGATCAGCCGGGCGCCGAGCGCATGGCGAAAGCCATGCTCGATTACTCGGTGCGTCACTACGGCGAGAAGGTTGCGCGTACGGCGGCGGCGCGTGCCTTTTATGCCATGACGCTGGCCGGCCGCGGCGACTACCGCCAGGCGCGGGACATCTTTGCCGTCGCCGTACCGGTGCTGCTCGATCAGGTGCGTGAGGATGCCGAGGCGGGAACCGGCACCAGCAAGCGCCACCAGCGCCTGACGGCTATCCTCGAAAGTTATATCCAGACCCTGTCGGAGATCGGCAAGGCGCAGGAAGATGCCGCCGGCGCGGCCGAGGAGTCCTTTCGCCTGGCCGACATCGCGCGCGGCAGTGCGGTGCAGCGCGCGCTGACTTCCAGTGCCGCCCGCGCCAACATCGCCGATCCGAAGCTCGCCGAACTCGCGCGCCGCGAGCAGGATGCGCAGCGCCGCATCGGGGCGCTTTCGGAGTTGCTGACCCAATTGCTGGGCGCCCCGCCCGAGCAGCAGTTGCCGAAAATCCAGGCGAAGATGCGCGCGGACATCGACCAGTTGAAGTTCGAACGCGACCAGTTGAAGAAGGAGATCGCGACGCGGTTCCCGGATTACGCCGAACTGGTCGATCCCAAGCCGGCGACGGTTGCCCAGGCGGCGAAGAGCCTCAAGCCTACAGAGGCGTTGCTGGCTTTCTATTTCGGCGAGGAGGGCGGCTTCGTCTGGGCGTTGAAGGCCGACGGCAAGGCGGCTTTCGCCCGGGTGCCGATGACGCATCCGCAGTTGCGGCAGGACGTGGCGGCCTTGCGGCGCGCGCTCGATCCGGGTGTCGCCAGCATCGACGACATCCCGCCTTTCGATCTGGCGATTGCCCACCGGCTCTATGCGCGCCTGCTGCAGCCGGTGCAGGCGGCCTGGCAGGGGGCGACCGTCCTGCTGGCCGTGCCGCACGCCGAACTGGGCCAGTTGCCGCTGGCGCTGTTGCCGACGGCGGCGGTGGCGCAGCCCGGCCGAAGCGCGGTGCCTTTTGCCGGGTACAAGGCCGTGCCTTGGCTGATGAACACGATGGCCGTCGCCCAACTGCCTTCGGTGGCGGCACTGACGAGTCTGCGCAAGTTGCCGCCGGGCGACGTTTCCCGCCGCGCCTTTGTCGGTTTCGGCGACCCGCTGTTCAGCACGGCGCAGGCGCGGGACGCGGGCGTGGCGCTAGCCGTGGCCCCTCTGGCGACGCGCGGTGGTTTCCGTTTGCGCAATGCGCCGCATACGGCCAAGGCCGACTCGGCCGGCCTCGCCCTGCTGCCGCGCCTGCCGGACACCAACGACGAAATTCGCGAGATCGCCAAGGTGCTGGGCGCCGATCCGGCCGAGGATATTTACCTGCAAACGCGCGCCACCGAGACGGCGGTGCGGGAGATGGACCTGTCCAAACGCCGCGTCGTCATGTTCGCCACCCACGGACTCGTGCCCGGCGATCTCGACGGGCTAACCCAGCCGGCGCTGGCGCTGACGTCGCCGGAGGTCGTACCCGGCGCCGGCGACGGTTTCCTGACCATGGACAAGGTGTTGTCGCTGAAGCTGAATGCCGATTGGGTGGTACTCTCCGCCTGCAATACGGCCGCGGGGGACGGGGCCGGCTCGGAAGCGGTATCGGGCCTGGGGCGGGCCTTCTTCTATGCCGGAGCGCGGGCCTTGCTGGTGTCGAACTGGCCGGTGGAAACCGTTGCGGCGCGTCTGTTGATGACCGATCTGTTCCGGCGCCAGGTCGCTGCGGATGGCATCACCAAGGCCGAAGCCTTGCGGCAATCGATGCTGGCGCTGGCCAATGGACCGGGCGCGCTCGATCCGAAGACCGGCAAGGCCGATTTTTCCTACGCCCATCCGTTGTTCTGGGCGCCGTTCGTGATTGTCGGGGACTGATGTCGATGTTGAATGAATATCCTGGCCTTGCCGCAGAGCCCGTGGAATCGGAACGCTCCCGCGAGGGGCGGCGCATCACTTGGATCAGCGTCGGCGTCAATGTCTGCCTGACGCTGATGCAGGCGACGATCGGCATCGCCGCCCATTCGCAGAGCCTGATCGCCGATGCCTTGCACACCTTTTCCGACATCGTCGCCGATGGCTTCGTGCTGTATGCCAATCGTCACAGCGCCACGCCGGCCGATGCCGATCATCCCTACGGCCATGGCCGCTACGAAACCGCGGCGTCGCTGGTGCTCGGTCTGGTGCTGATGGCGACGGGGATCGGCATCCTGCTCGCCGCTGCCGGCCGCCTGCAGAACATCGCCGCCGCGCCGCCCGTCGGCACCGTGGCGATCTGGGCGGCGCTCGTCACGCTCGTCGGCAAGGAAGGACTATTCCGCTACATGCTGGCGGTCGCCGAGCGCCTGCGCTCGCCGATGCTGGTGGCCAATGCCTGGCATGCCCGTGCCGACGCCCTGTCCTCCCTGGTGGTGGCGGCCGGTATCGGCGGCGCGTTGCTGGGCTTCAATTTTGCCGACGGCGTCGCCGCGATCATCGTCGGCGCCATGATCGTCAAGGCCGGCGCCGGGTTCGCGTGGGAGGCGCTGCGCGAACTGATCGACACCGGGCTCTCCACCGAGGAAGTGCAAGCGATCCGGCGCACGCTGGCGGAGACGCCGGGTGTCGTCGATCTGCACGAACTGCGGACGCGGCGCATGGCGCACGAGGCGCTGGTCGATGCGCACATTCGCGTCGCTGCGCGCATCAGCGTTTCGGAAGGCCACCGCATCGCCGAATCGGCGCGCCGTCGCGTGCTGGCCGCCCATCCCCAAGTGCTCGATGTGCTGGTGCATGTCGATGCGGAAGACGACTCGCGGCCCGACGTATGCGCGCCACTCTACCTGCCCGAGCGCGAAATCTTGCAGCGGCAACTCGGCGAATTGCTCGGCATTGAGGCGCGGGATATCGAGAAGACCATTTTTCATTACCTCGGCGGGAAAGTGGAAGTCGAGGTGTTCCTGTCGCCCGGTCTGGCGAACGATGAGCTGCGCATGGCCGGCATCCATGCGCGACTGGATGCCGGCCTGCCGACTCATCCCGCGTTCAAGACGATCAGCTTGCACGGGCGAATTGCACCAAAACAGGGCGAGTGATCGATAGATGGCACTGTATTGGTGCGTTGATTCGAAGTTCAAAACCAATTCTGCTTTGTGGCACAATCCTTTCCCTTGATCGGGCCTTTGGCATGCAACCTGCTATTTCATCCCGGCGACGAATTTCCAATTTTCAGGGCGGTTTTCACACCGTTCCACAACCGATCTACCAGTTAGGAGAGCAGCTCATGACGACGCCCCAAGATGTGATGAAGATGATCAAGGATCAGGAAGTCCGCTTCGTGGACCTCCGGTTCACCGACACCCGCGGCAAGGAGCAGCACGTGGGCGTCCCGGTTTCGGCGTTCAAGGCCGACAAGTTCGAAGACGGCCACGCCTTCGACGGTTCCTCGATCGCCGGCTGGAAAGGCATCCAGGCGTCCGACATGCAGCTGATGCCCGATCCCGCGACCGCCTACATCGACCCGTTCATGGACGAGACCACGCTGGTGCTGTCCTGCGACGTCGTCGAGCCGTCCGACGGCAAGGGCTATGACCGCGACCCGCGCTCGATCGCCAAGCGCGCCGAGGCCTACCTGAAGAGCACCGGCCTGGGCGACACCGCCTACTTCGGCCCCGAGCCCGAATTTTTCATCTTCGACTCCGTCGAGTGGAAGACCGACATGTCCGGCTCCTACGTCAAGATCTTCTCGGAAGAGGCCGCCTGGGCCACCGCCGAGAAGTTCGAAGGCGGCAACACCGGCCACCGCCCCACCGTCAAGGGCGGCTACTTCCCCGTGCCCCCCGTCGATAGCCTCAACGACATCCGCGCCGCCATGTGCCTGGCGCTGGAAGCCTGCGGCTGCCCGGTCGAAGTGCATCACCACGAAGTCGCCACCGCCGGCCAGTGCGAAATCGGCA
>CAZWFC010000098.1:0-11406 GCA_964632965.1 uncultured Rhodocyclaceae bacterium
GCACGACGACCGACTTGGCCGGCATCGCCGCCAGCGCGGCCTTCATGCCGGCGAAGTCGACGCCGCGCGTGGCGGCATCGTAGTAGGCGTAGTCCTCGACCGTGAAGCCGGCGGATTCGAACAGGGCGCGGTGGTTCTCCCAGCTCGGGTTGCTGATGTAGACCCTGGATTCGGGCAGCAGGCGCTTCAGGTAGTCGGCGCCGACCTTCAGCGCGCCGGTGCCGCCGAGGCACTGGGCGGTGACGGTGCGGCCGGCGGCCAGCAGCTCGGAATCCTTGCCGAACAGCAGGTTTTGCACGGCGCCGTTGTAGGCGGGCGTGCCCTCGATGGGCTGGTAGCCGCGCGGCGGCTGGGTTTCGAGGCGGGCCTTCTCGGCGGCCTTGACGGCGGCCAAGAGCGGGATCTTGCCGTCGTCGCCGAAATACACGCCGACGCCGAGGTTCACCTTGGCGGGGTTCTTTTCGGCATTGAAGGCTTCGTTGAGGCCGAGAATCGGGTCACGCGGCGCCATTTCAACGGCGGCGAAGAGGGAAGCGGTCATGGCAACTCCAGTGGGGTTCGTCCGGTGCGGCGCCGGTTCGCTTTGTGCCGCAAAGCGCGCAATAATACCCGATAGTCCGCGACCCCTTCCACACCGGTTTTTATCGGCCAATCGACGGTATTTCTGATGGGCGAAATCATCGAGTTTCCCGCTGCCAGCGTGGCTACCTTCGAGGGCAGCCCGTTCCGCCTGCACCAGCCTTTCCTGCCGGCCGGCGACCAGCCCGAGGCGATCCGCCTGCTGGTCGAGGGTCTGCACGACGGTCTCAGCTACCAGACGCTGCTCGGCGTCACCGGCTCGGGCAAGACCTATACGATGGCCCATGTCATCGCCCGCCTGGGCCGCCCGGCGCTGGTGCTGGCGCCGAACAAGACGCTGGCGGCGCAGTTGTATTCCGAATTCCGCGAGTTCTTCCCCGAGAACGCCGTCGAGTATTTCGTCTCCTACTACGACTACTATCAGCCCGAGGCCTATGTGCCTTCGCGCGACCTGTTCATCGAGAAGGATTCGAGCATCAACGAGCACATCGAGCAGATGCGCCTGTCGGCCACCAAGAGCCTGCTGGAGCGGCGCGACGTGGTGATCGTGTGCACCGTGTCGGCGATCTACGGCATCGGCGATCCGGTCGATTACCACAGCATGATTTTGCACCTGCGGGTCGGCGAGAAGATCGGCCAGCGCGAGATCATCCGGCGCCTGAGCGAGATGCAGTACGAGCGCAACGAGGTTGACTTCAAGCGCGGCGTGTATCGCGTGCGCGGCGACGTGATCGACGTCTTCCCGGCCGAGAACGCCGAGAGCGCGATCCGCATCGAACTTTTCGACGACGAGATCGAGGCGCTGACCCTGTTCGACCCGCTCACCGGCCACACCCGGCAGAAGCTCGGCCGCTTCACGGTGTTTCCGTCCAGCCACTACGTCACGCCGCGCGCCACGGTGTTGCAGGCCATCGAGAAGATCAAGAAGGAGCTGCGCGAACGCATCGAGTTCTACCAGCGCGAGCAGAAGCTGGTCGAATGCCAGCGCATCGAGCAGCGCACGCGCTTCGACCTCGAAATGCTCGACCAGCTGGGCTTCTGCAAGGGCATCGAGAACTACTCGCGCCACCTGTCGGGACGCAAGGCCGGCGAGCCGCCGCCGACGCTGATCGACTACCTGCCGCCCGATGCGCTGATGTTCATCGACGAGTCGCACGTCGCCATCCCGCAGGCCGGCGGCATGTACAAGGGCGACCGCTCGCGCAAGGAAAACCTCGTCAATTACGGCTTCCGCCTGCCTTCGGCGCTCGACAACCGGCCGCTGAAATTCGACGAATTCGAGAAGCTGATGCCGCAGACGATCTTCGTCTCCGCCACGCCGGCCGCCTACGAGCAGGAGCACCAGGGCCAGGTCGTCGAGCAGGTGGTGCGGCCGACCGGCCTGGTCGACCCCGAAGTCATCGTGCGTCCGGCCGTGACGCAGGTGGACGACCTGCTGGCCGAGATCAAGCGCCGCGTGGCTCTCGAAGAGCGCGTGCTGGTGACGACGCTGACCAAGCGGCTGTCCGAGCAGCTGACGGAATATCTCGGCGACAACGGCATCAAGGTGCGCTACCTGCACTCGGACATCGACACCGTCGAGCGCGTCGAGATCATCCGCGACCTGCGCCTGGGGCTGTTCGACGTGCTCGTCGGCATCAACCTGCTGCGCGAGGGCCTCGACATTCCCGAAGTCTCGCTGGTCGCCATCCTCGACGCCGACAAGGAAGGTTTCCTGCGTTCCGAGCGCAGCCTGATCCAGACCATGGGCCGCGCCGCGCGCCACCTCAACGGCACGGCCATCCTCTACGCCGACAAGATCACCGATTCGATGCGCCGCGCCATGGCCGAAACCGCGCGCCGCCGCGCCAAGCAACTGGCCCACAACGCCGAACACGGCATCGTGCCCGTCGGCGTCAAGAAGCGCATCAAGGACATCATCGACGGCGTCTACGACAGCGACTCGGCAACGCGCGAACTCAAGGCGGCGCAGGAGTCGGCGCGCTACGAGGCGATGAGCGAGAAGGCGCTGGCCAAGGAAATCAAGCGCCTCGAAAAGGCCATGCAGGAACACGCGAAGAACCTGGAATTCGAACAGGCCGCCGCCGCGCGCGACGAACTCTTCCACGTCAAGAAGCTCGTCTTCGGGGCCGAGCTGCACGACCACGACGCGGCCTGATCAGCCGCCGCTCAAGGCCTGGACGATGATGAGTTCTCCGCTCGCGCGCAGCGGCTGCGCAAGTTCGCGTAACTGCTCGCCGTCGACGAAGAAACGGATGTGGGGACGTATCCGGTTTTGCTCGTCGATCATGCGGAAGCGAATTCCCGGGTAGAGCCGTTCCAGATCGTCGAGGACGGCGGCCAGCGTCGCGCCGCTGGCCTCGGCCGCACTGTGTTCGGTGTAGGAGCGCAGCGCGCTAGGGATCAGTACCTTCACGGCGATTCCCTACGCCGGTTCGGCCGCTTCCACGGCGTAGATTTCCGGCAGGTGGCGCGCGATGCAATTCCATTCCTGGCCTTCGTCGCGGCTCAGCCACAGTTCTCCGCTCGTGGTGCCGAAGTACAGGCCCACGGGGTCCTGCCGGTCTGCCGTCATCGCCTGGCGCTTAACCGTCCACCAAGCTTGGCCGGCCGGCAGGCCGGCGTCGAGGCGTTGCCAGTTTGCGCCGGCGTCGTGCGTCGCATAGACCGCCGGTTGGCCGTCCGGGCTGGTACGCGGCCATACGCTGGTGCCGTCCATCGGCAATACCCAGGCTGTGTCGGCATCGCGCGGGTGCACCACCAGCGGAAAGCCGATGTCGCCGACCGGCTGCGGCATATTCCTGCCGATGCGCTGCCAGCGGGTCGCCGGCCGGTCGAGGCGGTAGATGCCGCAATGGTTCTGCTGATACAGGCGATTCGGGTTGCTCGGGCAGAGCCGGACGCAATGCGGGTCGTGAAAGGCCGCATCGGCCCGGTCGAAGCCCTCGACGACTTCCATCCCCTCGATGAGCGGCATGAAGGTCCGTCCGCCGTCGAGCGATTCGTGCATGCCGCCGCCCGACATCGCCAGATACAGATGCGCGGCATCGCGCGGATCGACGATGATCGAATGCAGCTTCGGTCCGTCCGGCGTGCCGTCCTGTACCGTGCCCATCCATTGGCGGTAGCGCGGATCGTCGTTGATGCAGGAGAAGGGCGCCCAGCTCACGCCGCCGTCCTCTGAGCGGAACAGTCCCTGCGGCGAGGTGCCGGCGTACCAGACGCCGGCATCGTCGGCATGGCCGGGCGTCAGCCAGAACGTGTGGTCGACGCTGCGGCCGTTCGCGGCCGGCGCGAAGGCCGGCGGCCGCTCGGCTTCTTTCCAGCTGCGTCCGAGATCCGTGGAGCGGAAGACGGTCGGGCCGAGATGGCCGGTCTTCGCCGCCGCGAGCAGCGTGCGGCCGTCGCGCGGATCGAGCACCAGATGATTGATGATGTGGCCGAGGAAGTGCGGCCCGTCGACGCGCCAGGTCTGGCGTGTCCGGTCGCCGTGGTAGAGCCACGCCCCCTTGCGCGTGGCGACCATCAGCAGCTGGCAGCTCGTCATGATTTCCTTCTCTTCGGCCGGGGTGGCGGCAGACGGGCGAACGGCCGGAATGGACCGCCACCGGTGGCTTCACCCGTAGGTGACCATGAATCGGCGGCAAGGTTCGCCCGCCAGTGTCGTGAGCGGGATGGAATGTGTCGCAAGTTGGCTTGTCGCAAAACCGACAAAGGTCGGTGGTTCTGTGTATAACTCATTGATATCGATAGGCTCTTGTTGTTGGCGCCAAATTTGCATTAGAGGGAGGCATGGAAGCCTGCATCCCCACCGTCATCAACGACACCACGCTGCGCGACGGCGAACAATCGGCCGGCGTCGCTTTCAGTCTGGCCGAGAAGCTGGACATCGCGCGCCATCTGGCCGCCCTCGGCGTGCCCGAGATGGAAGTCGGCATTCCGGCGATGGGCGCGGCCGAACGCGACAGCATCCGCGCCGTGGCCGATCTCGGCCTTTCGGCGCGGCTGATGGTGTGGAGCCGCATGCACGCCGCCGACATCGCCGCCTGCCGCGACCTCGGCGCCCACCTGATCGACATCTCGGCGCCGGCCTCGGAGCAGCACCTGCACTCCAAGCTGCACAAGGACCGCGCCTGGCTGCTGGCGGCAATTTCGCAGCATGTCGCCATCGCACTCGATGCCGAGCTGGAGGTCTGCGTCGGCGGCGAGGATGCTTCGCGCGCCGACCTCGACTTTCTCAAGCAAGTCGTCGAAACCGCCCAGCGCGCCGGGGCGCGGCGCTTCCGCTTCGCCGATACCCTCGGCGTGCTCGATCCTTTCGCCGTGCATGAGCGCATCGCCGCGCTGCGCGCCGTCTGCGACCTGGAAATCGAAATGCACGCCCACGACGATCTCGGCATGGCGACGGCCAATACCCTGGCCGCCGTGCGCGCCGGCGCGACCCACGTCAACACCACGGTCAACGGCCTCGGCGAGCGCGCCGGCAATGCGCCGCTCGAAGAAGTCGTGCTCGGCTTGCGCCAGTGCTACGGCATGGCCACCGGCATCGACCTGCGCCGGTTTCCGGCGCTGTCCGAACGGGTGGCGCGCGCCTCCGGCCGCCCCGTGCCCTGGCAGAAAAGCGTGGTGGGCGAGGGCGTGTTCACCCACGAGGCCGGCATCCACGTCGACGGCCTGCTCAAGGACCCGGACAACTACCAGGGCTTCGACCCGCAACTGGTCGGCCGCCGGCATCGCGTCGTGCTCGGCAAGCACTCGGGCCGCGGCGGCGTGCAGGCCGTGTATGCCGAACTCGGCCTGCCGGTCGCCGATGCCGAAGCCGCGCTGCTGATCGACGAGATACGCAATTTCGTCGACGCGACCAAGCGCACGCCGTCGTCGTCCGATCTGCTGGCCATGCTGGCTGTCCTGCGCAAGGAGGCCGGTCATGCCTGACGCGAAAACCGCCACACTGACGGCGCTGCCGGCCGAACCGGCGCCGGGCCTGCTGTTCCTGGTGCGCGAAGACCTGCACTGCGTCTTCAGCCGCGACCCGGCGGCGCGCAACGTCCTCGAAGTGCTGTTCACCTATCCGGGCCTGCATGCCCTCGTCGCGCATCGCCTCGCCCACCGCCTGTGGCGCTCGGGCTGGCGCTTTGCCGCGCGCCTGCTGGCCTTTCTGGCGCGCGCCGTCACCAACGTCGACATCCATCCGGGGGCTTGCATCGGCCGCCGCTTCTTCATCGATCACGGCGCCGGCGTCGTCATCGGCGAAACGGCCGAGGTCGGCGACGACGTCACCCTGTATCACGGCGTCACCCTCGGCGGCACCACCTGGAATGCCGGCAAGCGCCATCCGACGCTGGCCGACGGCGTCGTCGTCGGCGCCGGGGCCAAGATACTCGGCGCCATCCGCATCGGCGCCGGCGCGCGCATCGGCGCCAACTCCGTCGTCGTCAAGGAAGTGCCGGCCGGGCGCACCGTGGTCGGCATCCCCGGCCGCGTCGTCGGGGAGCGCGCCGCCGCGGGCCGGTCGGTCGGCGCCGCCGGCATGCCCATCGACCTCGACCACCACCTTATTCCCGACCCCGTCGGCAAGGCCATCGGCTGCCTGCTCGACCGCATCGACGCGCTCGAAGCGGAAGTGCGCGGTCTCAAGGGGCTCGCGCCGGCGGTCAAGGCCGAAAGCTGCCAGGTCTGCGCGGCCGGCGAACTTTGCTGTGAAGTCCATACCCCCGGAGGATAGCCATGAGCACCGCCACGCCCGACCTCGAATCCGACCTCGCCGACCTCGAATCGGCCGAGGATTTCCTCGACTACTTCGGTGTCGCCTACGACCCGAAGATCGTGCATGTCAATCGCCTGCACATCCTCCAGCGCTTCCACGATTACCTGACCGCGCGCAAGGGTGCCGCCGCGCCGGCCTACGCCGACTACAGCGACTGCCTGATGCTGGCCTACAACGACTTCGTGCATTCGGACGCGATTACCGAGAAAGTCTTCAGCGTCCTCAAGCGCGCCTCGGGCATCGCCACCGTACCCGTCACCGCCATCGGCCGCACGAGGCACTGATGCAAACGCAGTGGGACATCGGCGCGTCGGTGCGGGTCGTGCGCAACGTGCGCAACGACGGCACCTATCCGGGCGCGGAGACCGGCGAACTGCTGATCCGCCGCGGCAGCGTCGGCACCATCGTCGATGTCGGCACCTTCCTGCAGGACCAGATCATCTACTCGGTGCATTTCCTCGACGCCGACCGCATCGTCGGCTGCCGCGAGGAGGAACTCATCGGCGCCGAAGATGAGTGGATACCGAGCACCTTCGAGGTGCGCGAACGGGTGGTCGCCGGCAAGATACTCGCGCTCGGCGGCGATGCCCGCATACCGAAGGGCGCCGTCGGCGAAGTGCTGCGCGTGGTGCGCGAAGGCGACGCCGCCAGCTACCACGTCCATTTCGCCTGTCTGCCGGGGCGCACCCTGGCCGTGCCCGAAGCGGCGCTGGCGCCGCTGACCTCGCTCGCGGAGGCCCGTGGTGACTGAGCCGCATCCCTACCTGACGCTCAAGCTGGCGCGGGAGCTGTACCAAAAGCCGCCCGCCAGTCTGACCACGGAAGAGCAGCAGCGCGTCGCCAGCGTCGCCGCGCGCCAGTTGCAGATCGAACAGCGCATCCTGGCCACGCCCGAAGCGGCGCAGGTCGTTCTGCCGGATTCCTCCGTCGAACAGGGCGTGGCGGAAATCCGCGGCCGCTACGCGTCGCAGGAAGAGTTCGTCGCCGACCTGGAAAAATCGGGTCTCGACGCGGCGGCGCTGCGCGCGGCCATCGAGCGCGACCTCAAGGTCGAAGCCGTGCTGGAACGCGTCGCCAGCCAGTCGGCCGCCGTCAGCGAAACCGACGTGGAAATCTTCTACCTCATGCACCGCGAGCGCTTCCTGCGCCCCGAGACGCGCGCGCTGCGGCATATCCTGGTCACCATCAACGACAGCCTGCCGGGCAACGAACGTCCCAGTGCCCGCAGCAGGATCGACGACATCCACGCGCGCCTGGCGAAATCGCCCGAGCGCTTCGCCGAACAGGCCCTCAAGCACTCGGAATGCCCCACCGCCATGAACGGCGGCGTGCTCGGCAAGATCGCCCGTGGCCAGCTCTACGCGGAACTGGAACCGGCCGCTTTCGCCCTCTGCGCCGGCGAGCTTTCCGCCGTCGTCGAATCGCCGCTCGGCTTCCACATCATGCTCTGCGACGCCGTCGAGGCGGCTGGCGAACTGCCGCTGGACAGCGTGCGGGACAAAATCTTCACCCACCTCGCAGACTCGCGCCGCCGCGCCAGCCAGAAGGCCTGGATCGCGGGGCTGTTCGGCCGGGAGCCGCGCTAGAGCGCAGGCCGCGACTGCGGTAATAGCGGACTAGTGCGGTTCTCCAGACAGTTCAAGGACCGGGGCGTTCAATCAAGCGCCCGATCTTGATTGGCGAAACCGGTACGGACCTCCACGCCGCCGGTGCTAACCTGTTTGGCATTCATGTCAGGGAAGCCGCCGATGGGAAATATCGATAATCCGGAACCGCTCAGGGCCCGCCTTCTGCAGGCGGCTCTGGACTGCTTTCTCGCCGACGAATACCACCGCGTCACCACCCGGCTGATCGCCGAGAGGGCGGGCGCCAACGTGTCGATGATCCGCTACTACTTCGGCAACAAGGAAGGTCTCTATGAGGAAATGATCCGCGCGACCCTGAATCCGCTGCTGGCCGTTCTCGATGGCCCGTTGCTGGCGTCGGTCGGCGGCTTCACCGATTTTTTGCGTCTGTATTACGACACCATGGCCGCCCGCCCCGAGTTTCCCAGACTCATCCTCAAGGTGCTGGCCCTCAACCACGGCCCCGGCCGGCGGTTCATCCAGCAGTTGCTGGAGCGCGGTCGCACGCGGGGCGCCCGCAAGGTGGCCGACCTGAAAGCCGGAGGGCAGATAACGTCCGACATCAATCCCGACATCCTCCGGCTGGCCTTCGTCAGCCTGGCGATGACGCCGATTCTGCTGAAGGATGTTTTCGAGGAGCAGATGGGGCGCCCGATGGATGCCGCGTTCATGGAAAGACTGGCCGCCTTCAACGGCCACCTGTTCTCGGCCGGACTGGCGCCGAAGCCGGCGGATGGCGGGAGGTAAGGCGATGCCCTATCAGAAGAATGCCGGCCCCGTGCGCCGTTTCGCCGCGGCCATGAAGTTTGCCGCCTGGTTGCAGGCCTTGCCCGGCAAGCTCACTCCGCCACCGTTCCGGCTCATGCAGATCGGTTCGGCCTTCTGGCAATCACGCGCGCTTTACGTCGCGACGCGGCTGGACATCGCCAGCATGCTCGGGGACGAGGAACTCGCTGCGGACGCCATCGCGACCCGCGTCGCCGCCGACGCGGACGCCACAAGGCGCCTGCTGCGCCTGCTGGCGGCCATGGGCATCTTCGCGGAAACCGCGCCGCATACCTACCGCAACAACAGGCTTTCCGGCTTCCTGCGTGCGGACAACCCGAGAAACGTGCGGGCAATGATCCTCATGCACAACTCGGAGGCCATGAGCCGCCCCTGGTACGAGCAGCTCGAACGCGGCGTGCGCGAGGGCATGCCGCCTTTCCGCCTGGCCCATGGCGAAGAACTGTTCGGCTATCTGGATCGTCATGCCGATCTCGATGCCCTGTTTTCGGAAGCCATGGACTGCGTCGAGGCACTGACCGGCGACAGCTTCGCCACCGATTTCGACTGGGGCCGGTTCGAGCGGATCATCGACGTGGGCGGCTCCCGCGGCGCCAAATCGCTGGCCATCCTGAAACGCCATGCCCACCTGACCGCCTTGGTGGTCGACCGTGCGCAGGTCATCGCCGAAGCGGAGCGCTACTGGGCCATCCACGACGGAAACGGGGTAGAACGCCTGCGTTTCGAAGCCGGTGATCTGCTCGAATCGATTCCTCCGGCCCAGGGCGGGACGGACATCTATCTGCTCTCCGCCGTGCTGCATGGTTTCGACGACGACGCCTGCCTCGCGGTGCTGTGCAATCTCGCCAAGGCCAGCGGCCGCAGCGGCGCACGCATCGCGCTGCTGGAAATGGTGCTGCCGGAAACCCGTGCCGATCTGGCCGGAGCTTCGTTCGACATGCAGATGTTCATGGGTTCGCGCGGCCGCGAACGCACGCTGACGGAATGGAAGGCGCTGTTCGCCCGCAGCGGCCTGACGCTCGAAGAGGTCGTCGGCCTGCAATCGTTCGGGAACATCCTCGTCCTGGTTCCGGAATTCTCGGCGCCTTCCGCACCGTCGGCGCACGGAAGGCGCTGACCGAACGACGCCGGCCGGCTCGTCTAGCGCTGGCTGCTGATGCAGCCGTGACGGCTGCCGCGCAGCATGTCCACGAAGTCGTGGCTGCTGACGTGCATCAGATTCTCGTGGTCGCCGGCTTCGAAGTAGATGTCCGATTGTTCGGCGAGACAATCGTCCCACACCATCTCCATGCCGTAGGCCGGGCCGATGGGCGGAATGGCACCCACCTCGCAGTCCGGGAAGAGCCTGGCGAACTCCCGTTCCCTGAGAATGCGCAGCTTGCGCCCGGTCTCCCTGCGCAGTTGCCTGAGCTTCACATCGTGGGAGGCCGGCACCACGGCCATCATCAAGCCCTTGTCGTCGCCGAGCATCACCGCCTTGGCCATGCAGTCGGGTTCGACGTTGGTCGCCATGGCGCTTTCCCACGCCGTCGCCGTGTGCGGATGGTGCATCGCGTCGCACTCGACGTGATGTTGCTGGAGAAACCTCTGGATCGTCGTTGCGGTAGACATGTCATCCTCCTTGCGGGGCGCTGTTCCCCTCCCCTGGGATGCCCCGACGTGTATTCACCATAGCGCAGCCGTTTGGCAATACAAGGACGGCGGGAATGCCCCGTTCCCGCCCAGTGTTATTTCGGGGGAGCAGACGCCGCAATGACCGCCTGCACGCCGTCCCAGAACTTCAGCCGCGCCTCGACGGCGGCGCGGGCGGCGGCCTCCGCTTCGCGCGCCTTCACGGCATCGCCGCCGATCAGTTCGTTGACCATCTTCAGCGACAGCGGTGCGTGAAAATCCTCGTCGAGGTGAATGTGGCGTTCCAGGTAGTAGTGGAAGGTGGGGGCTTCCTTGGCGGTGATGTTCATTTTCGCCAGCAGCGCGCGGAACATCGCCGGGATGATGTGCTCGCGGCCGAAGGCGAAGGCGGCGGCGACGACGTGGGGCTTGCCGGTGGCGATGAAGGCGAAGGTCGATTCGATGAAGGCCTGTGCGGCGGCGGGGGCCACGCCCGTCGTCAGGGCGGCGGCCACGCCTTGCGCCGCGGCGGTTTCGGAAAAACGGATCGCGCCGGCGGGATCGGCGCCGACCTCGCGCATGGCGTCGCAGTAAAGCTCGAAGTGGCTGGCGTAGGTGGGATTGCCGGCGGCGTCGGGCAGGCCCTCGTCGGATTCCTCGCCGAGCACGATCTGGTTGATGAAGAAGCGCACCGAGGGGCTGCCGGACGGCGTCCAGGGCACGCTGGCCGGCGCGATCCGGAATTGCAGGTACTTCAGCAGGGACATGAAGTCCCAGACGGAATAGACATGGTGTGCCATGAACAGGCGCAGGTCGTCCAGGGTCCGGACGGTGGCGTAGAGGGGGTGGTCGTTCAGGCGTTCGCTCAGCCCGGAAAGAACCTTGGCATCGATGCTGTGGGTCATTTTGGAATAGTCGTCGTATCGGGGTTGGAAAAACGGAGCCGGCCCTGAGCCGGCTCCGGGGGCGGCATGATGCCAGAACTTACGCCTTCAACCCCGCCAGCACCTCGTCGAGCATCTTCTTCGCATCGCCGAA
>CAZWFC010000099.1:0-11304 GCA_964632965.1 uncultured Rhodocyclaceae bacterium
GTGTCGCGCAGGCGGTAGACGTTCAGCAGCTTGATGGTCTGGGCTTCCACGCCGTTCACCGAGTCGATCACCATCACCGCCGAATCGACCGCGGTCAGGGTGCGGTAGGTATCTTCCGAGAAATCCTCGTGGCCGGGCGTGTCGAGCAGGTTGACGATGCAGTCGCGGTAAGGAAACTGCATCACCGACGAAGTCACCGAGATGCCGCGCTGCTTTTCCAGTTCCATCCAGTCGGAAGTGGCGTGGCGCGAGGCCTTGCGCGCGCGCACTTCGCCGGCGACCTGGATGGCGCCGCCGAAATACAGCAGCTTCTCGGTCAGCGTGGTCTTGCCGGCATCGGGGTGGGAAATGATGGCGAAGGTGCGGCGGCGGGCGATTTCGGTTTCGAGCGGGGACACGGGGCAATCCAGTTCGGCACGGGAGCGCGATTATACGGGGCCGGCGCGGCCAGGCGTAATTGTCTGCAAGCCCGGCGGATGGCGAATCCCCGTCATGGTGCGTGCGCGGCAACGCAGGCACCGCGGCGAGGCATGCCTTGTGCCGCAGGCGCCCGTTCGGTGCGTCATGCGGGCGGGTATGGGGCTTGCTATGAAATCGGTATGCCTTCTGCCCGCCTGCGTCGCTCCAGTCTCAGTACCCGCCTGACGGTGGATCGCTCGCGCGTCCTCGACACCCTGGTGAACAATCTCGACGGCATGGCCTACCGCTGTCGCCACGATGCGGACTGGACCATGCTCTTCGTCAGCCAGGGCTGCCTCGAACTTACCGGCTATGCGCCGGACGAACTGGTCGAAAACGCCGCCGTTTCCTGGGAGGAGCTCACGTTGCCCGAGGACCGGGCCCGCGTGCGCGCGGAGATTGCCGGCGCCATCGCCGCCCGGCAGCGCTTTACGGTCCAGTACCGCATCGTCACCGCCGATGGTCTGACCAAGTGGGTCGCGGAGCGCGGCGCGGGGGTCAGCGACGAAGACGGCGCGCCGGCCATCGAAGGCTTCATCGAAGACGTCAGCGCGCGTTACAAGACGCAGGAGGCGCTGGAAAACGCCGAGCTGCGCTTCCGCCACATCTTCGAACATGCTTCCGAAGGCATCTTCCAGACCACGCGCGACGGCCGCTATCTTGCCGCCAACCCCGCACTGGCCAGGCTTTACGGCTACGACACGGCGGACGACCTGATCGCCGACCTGGCCGATATCGAACATCGGCTCTACGTGGATGCGCGGCGGCGCGCCGAGTTCGCCCGTCTGATGGAGATGAAGGGCGAGGTCCTGAACTTCGAATCCGAGGTGTATCGCCGCGACGGCAGCCGCATCTGGATTTCCGAAAACGCCCATATCGTGCGCGACGCGCACGGCAAGTTCATCTGCTACGAAGGCACGGTGGAAGACATCACCGAGCGGCGCAGCTACCACGAACAACTGGAACGGCAGGCCAACCACGACCTGCTCACCGGCCTGCCCAATCGCAGCCTGCTGATCGACCGCCTGGAGCAGGCCATCGCCCGCGCCGAGCGGCTGAGCTACTACGCCGTGGTGGTGTTCATCGATCTCGACAACTTCAAGTTCATCAACGACAGCCTCGGTCACGGCGCCGGCGACGAACTGCTGATCGAAGTCGGCAACCGTCTGCGCGGCTGCCTGCGCACCTCCGATACCGTCGCGCGGCTCGGCGGCGACGAGTTCGTCCTGGTGCTCAACGACCACTATCTGGTCGGATCCGTCATTTCGCTGCTCGAACGCATCCTGGCGGAGATCGCACGGCCGGTGATGCTGGCCGGGCGCGACTTCCAGGTCGGCGGCAGTCTCGGCGTCGCGCTCTATCCGCAGGACGGCGGCGATGCGCCGACCCTGCTCAAGCATGCCGACGTGGCGATGTACGCCGCCAAGGATCGCGGCCGCAACAACTTCCAGTTCTTCACGCCCGAACTGAACCGCATCACCGAGGAGCGCCTCAACCTCGAAGCCGCCATGCGCGCCGGGCTGGAACGCGACGAATTCACCGTCGCCTACCAGCCCAAGGTCGATCATCGCCGCCGCGTCGTCGGCGTCGAGGCGCTGGCGCGCTGGCACAGCGCCGAGTACGGCACCATCACGCCGGACTGCTTCATTCCCATCGCCGAGGAAACCGGCCTGATCGTGCCGCTGACCGATGCCATCCTGCGCCAGGCCTTCGCCGCCGCGCGCCAGTGGGGCCGCGTGCATGGCCAGATTCCGCGGGTGGCGGTGAATCTTTCGCCGAAGCTGTTTCTCGGCAATTCGCTCGTCGGCCGCATCGCCGGCCTGTTGCGCGATGCGGACCTGCCGCCCGAACAGGTCGAACTCGAAATCACCGAGTCCGTGTTTCTCGGCGACAGCGAACATGCGGTCGAAATACTCGGCGAGCTGAAGAATCTCGGCGTCGCCCTCGCCATGGACGACTTCGGCACCGGTTATTCCTCGCTGTCCTACCTGCGGCGCTTTCCGCTCGACATCATCAAGATCGACCGCTCGCTGGTGACCGGCATCGAGCACGAGGAGGAACTGGCAATGATCGCGCGCGCCGTGATTACGCTCGGCCAGAGTCTGCGCAAGACGGTGGTCGCCGAGGGCGTGGAGAACCAGGCGCAGTTCGACTTCCTGCGCTACCAGGGCTGCAACGAATTCCAGGGTTACCTGATCGCAAAGCCGATGACCGGCGCGGACTTCGCCAGCCTGCTGCTCGCGACCGGCGGCGACCTGACGCCGGCCTGAGCGGCGAACCGGACCGAGTCCGTCAGCGCGGGGCGGGCCACTCGATCACTTCCGCCTGTTCGTTGCTCATTGCGCCGAGTTGGCGAATCGTCTTGCCGGGAAAAGTGCCGTGCAGGTCTTTCAGCACATCCTGCGCGCCGCCGAAGGGCGCGAAGAGATCGACGATCCACGGCTGCTCGCCCGAGCGCCAGTCCGCCGGCGCCAGGTGGTGGGGCGCCTGCCGGTAGCGCGCCACGACGGGCTCGGACAACAGCGCCCAGGTGACGAAGGCGAGCGGCATGCCGTCGCGCAGGTAGAGCTTGGCCTGGTCGAGCACCAGCGGCGGCATGATGCGCCATTCCAGGTCCGCGACGAAGGCGTGGCGCCCCGGTCCCTGCTGCATCATCAGCCACGTCACCGGCCCGAGCAGAGGCAGCTTGTCGATCACCCGCTGCGCCTGTGCCTTTGCCATGCGCGCCATTTCCGCCAGCTTGGCATCCGCGCCGTTCTGCATTTTCGTATCCATGCTGTTCCTCTATCCGGTTCAATTGTCGTGCTGCACTACACGCTGCTCAAGCCAGCAGCCGCATGCCGCAATGCCTGGCGGCGTCGCGATCGAAGCTTGCCGTATGCGCGCATCCTGCTGCGTCGGCAAACCGCTCTATCAGGCAGTCGGCAAAGTCGGCCTTGCCTTCCTTGAACAACCGCAACGCCTTCCACACGATATCGGCATGGGCGACGACAAGTCCTTTGGCGCGCAACAGGGCTTCCAGCACGTCGCACACCTCCGCTTTGGTCGATGCGTAGCAGCCCGTCAGGACCCACACCAGTTCCACCACCGACACGATGCCGACATAGCCGGGGGCATCCACCGTGAACGACTCGATCAAGCGCGTCGCCTTGCGCGATTGTTCCGGGTCGTCCTGGGCGAGATAGCGCACGAGAACGTTCGTATCCAGCCCGATCATCGCGCCTTCGCCCCCTGCGCCGCGATAGCCCGGTTCATCGACGCAACGGTAACCGGCGCGGCAGGCTTGCGTACCAATCCCTTCAAGGCCGTTATCGGCTGCGTCGCGGCAACCAGCTCGAAGCGTCCCGGTTCGACCTGCACGAACTCCACCTGATCCCCGGCTTCGACGCCGAGCGCGGCACGCACCGCGGCGGGAATGGTGATCTGGCCTTTACTGGTCATGGTTGCAGTCGACATGAATCGCTCCTTGTTTGTTTCCTTACCATATAGTAAGGAAATGGAAACATCAAGTCGGCGGCGATGCCGTGTTGCGAGTTCATGATCTACCGCTCCCGCAGGCTTTCTTCCTTGTAGCGTATCAACGGCGACAGGAAATAGTCGATCATGCGCCGCTCCGAAACCCGCACGTCGGCGGTGACGCTCATGCCGGCCGCCAGCAGCCCGCGCTGGCCGCCGGCGCCATGCGGCGTTTCGCGTGCCGCCAGGCGGATGCGCACCGGATAGACCGGGCCGAGCTTCGGGTCCGTCACCGCGTCGGTGCCCACCCACTGGACTTCGCCCTCGATGTAGCCGTAGCGCGTGAAATCGTAGGTCTCCACCTTGACGATGGTGCGTTGTCCGGCGCGCAACTGGCCGATGTCCCGGTTCTGCACCTGCGCTTCGACCTCGATCGGCGAATTCTCCGGCACCACCGCGAGGAGCGGCTGCGCCTGCGTGACGACGCCGCCGAGCGTGGCGATCGCCAGCTGCTGCACGACGCCGTCGATGGGTGCGCGCAAGGTCTGGTAGTCGCGGCGCTGGTTGGCCTTGACCAGTTCCTGGCGCAGCCCGTCGCGCTTGCGCGTGGCCTCGGCCAGGTCGGCGGAGGCCCGCGCGCGGTACTCGGCTTCGGCCTGGGCCTTCTGCTGGATCGCGGCATCGAGCGCCGCCGCGGTTTCCAGCCGCCGGTTGCCCTGGATCGCGAGGTCCTTGTCGGCGTTGATGAGTTCGAGCCGGGTTTCGATCAGCCCGGTCTCGGCGATGAAGCCCTTGCGCGCCAGCTCGGCGCGCATGCCGTGCTTTCTTTCGACCAGGGGCTGGCTCAGGCGCAACTGGCGCAGCGCGCCGTCCGCACCCTCGGCTTCGGCGCGGCGGCGGGCGATTTCGGCGTCGAGGCCGGCCAGTTTCGAGCGCTGCTCGGCGAGCCGGCCCGCCAGTTGCGCCTTCTGGTTCTCGGCCACGTCGGCCGGCGTGCCGGCCGGCAGCGCCAGCGTCGCGCGCCCGCGCAGCAGCGCGGTCAGGCGCGCCATGTCGGCTTCGGCCTCGGCCGATTCGCGCACGAGCTTCTCGCGGTCCGCCGTCGTCGCCGTCAGGTCGAGTTCCACCAGCACGTCGCCCGCCCTGACGGCCTGGCCGTCGCGGACATGGATCGCGCGCACGACGCCGGCTTCGGGCGGCTGCACCACCTTGGTCTTGCCGGCGGGCACGATGCGGCCCTGGGCCGAAACCACCACGTCCATGTGCGCCAGTATCGAATACCCCAGCGCCAGCACGACGAAGGCGCATATCGTCAGCGATACCGCCCGCGCCATGAAAACCGGCGGCCGCTGGTCGAGCGCGATGGCCTCGACCGAGAACTGGTTGAGCGCCGCGTCATGCATAAGCCGTCTCCTGCAAGCGGTAGAGCGAGTGGTAGCGGCCCACATGGTGCATCAGGTCCTGGTGGCGGCCCTCCTCGATCAGGCGTCCGCGTTCGAGCACGAACAGGCGATTCGCCAGCCGCAGCGTCGGCAGGCGGTGCGCCACGATGAACACCGTGCGTCCGGCGCAGATTTGCGCCATGTTCTCCTGAATGGCGCGCTCGGCCTCGTAGTCGAGCGCCGCCGTCGCCTCGTCGAGCAGCAGCAGGCGCGGGTTGCCCGCCAGGGCCCGCGCAATCGCGATGCGCGCGCGCTGGCCGCCCGAGAGCCGGCCGCCGCGCTCGCCGATCACCGTGTCGTAGCCCTCCGGCAGTTCGAGGATGAACTCGTGCGCCCCGGCCTGGCGCGCCGCCGTCATCACCGTCTCCATCGACATCGCGACGTTGCCCAAGGCGATGTTCTCGCGCACCGAGCGGTTGAACAGCAGGGTGTCCTGGCCGACCACGCCGATCTGCCGGCGCAGCCACGAGGTATCGATCAGCGAGAGGTCCACGCCGTCGATCAGGATGCGCCCCTTTTCCGGCGTGTAGAGCCGCTGCAGGAGGCGGATCAGCGTCGTCTTGCCGGAACCCGATACGCCCACCAGGCCGATGACTTCGCCCGGCGCCGCGGTGAACGAAATATCGGACAAGGCTTCCGGGCCGTCCTGCCGGTAGCGGAAGCCGACGCGATCGAAGGTCACCTGTCCCTGCATGGCCGGCGGCATCGCGCGGTCGGGGCGGAAGGCCGGCTCGGCGGGCGTATCGAGAATGTCGCCCAGCCGGCTCACCGACACCCGCATCTGCTGCAAGTCCTGCCACAACTGGGCGATGCGCAGGATGGGCGCATTCACCCGGCCCGCCAGCATGTTGAAGGCGATCAGCCCGCCGACCGACAGCTCGCCGTCGATCACCAGCCGCGCGCCCAGCCACAGCAGCAATACCGTCAGCGCCTTGCTGGCGAAGCCGATGAACTGGTTGGTGGCGTTCGCCAGGTGGCCGCTGGCGAAGGCCGTCTCGACGTAGCGCGCCAGGCGTCGCTCCCAGTCGCGCTGCCAGTGGTGCTCGACCGCCTGGCCCTTGAGGGTTTCCATCGCCGTCACCGTTTCCACCAGGAAGGCCTGGTTTTCCGCGCCGAGCGCGAACTTGTCCTCCAGCTTGCGGCGCAGGAGCGGCGTGACGATGAAGGAGGCGCCGAAGAACACCGGCAGCGAGGCCAGCACCACGCCCGTCAGCAGCGGGCTGTAATAGGCCATCACGGCGAGGAAGACCACCGCGAACAACAAGTCCAGCCACGAGGTCAGCGCCTGGCCGGTGAGAAAATTGCGCGCGTTCTCCAGTTCGCGCATGCGCGCCACGGTGTCGCCGACGCGGCGCGTCTCGAAATAGGCCAGCGGCAGATGCATCAGGTGGCGGAACAGTTTCACCCCGAGTTCGACATCGACGCGGTTCGTCGTATGGGTGAACAGGTACTGGCGCAATCCGGACAGCGCCACCTCGAACACCGCCACCGCCACCAGCGCCCCGACCAGCACGTCCAGCGTCGTCAGGCTGCGATGGGTCAACACCTTGTCGATCACCACCTGGAACACCAGCGGCGTCAGTAGCGCCAGCACCTGCACGAACAAGGAGGCCAGCAGCACCTCGCCGAGCAGGCCGCGATACTTGCGCAGCGACTGCCAGAACCAGGCGACGCCGAAGCGGCCGGCGTCGGCTTCGCCGGCCGGCGAAGCCCGCCGCGCCTCGACCCAGGCCCCGGTCCAGGCCGCTTCGAAGCTTTGGCGCGGCAGGGTTTCCGGCGCCGCCGCGCCGGCGCGCTGGACGAAAACGTCGTTTTCGGAAATCTTGCCGACGACGACGAATTCGCCGCTGTGCCATTCCGCCAGGCAGGGCAGGCGCGCCGCCATCAGCTGCGGCCAGGTGCCGCGCCCGGTCTTGCCGCCCAGCCCCAGCTCCGCCGCGGCCAGCGCCATGCCGGCCAGGTCGAGGGGGCGGTCTTCGGCGTTGAACTGGCGCGCCAGATCTTCGCGCGCCAGCGGCAGGCCCTGCGTGCGCGCCACGAACCACAAGGCCAGCAGCTTGCCGTCGTGGCCGGCGGCATCCGGCACGGAAATTTCGGTGGTCACCATGGCTCCCTTATTTCTTTTGCAGGTACAGATGGAAATTCGAACCGCAGCAAGCGAAGCCCAGATGCGTCATCAGCCGGTTGAAGCGCGGCATGTCCACCGCCACGCTCATGTTGATTTCCAGCTCATCGACCTGCCGGTTTTCGGCCCAGCGGCGGAAGGCCGCCAGCAGGCGCACCGCGGCCGAGGTGCCGCGCGCTTCGGGCAGCACGAAGAACACCCGGTCCTGGGCGACGCGGGCGTCGCTGAAAAAGAAGTCGGTCACCAGGCCGCCCAGCATGCCGACCAATTGCCCGTCGGCGCGCTCCGCCAGCAGCACGCAGTACGCGGCCGCCTTGTCGATATGGAGGCCGAAAAGCTCCTTCACCTTGGCCTCGTTGATCGGGTAGCGGCGGAAGCGCGACTCCTCGTGCATGGCGCGCGCCAGCACCATGAAGCGGTCGAAGTCCTCGTGCCGCGCGCCGCGGATGGCGATGCCGCCTTTCTTTGCCGGCGTCATCGTTCAGGTACCCACCGTCTGTTCCGCCGGCGTCTGCCAGTCCGGCACGGGCGGCAGCCACGCCGCCTCGGCGGCAGCGACGAAAGCGAGCGGCGGCGAGTCGTCCGCCGGCGCGCTGGCGCAGGCCTGCACGAAGGCCTGCGCGCGCCGGGCCAGTTCCGCTTCGTCGAGCAGGGGCGCCGCGGACGAAGTGTCGGCTGCCGCCGCCAGCGCTTGCTGAACGGCGAGCGGGTAGGGCACGCCGGCGCCGGCGAACATCACGTCGGCGGCGGCCAGGCTTTCGCCACTGGCGAGCTCGACCCGGGTTTCGCCGAACACTACGTTGCCGTGGTCCGTGCGCAGCTTGCCGTCGCCCGTCAGCCCGATGCGGGCGACGCCCATCTCGGCCAGCGAACGGAACTCGCCGTCTTCCTGCATGCCGTTGCCGTCGGCGTCGCGCCAGATGCCGAAGCGCGACCAGTCGGCGTCGCCGGCGGAGATGAAACCGTCGCCGTCGCTGTCGTGAGCGCGCAGGCCTTCGAGGTCGGTATGGGTGCCGGGCAAATCGTGGGCGAAGGAAATTTCGTCGAAACCGCCGACGCGGCCGTCGCCGTCGCGGTCGAGCGCCAGCAGACCGTCGTCGTTGCCGACCCAGCCGATCCGGTCGCGCCAGCCGTCGCCGTTGACGTCGGCGAAGACCTGCGAGTCGTCGGGTGCGACGAGTTCCACGCCGTCGCGGTCGAGGTCGATGGCGATGGGGCAACCGCCGCCGCCACCTCCGCCGCCGCCGAACGATGAGCCGTAGTGTGTTGTGTTTACGGTGACGACCGTGCTGGCTCCGCCCGCGTCGGTGATGCGGACCTGGAATGGATCGGCGCCGCAGTAGGCATCGCCCATGGTGCTGTTGTATTTCCAGCCGCCAGCTATGTTGTTCCAACTGTAGTTGATTGCATAGCCGCCCAGATTGACGGAGCCATGAGCCGGCGCTCGTTCGAGACTCATGGTGAATGCGTCGCTGTTGCCGTCGGGGTCATAGACGACGATCCGGCCCGGAACCGTATACGGGTCGTCCGAGTACGCCGCGACGGTGGTATGCCCGTCGTAATAGTCGGTGTAAGTCGTCGCCGCGCCGCCGTCGAGTTGATCCAGTTCGACTGGTTTCAAATGGCCGTTGAGATAGTAATCGGGAGCGACACGTCGTCCGACAGAATCGATGAGGTAACCGCTATAGCGCAGGACGTTCAGCGCCGTTTGCTCGGAATGTTCCGGAGTAATAATTGATTTCAGTTCGGGGTAGTAGTAGTAACCATCGTTATAGATGCAAGCCGTCGCCCACATCTGTTGGAAGTTGAAGCCGTAATCCGCTATCCCATACTCGACCGTCTCCACCACCGGCGCATCATTCACCGACCTGATATTCAGCAGCGCCTGCGCCTGCATCTGCCCCCCGTCGCCGTCGGCCACGGTGTAGGTGAAGCTTGCCGAACCGTAGTAATTCGCCGTCGGCGTGAAGCGGATGCTGCCGTCGCCCTGGAGCGCCACGGTGCCGTGCTGCGCGCCGCCGACGGCCGTGACGGCGAGGTCGGCGTGGGCATTGTCCGCATCGCCGTCGTTCGCCAGCAACTCCGACTGGGCGATGACGAAGGGGATATCCTCGTCGCCGGTAAAGCCGTCGTCGACCGCCGTCGGCGCGACGTTGGCATGCGCGAGGTCGATGCTCACCTGCCCGGCGGTCGTCGCGCCCAGGGCGTCGGCCACCGTATAGCTGAAGCTGCCGGTGCCGGTGTAGTCCGTCTCGGGCGTGAAGCGCACCCGGCCGTCGGGCAGCAGGGCCACCGTGCCGTGGCTGGCATTGCCCACCGCCGCGACGGTCAGCGCACCCTGCGCATCGTCGATGTCGCTGTCGTTCGCCAGCAGCGCCGCCGGGGTGAAGGTCATCGACACATTGGCCTTGCCGGCCGCCGCCTCGCCGGCCACGGTGGGCGCATCGTTGACCGCCGCCAGCGCGAGATCGACATGCGCCTGGGCAGTGCCGCCCGCGCCGTCGACCACCGTGTAGTCGAAGCCGGCCGCGCCGAAATAGTTCGCGTCGGGCGTGAAGCGCACGCTGCCGTCGGCGTCCAGCGCCACCGTGCCGTGGCTGGCCGCGCTCACCGCCGCGATGCGCAGATCGGCCGCGGCATTGTCGATATCGGCGTCGTTGGCCAGCAGCGCCGCCGGAGCGAACAGCAGCACCTCGTCCTCCGCGCTGGCCACCGTTTCGCCCGCCGCCACCGGCGCATCGTTGACCGCCGCAATCATGAGTTCGACATGCCCCTGCGTTTCGCCGCCCACGCCATCCGCCACCGTGTAGTCGAACCCGGCGCTGCCGAACCAGTCGGCCTCCGGCGTGAAGCGCACCGTGCCGTCGGCCGCCAGCGCCACCGTGCCGTGGCTCGCCCCGCTCACCGCCGTCAGGCGCAGATCGGCATGGACAGTGTCCACGTCCGCATCGTTGGCCAGCAGCGCTGCCGAGTCGACGAGCAGCGCCGTGTCTTCCGTGCCGGCGGCGTTTTCATCGGCGACGGCCGGCGCATCGTTGACCGGGCGGATCGTGAACGCCACGCGGCCCTGCGCCGTCTGGCCGAAGGCGTTGCCCACCGTATAGGCGAAGGCCGCCGGGCCGAAGTAGTCGGCTTCGGGGAAGAAAGCGATGTCGCCGTCGGCGAGGCGCTCCACGCGCCCGTGCTCGGCGGCGCCGAGCGCGACCACGCTCAGGGGCGTCGCCGCATCGCTACCGTCGTTGGCCAGCAGTTGCGCCGGCGCGATGCGGAAGGCCAGGTCTTCGGTGCGGTCGTCGAGTACGTCGTCGCCGGCCTGCGGTTGCAGCAGGCAGTAGGCGTCGTCGGCCTCATTGGCGTCGGTCTCCGTGGCGGGCGCGGTAGCGCCGGCCGCGGCGGGGGCCGTGGTGTCGTTTGCCGACGCCGGTTCGGCCGCCGCCTGCCCATCGGTTGATTCCGGCGCCGCGGGCGCCAGCGCATTCGGAGCGGCCTGGACGTTCGCGGCGGGCGGCACGTAGTCGGCCGCCGCCGGCAGGGAGTTTGGCAGCGCCGGCACCACCACGGCGATGTCGGTCACGGTCCATGGCGGAGTCGGCGCGGCAATGGCCGGGGTGACGGCCGGCACCGCGTAGAGCGCCGCGCCGGTATCCGGCGTGCCGGCCGGCGCGGGCGGCATGGGCGCGGCATAGGCCGGCACGTCGCCCGTCGTCTCGGCTGGCGCCGGGGCCGGCGGGACCTCGACCAGCGTGCCCGCCTGCGCCGCGCCGGCACCGAAGGCCATCACCGTGAGCAGGCCGCCGGCGGCGGCGAAGAGGTTTTGTGAAT
>CAZWFC010000100.1:0-11267 GCA_964632965.1 uncultured Rhodocyclaceae bacterium
TGATGGGCTGCAAGAAGGGCGACGACTACCAGTGCCACTTCGTCAAGGGCTCGGAGATGGCCTACTACCGCATGAGCAAGATCGGCGACACGCTGAAGCAGCTCGGCCTCGAACCCGAGCGAGTGCAGACCCAGGAAGTTGCCATCACCGACAACGCCAAGGTCGCCAAGCTGATCGACGAATACGTCGCGCAGCTCATCGAAATGGGCCCGTCGCCGATGAAGGGCTTCGGCTGAGATCGAGGAGCGAACAGACATGACTACCGCAAACGAAAACGCCGTGGCGCGCTACAAGAACAACTTCCTCAAGGAAGTCGAAGAGCGCGTCGAAGAAGGCCACTGGGTCAAGATGTGCATGCAGTGCGGCGTCTGCGCCGGCTCCTGCCCGCTCGGTCCGCACTGGGAACACTCGCCGCAGAAGATCTTCATGATGATCCGCGCCGGCAAGCGCGAGGAAGTGCTGAAGTCCGACTCGATGTGGATGTGCACCTCCTGCTACAACTGCATGGTGCGCTGCCCGCGCCAGTTGCCGATCACGCACATCATGCACGGTCTGGCGAGCTATGCCCACCGGCTCGGCCTGGCGCCCAAAGGCCAGCCGACCGAGGCGATCGCCAAGCTGTTCTGGGACAACCTGATGAAGACCGGCCGCGTCAACGAGCTCAAGTTCTCGCTGGCGATGTACTTCAAGGACGGCTTCGGCCAAGGCATCAAGAACGCCATGGCCATGCAGGGCGTCGGCCTGGGCCTGATGAAGGCAGGTCGTCTCAACCCGATGGAAATTTTCGGCGGCCATGCCTGCAAGGACAAGAGCGGCGTGCAGAAGATGATCGCCAAGGCGCGCGAGATCGAAGATCGCCGCAAGAGCCTGGCCTGACAGGAGATCGAACGAATGGCCAAGAAACAATACGCGTTTTACCCCGGCTGCTCCTCGCAGAAAGGCGCTTCGGCGGCCAACTACGTCACCTCCATCGGCGTGATGTGCGACAAGCTGGATATCCAGCTGAACGAAATTCCCGACTGGAACTGCTGCGGCGCCTCCATCGGCTATGCCGAAGGCGGCGAACTGCCGCGCATGGTGCTCTCGGCGCGCAACCTGGCGCTGACGGAACAGAACTTCGCCGGCCAGGACATGGTTTCCGGCTGCCCGGCCTGCTGGCTGGCGACGCGCGAATCCGCCGAGCGCCTGCACGAGTCGAACAGCCTGCTGGCCGAGGCCAACGAAGCCCTCAAGGAAGCCGGCCTGACGTTCAAGAACGAAAGCAAGGCGCGCCACATGGTCGAAGTGCTGGTCGAGGACATCGGCTTCGAAGGCATGAAGAAGCCCGTGGTCAAGCCGCTGGCCGGTCTCAAGTTCGCCGGCTACGTCGGCTGCCAGACCAACCGCCCCTTCGGCATCGCCGGCGAATCCTTCGAGAATCCACAGTATCTCGACAAGATGATCGAGGCCGTCGGCGCCGAAGCGGTGAAGTACGACCAGAAGGTCACCTGCTGCGGCGGCGCCCTGGCCTTCTCCGAACCCGAAAAGTCGCAGAAGCAGATCCGCGACATCGTCGAATCGGCCTACGACCACGGCGCCGACATGATCGTCACGCCCTGCCAGCTCTGTCAGGCCAACGTCGAGATCTACCAGTCGGAAATCAACAAGAAGCAGGGCACCAAGTTCGCCATGCCGGTCGTCTATTACTCGCAGCTGATGTCCATCGCCTACGGCGGCAGCGCCAAGGAAGCCGGCCTGGGCGGCCAGCTCATCCGCGCCGAGAAACTGGAGCAACTGGCGGACAAGTAAAGCCAATAAAGCACACGCTCAGGGGTATAAAAAGGCCGGAACCTACCGGCCTTTTTTTTCGGTAACGTGATGCATGCGGCTCCATGCCGCACACAACAACGACCGACTGGAGGAGACACCATGGAACGCGCTGTCTACAAGCCCCTGCCCTTCCGCAAACTGAAAGCCGGTGCCGGCTACCACCAGCCGAGCACCTACCAGCCCGTACAGGCCGACTCGCCCGCCATCGAGGTGATGACCGACCTGCAGCAAGTGTCGGCCGCCACGACGCCGCCCGATGTCGCACTGTCGCAGGCAACGCAGACGATGGTTGCGCGCGGCGTGCGCCTGCTGCTGGTAACCAGCGCCGTCGGCGACATTCTCGGCCTCATTACCGCCCGCGACACCATGGGCGAACGGCCGATCAAGTTCATCCAGGAACACCGCGTCAAGCACGGCGACCTCAAGGTGCGCGACTGCATGACGCCGATCGAGAACATCCAGGTGCTGTCGATGGCCGAGGTGCTGCGCGCCGAAGTCGGCCACATCGTCGCCACGCTGAAGAGCGTCGGCCGCCAGCACGCCATGGTCGTCGACACGACGGCCGACGGCGAGGAAATGATCCGCGGTATTTTCTCCATCACCCAGATCGGCCGCCAGATGGGCGTCCCGCTGCAGGCCTTCGAAGTCGCCAAGACCTTCGCCGAGATCGAGGCGGCGCTGGCCGCCTGACGCTTGCCGCCGGCCCGGCTGACGGGCGTCAGCTCGTCAGCCGGCGGTAGATATCGGCGATCTTCAGCGGCAGCTTCCTGACGTCGTCGAGCACCGTATAGCTGGCCGGGCCGTACATGTGCTTCAGGTAGTCGGCGCCGTGGCGGTCGATGGTGACGCAGTAGGCGCGCACCCCCGCCTGGCGCGCTTCGAGCAGCGCTTGGCGCGTGTCCTCGACGCCGTACTGGCCGCGGTATTCGTCGCCGAAGTCGTCGGGACGGCCGTCCGAGAGCGTCACCAGCAGGCGGTGCTTCGCCGGTTCGCGTCGCAGTAGTTGCGTCAGGTGGCGGATCGGCGGCCCCATGCGCGTGTAGTCCTTGGCCTCGATGGCGGCGATGCGGCTATGCACCGTCGCATCGTAGGCGTCGTTGAAATCCTTGATGCAATAGACCTCGCAGCGCGTGCGCGTCCAGCCCGAGAAGCCCCAGATCGCGTAGCGGTCGCCGAGCATTTCCAGCGCCTCGCAGAGCATGACGAGGGCCTCGCGCTCGGCGTCGTTGATCCAGCCCTTGGTCGAGCCGCTCATGTCGACCATGAAGACGGCGGCGAGCGAGCGTTCGTCGCGCTGGCGGCGACGGAACAGGCGCGAATTGGGTTCGGCGCCGCTGCGGCGGTCGGCGATGGCTTCGACCAGGGCGTCGAGATCGATTTCCGTACCGTCGGGCTGGCGCTTCAGGATGCGGTCCTCGCCGCGCAGGGCCTCGAAGCGGCGCCTGATCTGGCGGATCAGCGGCGCGTGGCGCCGGCGTACTTCGGCGACATAGGCGGCGTCGCCCGGCGGCAGCGGGCGCAGATAGAGGTGGCACCACTGGCGCCGGTAGGCACGGCGACGATAGTCCCATTCGTCGTAGAGGGCATCGGCATGCGTTTCCATCGTCGCCGCCGGACCGGCGCCTTCGCGCGCCGCCGGCTGCCAAGGCGCGGAATCGGGGCCGGCGGGAGTCATGCACTCGGGCGGTATTGCGCCGAGATCCTGGAGCAGCGACTGCGCGGCGGCGCGGCCTTCGGGCGGCAATGCGACCACTTCGCCGTCGATGCGCATCTCGGCGTCGAGACTGCCCGGCGGCGCGGCGAGATCGACGACGGTTTCGCCCTGGCCCGGCTTGCCGAGCGCAGCGATGAGGCCGGCGATGGCCTTGCGCAGGACCAACTTGTCGCGTGCGATGCGCTCGGCGCGCGCATGCCGCGCCGCGGACGGACGCAAGGCGCCGAACGGCGCATCGCCGGGCGGCGGCGCGGCCATGAGGCGCGGCAGGCAGGCGAGGCTGTCGGCGACGCCGGCCTGCGCATGCGCCAGCACGGCGCGGAATTCATCGAGTTCGCGCGGCAATTCGGCCAGCAAGGTGTTCAGCGCGGCAGTGAGTCCCGGCAGTTCGGCGGCAATGCGCGCCCCCAGGCGCACGGTTTCCAGCAGCGCCAGCCAGCTCGCGGCGCGCTGGGGGTCGCCGTAACGCGCGAGCGCTGCGTCGAGATCGACGGCGAACGTGCCGTAGCGGCCCTGTGCCCAGAGCAGGGCCGTGAGCGCCTTGTAGCGGTCGATGGCGTCGGCCGCATCGATGCGGGCCGGCAGATGCAGGGTGGCGGTGTCGGTCCAGGCGGCGTCGCCCGCTGCGATAGACAGCGGGCGGCCGGAGAGACCCTGCGCAAAGCGCATCAGCCGCGCCTCGATATCGGCCAGCGCGAGTCCCTGCTGCGCCGCGATCTGCGCCTGGCCGGCGATATCGCGCAGGCGCGCCACGGCGGCACGCTGGCCGCGGTGGTCGTACTCGTCGAGCGCGGCGATGACCCAGCGCTCCGCCCGCGCGAAAGGCATCCGGCGCAGCGCCTCGGGTGCGAGCTGGATGACGAGGTCGCCGATTTCGATGTTGGTGCGCGCCGCCACCTTGCCCCAGTGCAGCGCGAAATCCTGTTTCGCGCGCGGCAGCAGGCCCAGCGCGTCGAGCAGGCGTTCGTAAGCGCGGCCGCTGGAGATGTCGAGATAGAAGATGTCGTCGAGCCGCGCCTGCAGCTCGTCGCGGGTCAGGCGCGGCGCATCGTCAGAAGACGGCGGCGATGAGGTCATCGATGGCCGTTGCCATGTCGGCATCGTCGCCCAGCGCACGGGCGATGGCCGCGGCGCAGGCGGCGCGCGGCGGGATGCCGTCCTGGATCAGGTGTCCGGCATGCACCAGCAGCCGCGTACTGGCGCCTTCGTCGAGCCCTTGGCCCTTGAGGTTGCGCGTCAGTTCGGCCACGCGCACCAGACGTGCCGCCGTGTCGGCATCGACACCGGTTTCGCGGCCGACGATTTCGGCCTCGGCCGCGGCGGGCGGATAGTCGAAGTCGATGGCGACGAAACGCTGGCGCGTGCTCTGCTTGAGTTCCTTGAGCACGCTCTGGTAGCCGGGGTTATAGGACACCACGAGCATGAAGCCCGGCGCGGCATGCACGAGCTCGCCGCGCTTCTCGACCGGCAGGACGCGGCGCGTGTCGGTGAGCGGATGGATGACGACGGTGGTGTCCTTGCGCGCCTCGACGATTTCGTCGAGATAGCAGATCGCGCCGGCGCGCACGGCGGCGGTGAGCGGGCCGTCGAGCCAGACCGTTTCCTCGCCTTGCAGCAGGTAGCGGCCGACGAGGTCGGCGCTGGTCAGATCGTCGTGGCAGGCGACCGTGACCAGGGGGCGCGCGAGCTGCCACGCCATGTATTCGACGAAGCGCGTCTTGCCGCAGCCGGTCGGCCCCTTGAGCAGCACCGGCAGCTGGCGGCGGAAGGCCGCCTCGAACAATTTTACCTCGTCGCCGGTCGGCTGGTAGTACGGCTCGACCGCGAGTGTTTCGAGTTCCGGGGAGAGCGCGTGGAGTCCTGTTGCGGTCATCACTTGTCGATACGTTCGGGGGGACGCGCAAAGTCTGGAGCAAGCCTCAATATGTGTCAATTCCGGTGTTCCGCAACAGGCCGGCTTGTGCTCAAATTCAGCCTTTTGCGATTGCCGTCCGCCACGACTTGCCGCGGGGGAAAACGGCGCTGCGGCATCGGTGAGATGAAATGAAAATTGCGGTAAGCGAACTGATCGTCAGGTTCATGGAGCGGCTGGGCATCCGGCGCATCTACGGCATGCCGGGCTCGCACATCCTGCCGGTCTACGACCACCTCCGCGATTCGCCGATCCGGACGATGCTGGTCAAGCACGAACAGGGCGCGGCCTTCATGGCCTGCGGCGAAGCGCGCACCACGGGCCGGATCGCCGCCTGCATCACCACGGCCGGCCCGGGCGCGACCAACCTCGTCACCGGCATCGCCAACGCCTACGCCGACAAGCTGCCGGTCCTGATCGTCACCGGCGAGACATCGACCTTCATCTTCGGCAAGGGCGGGCTGCAGGAAAGCTCCGGCGAGGGCGGCAGTATCGACCAAGCGTCCCTGTTCCGCGACATCACGCGCTACCACCGCATCGTCGAGCGCACCGACTATCTGCTCCAGGTGCTGCGGCAGGCGGCGAACATCCTGCTCGCGCCGAACCCGGGGCCGGTGCTGCTCAGCTTTCCCTACAACATCCAGAAGGAACTCGTCGACGCGGACCTGCTCGACGACATCCGCTTCGTTCCCGACCCGCTGCCGATCTGCAATCGTTTCGCCGCCACCGACGACGTGGCGCGCATGATCGCGGCGGCGCGCCATCCGGTCATCGTCGCCGGCCACGGCTGCCGGCTCGCCGGTGCGCAAGCCGTCCTGCAGAGGCTCAGCGAGCGGCACGGGTTGCCGGTGGCGACCACGCTGAAGGGCAAGGGGTTGCTGGCGGAAACCGGCCCCGGCGCGCTCGGCTGCCTCGGCGTCACGTCGGACGGCAGCGCCTACCGCCATATCGTCGAGCAGGCCGATCTGGTGCTCGTGCTCGGTGCCGGCTTCAACGAACGCACCAGCTACCTTTGGGACAAGCGCCTGCTGGCCGGCAAGCGCGTGATCCAGGTCGACCACGACGCCGCGCAACTGGAGAAGGTCTTCAAGGCCGACCTGGCGATCCACGGCGACATCCGCGCCGTGCTGGAGGATCTGTTGGAGAGCCTGGCCGGCAACGCCGGCGTCCGGCCGACGCAGACCGCTGTGCCGGTTGCGGTACCGCCGCACTTCGCCGTCATCGCGCACTTCTTCGACCGCCTCGTCGCATGCCTGCCGCAGGGCGCCCAGATTTTCGACGACAACATCATTCTCGCCCAGACCTACCTCAAAGCCTCGCCCACTCACCGCTACTATCCGAACACCGGCATTTCCTCGCTCGGCCACGCCATTCCGGCCGCGCTCGGCGCGCGCTGCGCCATCGACGCGCCGACCTTCGCGATCCTCGGCGACGGCGGCTTCCAGATGTGCTGCATGGAGCTGATGACCGCGGTGAATTACGCGATTCCCCTCAACACGGTGATGATCAACAACGGCACCCTCGGGCTGATCCGCAAGAACCAGTTCCAGCTCTACCAGGAGCGCTACATCGACTGCGACTTCGTCAATCCCGACTACGCCCTGCTCGCCCGCTCGTTCGGCATCCAACATTGGCGGATAGCGACGACCGACGACGTGGACCGGCTGTTCGCCGACTCCGATCTCATCGGCGGCATCAACCTCATCGAAATCGTCTGGGACAAGAATGTCTTTCCCGCCTACAAGTCCGACCGCTGATACGGCGCCGGACGCGGCGCACCGCTTCATCGTCGTCATGCCCGTGGCCGACCGGCCGCAGCATATCCGCGCCTGCCTCGACAGCCTGCTCGAACTCCAGCGGCGCTATCCCTACGGCGACGGCGATATGATCAGCGTCCTCATCGCCGACGACAGCGACGAACCCGCCAACATCGCCGACAACAAGGCGCTGGCCGCGCACTACACCGGCCTGGGCGTGCCGACCGTCCACTTCGGCCCCGGCGAGCAGGCCGATCTCCTCGATTCGCTGGGCGCCGGCAAGCCGGCGCTGGCCCGCGTCGTCGGCAATGCGCCGCGCGGGAAATTCGGCCACAAAGGCCAGGGCGCGATGCGCAACATCGCCTACCTGAAGCTGGCCGAGATGCTGAAGGACGCACCCGACGAGAAGACCCTGATCTGGTCCATCGACAGCGACCAGGAATTCAAGGTGAAGATCGACACCGCGCAGGGCGACGCGGAGGTTTGCAGCGTCGATTTCTTCCATGCGCTGGATGCGATATTCAGCCGCAGCGACGCACTGGTGCTGACGGGCAAGGTGGTCGGCGATCCGCCGGTATCGCCGGCCGTCATGACCAGCAATTTTCTCGACGATGTGATCGGCTTCCTGCGCCAAACATCAGACTGCATTCCACTGTCGCCCTGCATGCACCACGCCGCGGAAACCCGCCGCCAGGGCGAGGCGGCCTACCACGACATGGCCGGCCTGTTCGGCTTCCAGTCCGCCGCCGCCTACGCCTACCGCTGCACGCTGACGGGCAGCCACACGGAGGCCGACTGCTTCGCGCATTTCGCGGCCCGGCTCGCCGGCTTCTTCCACGGCGAACATCCGACGCGCGTCTCCTACTACCAGCCCGACGATGCCCTGGCCTCCGTGCAGCCGGCCCGCACCGTCTATGCCGGCAACTACGTCTTCCGCCCGGCCGGCCTCAAGTACTTCATACCCTTTGCCAGCCTGCGGCTGCGCATGTCGGGTCCGACGCTAGGCCGGCTGGTCCGCGCGGAGATCGGGCCGCGCTTCGTTTCCGCGAACCTGCCCATGCTGCACAAGCGCACCGTCGACGGCACCGCTCGCGCCGAGTTCCGGCCCGGCATCCTGACCCAGGCGCAGGTCATCGACATGAGCGGCGAATTCGAACGCCAGTTCTACGGCGACGTGATGCTGTTCTCGATCGAGCGCCTTGCCGCGGAAGGGAATCCCGCGAGCACCGTCTCCATCGAAAAGACGCTGGATGCCATGCGCGCCGACATGCTCGACAAATACAATGCCCGGCAGCGCAGCGTTCTCGAAAAGCTGGCCACGCTCGAAGGTTTGCTGTTTGCTCACGGTGCCTGGTGGAACGGTGCGCCGGAATGCGCATCTGCGGTCGCCGACTTCGTGGCCTTCGCCGACAATGTGCGGCGCAACTTCGATGCCGGTTCCGCCGGCCATGCGCGCATCAACAGCGACGACCACTGGGCAAGGTGGCGGGCGGACCTGATCGAAGCGATCGCTTGCTATCCCGCAGACCGCCTTGCATGGGAGAAGCTTCTTTGCACCGCCTGAAGCATGGTCTGCACCGCCGGCTGCGGCCGGCACGCTACGCGCTGCTGGAAGGCCTGCTCGCGACCCAGGCGATGACGCGCGAGCAGGTGCTGGACAAGCAGGCCGAGGACCGGCGGACGATGGTCCGCTACGCCCGCGACAACACGATCTACTACCGCGAAGCTTTCGCCGGCCTAGCCGACGATTGCGCTTTCGCTACCCTGCCCATCCTGCGCAAGGACGACGTGATCCGGCGCCTGCCCGACCTGCTGGCGCAGGGCGCCGACCGCGGCGGCGTGCACATCGGCCATACCGGAGGCTCGACCGGCAAGCCGCTGGCCTTCTACTACGACGACGCCAAGCACGAACTGATGCGCGCCGGCATGTGCCGCAGCTACATGATGTCCGGCTGGCGGCCGGGGCAGAAGATACTCAACTTCTGGGGCGCCCGGCAGGACACACAGATCGGCGGAGTTTTCGGCGCCGGCTGGGGCGACTTCATCGCCGCCGAAAGAACCATCGCCGCCCACGAATACACGGAACACCGGCTGCGCGAATGGGCGGAGGTCGTGCGCACCTACCGCCCCGCGCTGCTGCAGGGCTATGCCTCCATCCTCGCCGCGCTGGCCCGCTGCGTCGTCGACAACAGGATGGCGATGCCGGACAGCCTGCGCGGCGTCTATTCGACGGCCGAGGTGCTCGACGATCGGCAACGCGAACTGATGGAACGGGCTTTCGGCTGCAAGGTCTTCAATCAGTACGGCAGCCGCGAGGTACCCAACATCGCGTGCGAATGCCGGCGCGGCAACATGCACGTCTTCACCGACATGGTCTATCTTGAGTCGCAGCCGATCGGCGACGAAGACCGCCTCCTCGTCACCTCGCTGACCAACCGCCTGATGCCTTTCATCCGCTACGACATCGGCGACTCGGGACGGCTCAAGGACGGCGACTGCGGCTGCGGCTCGCCTTTCCCGCTGATGGAAATGGGCATGTGCCGCAAGAACGACCTGATCCGCACGCCTGGCGGCAAGAGCGTTCACCCTTCCTATTTCAACGGCCTGCTCTACGGCCTGACGCAGATCGAGCAGTATCAGTTCGTCCAGGAGACACCGGAACTCATTGTCCTCAGCCTCGTTGCGGCTGCACCGCTGGACGCCGCGACGACGGCAGTCCTGCGGGAAAACATCCGGCGCGACGTGGATGCCGGTACGGAACTGCGGGTCGACTACGTCGCCGAAATCCCGCGCTCCGTTTCGGGCAAGCATCGCTTCGTCATCAGCCGCTGCGCCTGAAGGCACGAACGGCCGAAGGCCGTTTCACTCCTCGTCTTCGAACGGGTAGTCGCCGTCTTCCCTGCGTGCCCGTTGCTCGGCGGCCTCGCGTTCCACCTTCGCATGCTGTTCGCGGACCTTCTCGGTGCGCGCTTTCGCGACGGCGTCGTTGAGCGGAATCGAGTTTTCCCCGAACAGCACCTGGCGCAGGAAGCGGAAGCCGAACTGCAACAGCGCGACGTCGTCGCTGACGAGCGCTTTGCGTTCCTCAAGCGGCAGAGCAAAGAGTTCGCCGAAAGCGTCGGAGGCGACGAAAGCACGAAATTGGTCAGCGTCGTAGCAGGCCATGAAAAAGAGCTGTCGGCTCTTCAGCGAAGGCTTGCCGATGGTGGGACCGGAGGACTTCTTCTTCAGGATCAACTGGCGCCAGCCGCGCGCCAGTTCGTCGTACTCGACGACGCCCTGTTCGTTGCGGTACTCGTCGATGGACAGGCGACGCGGCTCGGCGTGACCTTTGCAGTGGTCTTCCTTGACGATGGCGTAGGAGTCGCGATCCACGTACTCGTCCTGCTTGCGCATCGACACGAGCGCCACCGGATAGTAGCGGCAGGCGGTCGGCCGGTCTTCATAGACGGAGCAGCCTTCAGGGCGCATGAACTGACACGCGGTGCCGCCCTCGACCGGGCGGAACTTGACGCCGGCGATGTCGTCCTTCTCCATTTCGTAGGGCACCGTGTACTTGGTCAGGAACTCGGCGGAGGACAGCTCCAGGCGCTTCTTCAGGCGCAGGATGTCGTAGGGGGTGAGCGAGATGTCGATGTTCGAACAGCAGGCGTTCCAGCAGCCGATACCCTTGTGGCAGGAAAACTGGATGACGTGCGTACCCTCCACCATGTTCGGAATGACGGGGCTTTGCGGAAACGGGACATCGGGCTGAGACATGGGAAAACCTCTATGAACGATAAGGATATGCGGTCTGTCAGAATGCAACAGGCCGGAGGTCTTGCGACCTCCGGCCTGAGTGTAGCAGCCTAAGCGACGCTTAGTGCGGCTGGGCCGGCTTGAACAGCTTGGACTTGTCGACCAGATCCACGTGCTTGCGCTTGAAGCAGGTCCACTTCTTGGACTGCTTGTCGTAGATCGAGTTCACGAAGCAGTGCCAGTTCTCTTCATCGACGAAGTTCTTGTCCATGCGGTAGTAGAAGCCGGGGTAGCGGCTCTCTTCGCGGAACTGGATGTGCTTCATGTGGGCTTCGGC
>CAZWFC010000101.1:0-11220 GCA_964632965.1 uncultured Rhodocyclaceae bacterium
TTACGAGTTGCTCGGCGAATCGCTCGACGACGCCGCCGGCGAGGCCTTCGACAAGACCGCCAAGCTGATGGGCCTCGGTTATCCCGGCGGCCCGGCCCTGGCGAAGCTGGCGGAGCAGGGCGGCCCCGGCCGCTTCCGCCTGCCGCGGCCGATGATGAACTCCGGCGATTTCGATTTCAGCTTTTCCGGCCTGAAGACCGCCGTCCTCACCGCCGTGCGCGAGCGCACGCTGACGGACGACGAGAAGATCGAACTGGCGTGGGAATTCCAGGAAGCCGCGACCGAGGTCCTGGCGGCCAAGGCGCTGGCGGCGCTCAAGGCCTGCGGTCTTGAGCGTCTGGTCGTCGCCGGCGGCGTCGGTGCCAACCGCCGCCTGCGCGTCCGCCTGGACCTGGTCGCGGCGGCGAACGGCCTGCGCGTCTTCTATCCGGAGCTGGATTTGTGTACCGACAACGGCGCCATGATCGCCTTCTGCGGCGCGCAGCGCCTGCTGGCCGGCGCCCGGCCCGCGGGGCAGGGCGCTTTCGCGATCCGCCCGCGCTGGCCGCTGCAGGAACTAGTGCCCGCCCTTGACTCTGGGGTACTCGGCGTCGCCGGCTAGCCGGCTATTCGCTCGCTGCCGGCGTTGCCGGGTCCTTCTTCTTGCCGCCGATGCGGCTTTCGGTGCCGGCCAGCAGCTTGCGGATATTTTCCTTATGCCGCCAGACCAGCAGCAGGGACATCGCCAGCACGGCGACCGCGGCATCGCGGCTGACGAGCGCCCAGGCGGCCAGCGGCGCGACGGCCGCCGCCGCGAGCGCGGCCAGCGAGGAATAGCGCGAGACGAAGGCCACCAGCAGCCAGGTGCCGGCGCAGGCGAGCGCCAGCCAGCCGGAAAACCCAGCCAGCACGCCGACGGCCGTCGCCACGCCCTTGCCGCCCTTGAAGCCGAGGAAGAGCGGGAAGACGTGGCCGAGGAAGGCGGCGATGCCGGCGACGGCGATGCCCGCGGCGTCGGCGCCGAGCAGGCCCGCCAGCCACATCGCCGCCCAACCCTTGAAGGCGTCGCCGAGCAGCGTCAGCAGCGCCGCGACCTTGTTGCCGCTGCGCAGCACGTTGGTGGCGCCGGGATTTTTCGAGCCGAAGCTGCGCGGATCGGCCAGGCCGAAGGCCTTGGAAACGATCACGGCGAACGGCAGCGAACCGAGCAGGTAGCCCGGGAGTGCAAATGCCAGTGCGTTCATCGAGAGTACGGGGTGCCGGCCTGAGGCCTGATGGGACTAGAATGCCCGGATTGTAAACGAGCATGAACCATGGATTTCATTTTCATCGAGGACATGCGCGTCGAAGCCCATGTCGGCATCTACCCGCGCGAGCGCGCCGCGCCGCAGACCCTGGAGATCAGCCTGACTTTCGGCGTTCCGGACGAGGCGGCGCGCGACGACGACATCGCCAAGACCATCGACTACGCCGTGGTCATCGACCGCGTGCGCACGGAACTCGCGGCGCGCCACTTCAACCTGCTCGAAACCCTCGGCGAATACGTGATCGGGCTGATGCTCGACGAATTCCGCGCGCCGTGGATCAAGATCAGCATCGCCAAGGTCGGCATCGCCAGGGGCGTGCGCCGCGTCGGCGTGCAGATCGAACGCTCGCGCCCACCCGCCTGACCCCCAAGGAGAAAGAGACATGGAAAACCGCTACGGCTTCGGCAAGACCGTTGCCCTCGCATTCGACGCCGCCATCGCCAAAGTGACTGCCGAATTGCAGAAGGAAGGCTTCGGCGTGCTCACCGAAATCGACGTCGCCGCGACGATGAAGAAGAAGCTCGACCACGACATGCCGCCCTACCGGATCCTCGGCGCCTGCAATCCGCCCTTCGCCAAACGCGCAATTACCGCCGAGCCGGCCATCGGCCTGCTGATGCCCTGCAACGTCGTCGTGCGGCAGGACGATGCCGGCGCCGTGCATGTCGAATTCATGGATCCCGGCATGATGGGCCAGATGACCGACAACGCCGAGGTCGGCGCGCTCGGCGGCGAGGTGCGCGAAAAAATGCTGCGGGTGATGAACGCGCTCTGACGCCGCCGTCCGGGCGATGTGTCCCGGCCCGCACACCGCAACGGACTTCACATGAATTTCGCAGCACGCGACAAGCGCGTCCTGAATCTCGCCCTGCAAGGCGGCGGCGCCCATGGCGCCTTCACCTGGGGGGTGCTCGACTGCCTGCTCGAAGACGGTCGCCTGGATTTCGATGGCATCAGCGGCACCAGCGCCGGCGCCATGAACGCCGTGGTGATGGCGCAGGGCCTCATGACCGGCGGCAACGACGGTGCGCGCGCGGCGCTGGCGGCTTATTGGGGTGCCGTCGCCGGCAGCCTGCCGTACGACGTCACCGTGCCGGCGAAGGAGGGCGAAGGCGTCGCCCTGGCGCCGGCGGTCAGGATGGCGCTGAAGTGGACGCACTACTTTTCCCCCGACCAGCTCAATCCGCTCGACCTCAATCCGCTGCGCGACATCGTCGCCGCGCAGATCGATTTCGAACGCCTGCGGGCGCACAGCCCGGTGAAGCTGTTCATCGCCGCCACCAACGCCAACTCCGGCAAGCTCAAGCTGTTCCGTCAGTCCGAATTGTCGGTCGATGCCGTGCTGGCCTCCGCCTGCCTGCCGACCGTACACCGCGCCATCGTCATCGACGGCGAGCCCTACTGGGATGGCGGCTATGCCGCGAACCCGGCCGTCTTCCCGTTGTTCTACGAGTGCAGCGCGCGCGACATCCTGCTGGTGCTATTGACCCCGCTCAAGCACAAGGAGACGCCGCACACGGCGACGGAAATTCGCAACCGCGTGCTGGAGCTGGCCTTCAACGCCACCTTCCTGCGCGAGATGCGCATGTTCGCCCACCTGCGAGAATACGTGAGCAAGTCCTGGCTGCCCCTCGGCCGCTTCGAGCGCCGCATTGTCCGCACCCATTTTCATGTCGTCGAAGCGGAAGACCTGATGAGCGAACTGACGACGGAAACCAAGCTGGCGGCGAACATGCGTTTCCTCGAAATGCTGCGCGACCAGGGGCGGGAACGGGCCAGGCGATGGCTACAGGCGCATCACGCCGACATCGGCAGACGTTCGACCGCGGAGTTGGCGGATCTGTTCTACTAGTGCTAGTGCTTCCGAGGAGTCTGTGATGCGGATGCTGCTGCCGGTGCCGCTGGCATGCTGCATGCGTATAGACTTGGGATGTCGGGATGTCTCAGCAGCAACCGCACCACGCGCAGGTCGGCGCTGTGGGTAAGGAAATGTGTAGCGCAGCACGTTGAGCGAGAGAATTGGTGCTGAGTCGATGGGCTGATATGTCGCGCGCCCATGATGACCTCCATCGAAAGTCCAAACATAGACGCTTTGCCGCCGGCGGGATCGCCGCGGCGTTAACGGTCCTCCGGGCCTTCCCCGATGCGGTCAAGGGTGACGTGGGCGAGGTCGTATTCCATGAACCAATCGACTCCGGTAGCCAGGGCGGCACGAAGGTTCTCGATGGCTTGGCGCCGATCGCCCATTAGCAGCAGGTACTGACCGATGAAGAAATTGGCCTCGCAAAGATTCGCTTCGCGCTCGTCCGTCGAGCGACTATCGGCAGTGCGCAGCACGTCGGCGATGGAAGCTTCGTTCATCATCAGGGCCAGGATGGATACCGGCCAGCGCTGCTTGCTGTCGGCCGACAGGCCGGCGCCAAGCGCCGGCTTCGGATCGCGCCCCAGCGCGCGCATCGCCAGCGCCTGCCAGATCGCGATGAAATCGCGATTGATACCCAAGGCACTGCTCTTGTCGGCCTGCTGGAAATCGGATAGCGCTTCGGTATAGCGCTCCGTCAGGAAGCGGACATGCCCGCGGCGCAGATAAGCGCTCGAAGCCTCGGCGCCGAGCATGATGGCCTTGGTCAGATCCTCTTCGGCGGCGCTCAGGCGGCCGGCTCGCATGTGAATAAGTGCGCGGTCGCTCAAAGCCTGTCCGGAAAAAGGACGCAGTCGCAACGTCGTGTTGAGATCGGCCATCGCACCCTTCGAGTCTCGGAGCACGATGCGGGCGATGGCGCGCTTGGCGTAGGCTTCCGCAGTGTCGCCGTCGCCGAGCCGGCCGCTGTCAATGGCTTTCGTGATGCCTTCGGCAATTGCCCAATTTTGCTCCTTGATGCGCTCGGCTACCCTTTTGGGCTGCGCCGCCGACTCTGCCGTCAGATTCTCCGCTGACAAGAGCACGAAGTCGAGTAGCGCCTCCCGTGCGTGTTTGACCTTATCGAGGTAGGCGACGAAATCCTCGGGCGCGACCTCGCTCTTCGTGATGGTCAGATCGGCGCTGAAGCGCATGACGTTGCCGCGAAAACTCCGAGTGGCGGCGAGACGGAAATACTCGCCCGCAACGACATTCGATATCGGATCCTCATGTCCGACGATGGTATTGGGGAAGATAACGGTCGCTTCGTAGCGAAAACTGCCGCGGCCGCCGGGAATGGCAAACGGATAAATTCTCTCGCGCTGCGTTTTCACGTCGAGCCGGGCGATCAGTTGCTGCGCGCCGAGCAACGCGAGCTTCTTGTCGAGTCCCTCGGTGCGGAAGAACTGGCCGATCTCGTAGGATTCCGACAACAGCAGCGCGCCGCTGCCCGGCTCGTCGCGGACTTGTGGCGGCGCTGTCTCCTTGGTGCCGGTATAGCGGCGGGCGAAGGCCTCACGGTAGGCCCGTGCGCTGGCCTCCTTGCCGCGCTGCGTTTCAACATCGCGCATTAGTTCGGCAATGGCGCCGGTCAGACGGGAATCGATGCGAAAGGCAACGGCGGCGTCGGGCGACCTTACCTCCGCCGTTTCGACGATTTCAACGCGACTGGCGCCGCCATCGGGAATTTCGACGAGCGCAGCCTCGCTGCTGTCGATGGGCAGCGCCCGGGCGCCGGCAAGCGCGATGCCCGCCTTGTCGAACGCCAGCCCCTTGGAATTGCGGGTTGCGTCTATCCAATAGTCTTTGCCCTCGAACCGGAAGTTGGTGACCACGTGGTCGAAAACGTTGGGGATTGGCGGAAAACGCACGATGCGGTCCATTCTTCTGGTCGAAACGAGCGCCGGGCGGGCGTCGACTCCTAGGGAGCGCAGGAGGCTGGAGAGCAGCAGCGATTTGTCCTTGCAGTCGCCGTAACGCCGCGCGAGTACTTCGGAGGGAGGGAAAGGACGATGCGAGTTCTCGCCGATCGACGTTGAAAAATAACGAATGTCGTCTTGGACGAACCGGACGGCTTCGGCCACCGCCGCGTGTTTCGATGGCATTATTTTCAGGTGCGCCAGCAACTCGATATAGGCGGCCGACGGCGTGGCCTCAGCGTGGAACAAAGCGTTTCCCCACTTGCCGACCTCTTGCCACGAGCTAAAGGGGGTGAAGGCAAGCATGATGAAAGGGTCGAGCCCCGTTGGCATGCTCGGCTCAAGGTGGGCGATGGGCAGGTCGCGTCCCTCGACTATCGTTTCCCGGCCAAGAGTGGTGTCGATACGGCGCAGATCCATCGCCTCTGCTCCGAGTGGGCTGACCACCCGCGCCTGGAGTCCTGCCGTGGGTTCGACAATGCGGACCCGGCGCATTGCCTGCGGCGCAATGCTGTTCCAGACAACGATGAAGGCGGCTCGGTCGCCGAACACCGGGTTGTTGCCGCTGATCGTGTAGGAGTATTCGAGCGTGTCGCCAACGCGCAGATCGGGCACCTGAGCAATGGCGGTGATGTTGCCGACGAGCATTCCCTGGGGGAACGCGCTTTCGTGACTTACGACGCGGAACGCGGTTTTGTCGAGCAGTTCGATGACCTTGCCTTCGCGCCGGATTCTCAGCATGTGGATCGCGGCCCGCTGGAATGCCGCGGCGTACGGGATCGAGATTGTGCCGACGGTCGTCAGGGCCGCAGGCAGGTTGATGCGGTAGGCGTGGTACTCGTATCGCTCCGTCGCCGTGCCTTTGACGAAAATCTGCGTATCGTGGACCAAGTAAGCGAGCGGACCATTCCGGTAGCGGACCTCGCGCGCCTCTGGCAACGGCGCTTGCGGCGTCGCCCATTCCGGTGTCGGCATCGTCTCTATGTCGGCAGTGCCGTTGCCAGAGGCCATGCCGACGCCAGCCGCGGACAGGAGAACTATGCCGACACACCAGCCCTTGAGGGTTGCGAGCATCTTCCGGTTGCCGTCAGAGCGGCTGGCAACGTCCCTGGCAACCGTCTTTCAGTATCGAGCTCTTCCATTCGCTGCGCGTGCCTAAGTAACTGTGGCAGACCTCCCCGGGCTTCACACCTTTTTCGTCCGCCAGCGTCATGATTGCCGGCAGCAACTCCATATCGCACAGAGTCAGGCGCTTGCGTACCGTGGGCTGCTGGCGCTCTTCATCCTCGGCCGATTCTGTCAGTACCTCGTTCTTGCGCACCGCGAGCAGCGACTGCAAGGTCTTGAAGGCGCTATCGAGCTTTTCGCGCGCTTCCTTTTCGGCCTCGACGTTGCCTTCCTGGAAGAATCTGGGCTTGAAGCGGTTCTCGCTCGTCGCGCCGTTCGCGGAGCGAGGGCTATTGCGTGCCTCCGAATTGAGATAGCTCCGTTCGTCAAGCACGGCAGAGTAAAACGCGTATTTGTTAACATCGAAATACAGGACCCCGTCTTCGACTTTCCAGCTGCCGAAGGAAGTGTTGGCCTTGCTCTTGTAGACCACGACGCCCTCTTTCTGGAACGTATAGGAGGTAGACAGTGAAGTCGGCTGTTTCCAGATGGTCCCGGCGAAATCGAAGCGCCGCGTCAGGTCGTTGCCCTTGCGGATCAGGTAGCCGCCGACGACCTTGCGCGTGGCGAACTTGCCGACAAAAATGTCGCGCCGCGTGTCACCGCCGCTGGGTCCGGTTGTTGCGATGGAGCGAACATTTGGGTCGTTGAGCTGTAGCGAATACTCCGTAGCGTTGAACCCGTCCTTTTTCAGAAAGCGTGTGTCAACCGCGATCTGCCCCGGATTTTCCGCCGAGACGGCAAAAAACAGCGCATTGGCATTGCCTGTCGTGGCAAAGGGAACCAGCGCGCGCGCAAACCCGGTCTCCGCCAGGGCGGCGGCGATGGTGCGGAAAAAGTCTTTCAGCCGGCCGGGGTCGGCCCCTTCCGGTTTGGCCACGGCTGCGATCGAGTCCAGCGGCAGCACGGGGTAGCGTTGCGGTGACATTTGCACGCACAGCCACAGCCCACCCTTTTCGACGACGGCGCTGCGGTCGTTTTCGGCGAGTATCGTCGTTATCGTGGCGGTATCGTTTTTCGCCGCCTTTTGCAGCATGCGGTCCAACGCTTCCTGGTTCAGGCGGGGATTGCAGGCGCGCATTTTCTGCAATGCGTCCGGCTCGCCGATCTCATAGGCTTCCAGGGTTTCCGGAATCGCAGGGGCCAGGGCTAGTGCCGTACCGGACGAGGCCGCGAGGGTTGCGGCGCAGATTGTCGCTACACGAAGAAAATGTGCCAAGTTTGTCTCCAAGGGCGAATTAATTATTCAAGTCGACGACATATATTAGGGGCGAGAGCGTAACACAGCACTGCAATTAAACGCATATGAAATAAATGAAATATGCGTAATCGAATCGTGCCGGCTTCCGCCTGCCTGCCAACCGTGCATCGTGCCGTCGTCATCGACGGCACGCCCTGCTGGGATGGCGCCTATGCCGCGAACCCAGCCGTGTCCCCGCTGTTCTACGGGTGCAGTGCGCGCGACATCCGAGCGAACTGACGACGGAAACCAAGCTGGCGGCGAACATGCGTTTCCTCGAAATGCTGCGCGACCAGGGGCGGGAACGGGCCAGGCGATGGCTACAGGCGCATCACGCCGATATCGGCAAACGCTCGACTGCGGAACTGGCGGATCTGTTCTACTAGTGCCCGCCGTTGTTTTCAGGGCATCAGCCGGGCCGTCGCCGCAGCGCATGGCGCGCATAGCGGTAGGCCACGCCGCAGGGCAGGCAGAACTGTTTCGGGCAGGTCAGGTTTTCGTTGCGCCAGATGCCGGCGAACCAGAACAGGATGGACGAGACTGCGCCGCCCAGTGCCAGGATGATGATCAGGTAGATCGGCGAGAAGCGGTCGCTGACGAAAGGCGCTGCGCACAGCGCGCCGCCCAGCGTTCCGCCCAGGATGAAGCGCCACAGCTCCCACCATTGCCGCTTGCAGAACAGTGCGAGTGAAGGAAAGCCGAGCACCAGCACGGCGGTGAACAACAGCGAGCCGACCAGCAGCGATCCACCCATACCTTCGTGCAGGCCCAGCGCCAAAATCAGCGCCGGGAAGGCGAATGCCACCGCGACCAGCGCGGCGATAGCGCGATTCATGAATCCTCCTCCTGCCGGCTGCGCCGTCGCGCTGCCCGGATCGTTGCCGGGTGCCGGCTGATGTGTTCTGTCGCTTTATGCGCGACTATCGTTTCAGTTCAATCGCAGCCGTTCAGTCCGCCAGCCCGACCTCGACGACCTTGGGCGCCAATACCCGCAGGATGTCGTGCGGATGGACGCCGACCAGATAGCCGCGCTTGCCGCCGTTGATGTAGATCAGCGGCAGGTCGAGTATGGATTTTTCCAGGAAGACCGGCAGCGTCTTCTTCGTGCCGAAGGGCGAGCAGCCGCCGACCATGTAACCCGTGTGGCGGTGGGCGTCCTCGGGCTTGCAGGGCGCGATCTTCTTGACGCCGGCCTGGCGCGCCAGTTCCTTCGTCGACACCTTGCGGTCGCCGTGCATCAGCACCACCAGCGGTTTGGCGTTCTCGTCCTCCATGATCAGCGTCTTGACGACGTGATGCTCGGGAACGTTGAGTTCGCGGGCGGAAACCTTGGTACCGCCGTGTTCCTCGTAGCCGTAGAGATGGTTGGAATGGGCGATGCCGTGCTTGCGCAAAAATACGGTGGCCGGGGTTTCGGGAATGTTGGTGTCGTGTTTCATGTCTGCCGTTTATCCGCGTGGATGATGGTTGCGGTGGAGCTGCTTGAGTCGTTCGCGGGCCACATGAGTATAGACCTGCGTCGTCGAGATGTCCGCATGGCCGAGCAGCAACTGCACCACGCGCAGGTCGGCGCCGTGGTTCAGCAGATGCGTGGCGAAGGCATGGCGCAGCACGTGCGGCGAAATCCTTTCGCGGGCGATGCCGGCGGTGACGCCATGCTTCTTGATGAGCGTCCAAGCCATTTGCCGCGTCATGCCCGCCTGGGCGCCGCGCGCGCGGCCGGTGACGAAAAGGTGGTCCGAGGCGCGCCCCTTCAGGAGCGCCGGACGGGCCTCGGCGAGATAGCGCCTGAGCCAGTCGGCCGCCACCTCGCCCAGCGGCACCAGGCGCTGCTTGTCGCCCTTGCCGGTGGCGCGCAGCACCTGGTCGTCGAGACTCAGTTCGAAGAGTTTGAGGCCGACCAGCTCGGACACGCGCAGCCCCGTGGCGTAGAGCAGTTCCAGCAGCGCGCGGTCGCGCAGGCCCAGCGGGGTGGCGGTGTTCGGCGCGGCGAGCAGGTCCTCGATGTTCTTCTCGGACAGCGTCTTCGGGAAGCGTTCCGCGCGCATCGGCCGCTCGATGTTGAGCAGCGGGTCGGCGGCGATGCGGCCCTGGTCGAGCAGCCAGCGGTAGAAGCGGCGCAGCACCGAATGCAGGCGCTGCTGGCTCGACGCCTTGATGCGGTCGGGCCGCGCATGCAGATGCGCGAGGTAGCCGTTGATGTCGCTCTCCGTGGCGGCGGCGAGGCCGTCGCCGTGTTCGGCCAGCCAGTCGGCGAACAGCGCCAGGTCCGAGCGGTAGGCCGCGAGCGTGTTGCGCGCGAGGCCGTCGGCGAGCCAGAGCGCGTCGACGAATTCGTCGAGCAGCGCGCCGTCAGCTGCCCTCATGGCGCAGCAGCCAGCGTTTGACGTCGAGCAGGAAGCCGCCGCGCTGGCGGGCGAAGCCGCCCATGCCGCCGCCGCTGGCGACGATGCGGTGGCAGGGCACCACCACCGGATAGGGGTTGGCGCCGCAGGCGTTGCCGACGGCCCGCGGGCCGCTGCCGACGGCCTGCGCGAGGTCGCCGTAGCTGCGCGTGCTGCCGGCCGGGATGGCCGCGACGCCGGCCCAGACGCGGCGCTGGAAGGGCGTTCCGGCGGGCGCCAGCGGCAGGCCGAAAACGAAGCGCGGATCCGCGAGATAGGCGCGCAACTGCCGCACCGCTTCGTGAGCCAGCAGTGCCTTGGGCGCGATCCCCGCTTGCGGTTCGAGAAAATCGATGGCGAGGATCTCGTCCGCGTCGCAGCGGACGCCGAGGGCAAACCCCGGCGCGGCGACGACGGCCTGGTAGGTGGAAGCGGTCATGTTGGCCTCCTGGCAAAGAAGCAATGATAGACGCCTTCCTGATTCACATGCGCCGGCGAAGTTCCTTGTTGCTGTGCATCAACCGTGGCACCCGTCTTGCTAGATGACCGGTGTGTCGTACAGGAAAAAGCAGGAGGCGAAAATGGACTGGGACGAACTTCTCACGCTGATCACGCTGGGCGCGGTGTTTCCCTATGTGACCACTGCCGCCGCCGACTGGATGCGCAAGTGCGGCCACGCCCGTTCCGGTGCGAATGCACCAAGGTGAGGCTTTTCCGCCGCGCTGTGCGGACGCCGCCGGGCGGGTGCGGTGCGCTTTCTCCTGTAAAATTTCGCCTTTGCGATTCCGCAGGGCTTCTTCATGGCATCGAAACCGACGTTTGGCTCCGACATCACGCCCGCAAGCGGGCATGAGTCTTCACCGAAACTTGGCAAGAAGCCAAGTTTTCAGGAACTCATCCTCCGGCTGCAAACATTCTGGGCCGGGCAGGGCTGCGCCCTGTTGCAACCCTACGACATGGAAGTCGGCGCCGGCACCAGCCACACCGCCACTTTTCTGCGCGCCCTCGGACCCGAGCCGTGGAAGGCCGGCTACGTGCAGCCCTCGCGCCGCCCCAAGGACGGCCGCTACGGCGAGAACCCCAACCGCATGCAGCACTACTACCAGTACCAGGTGGTGCTCAAGCCCGCGCCGGAAAACATCCTCGAACTGTACCTCGGCTCGCTCGAAGCGCTGGGCTTCGACCTCCAGGCCAACGACATCCGCTTCGTCGAAGACGCCTGGGAGAACCCCACGCTCGGCTGCTGGGGCCTGGGATGGGGGGTGTGGCTGAACGGCCTGGAAGTCACCCAGTTCACCTACTTCCAGCAGTGGGGTGGCGTCGG
>CAZWFC010000102.1:0-11160 GCA_964632965.1 uncultured Rhodocyclaceae bacterium
TCGGATCCGAAAGGTCTTCGATCATCGTCTTGTCGATTTCGGTATCCTCGCCGATAAGGACCAGTTCGACATCCTTGCCGAGGCTGCGGGCGAGGTCGCGGGCGATGCGCGGGTATTTCTGGAACAGCCGGCCGATCGGCTGCATGCGCGTCTTCATGACGGCGTTTTGCAGATCCGACACCAGCAGATCGAGCTGGCTCACCGCCTGGTCGAGGGCGTGCAGTGTGTCGGTGTCGGAGCGGCCGTTGAGAATGTCGCTGCGCAGGGAGGTGAGCCGGTTCTTGGTCAGGCCGATCTCGCCGGAAAGGTTGAGCACCTGGTCGAGTCGCGATGTGTCCACGCGAATCGAGTTGTCGCGGGTTTTCTCGGTGTCGCGACGCCCCGGAACCGGCCCCTGATAGCCCGGTTTGTCGGCGACACGGCGGCCGACGGCGTGATGAATGATTTCCTCCGGTGCTTTCCCGGCGACATCGGTATGCATTTCGACCGCAGCGGCAGCCGGCGCTTCTGCGGCAGCGCCGGTAACGGCATTGAACAGATTGTCCCAGTTGGGACCGGCTGCCGGCACGCCGGCAGCCGGGTCGGCGGACACCGCGACGGGCGCCGCAACAGCCGGAGCAGGAGCCGACGGCGCCTGACCGGCAATGGCCGCCTTGAGGTTGGCAATCAGGGCGGGATCGGCCATCGTCGGCTGCATGCCGCGCTCAAGGTAGCCGAACATGTCGCGCACGGTTCCCGTCGCAGCGAGGATGCTGTCCATGACCTCTTTGGTAATGGCCAGCTCGCCGTTGCGCAAGCGGTCGAAAAGACTCTCCGTCAGGTGGCAAAGGGTGACAAGTTCGGTGGCATTGAGAAAGCCGGCACCGCCCTTGATGGTGTGAAAACCGCGGAAAATATCGTTGAGCAGCTTCTTGTCGTCCGGACTGCGCTCAAGATCGATAAGCATGTTATCGACACCCGAAAGGAGATCCGTCGCCTCCACGAGGAAGTCCTGCAGCAGGTCTTCCATTCCTTGAAAATCGCTCATACCGCACCCCTTTCAGACTGTCCCGCACCTGCGATTTCAGTGAAGGCTAATGTGAGCAAAGCGAACGTTACGCCGAAACTAAAATCGCTCATCGTTATCTCCTTCGTCCCTTGTTCTTGCGCGCGTCAGAAGCCAAGGCTCTCAAGCAGGTCATCAACCTGGGACTGCGTCGTCACTACATCGGCACGGCCGCCGGCATTGATCACCGGACCGTTCATCAAGCCTTCGGGCGCGGCCGCCTTGCGTTCCTCGGGCATCACTTCGATCAGGACGCTCAGCAACTGGCCTTCAAGACCTTGAACCATCTCGACGACCTTCTTGATGACCTGGCCGGTGAGATCCTGAAAATCCTGCGCCATCATGATTTCGGTCAACTGGTCGTTGGTAGCCTTGATCTTGCCCGGCGCCTGCAGGAAGAACGCGCGCGAGTCGGTCGCCAGGGACTTGAATTCATCGACGGACAGCTGGTTGGCGAACATCTTGTCCCAGCGTGCCGCCAGGGCCTCGGACCGCGCCAGCAACTCGTCCTGGATCGGCTTGGCGATATCGGTGGCGTTGAGCACGCGGCTCGCCGCCTGCTCGGTCATCTGGGCGATATAAGTGAGGCGCTGCTGGGCATCGGGCATCTGCTTCGCCGTATCCTCGAGCATCTTGTCGTAGCCGAGGCCGCGCAGTGAATCATGAAGCTGCCGCGCCATGTGGCCGATACGGTTGAACGCCAGATCCTGGGGCGGCAATGCCTCTTCGTTCGCCGACGCCTTCGGCTCGTCGTGCCCGCTCACCTGCTCGACGACGGAGTCGAACAGGGCCTGGAGGTCGTCGGAATCGCCGGATGCACTGGCTGCCACCGGAGCCACCGGCGCAGGCGTCGGCGCCTTGCCGACGGCGATGCTGTCGAACAGGGATTGCAGGTCTTCGGAATCACCCGACTCGTCGAAACTGATGGGTTTTGCCATTGTCTTTATATTCCTGTCACCGGGCTCACATGCCCATCTTCTCGAAGATCTTGACCATCTTTTCGTTCAGCGTCGCCGCGGTGAATGGCTTGACGATATAGCCCGAGGCGCCGGCCTGCGCGGCCGCGATGATGTTTTCCTTCTTCGCTTCGGCCGTGATCATCAGCACCGGCAGGTGCTTGAGCGCAGGATCGGCGCGCACGGTCTGCAGGAGCGTGAGGCCGTCCATGTTCGGCATGTTCCAGTCCGAAACGACGAAATCGAAGCTGCCGGCCTTGAGTTTCTGCAGCGCAACGGCGCCGTCTTCCGCCTCGTCGACGTTGGTGAACCCCAGCTCCTTGAGCAGGTTGCGGACGATGCGCCGCATCGTCGAGAAGTCATCGACAACGAGGAATTTGATCTTGCTAGGATCAACGGGCATGAGTCACTCCGGATCAGTCGCGTTGGGATTTCATCAGTAGCGGGCGCAGGGTCTCGGCCAGCGCGTCCGCATCGAATTTGGCGACGTAGGCATCGACGCCGACGCTCTTGCCCATGGACCGGTTCGCTTCGGACGAAAGCGAGGAATGCATGACGACGGGTATGCCCTCGAAGCGGCCGTCGGACTTAATGTTCTTGGTCAGCACATAGCCGTCCATTTCCGGCATCTCGGCATCGACCAGGATCAGATTGACCTCGTCGCGCAAATCGTTGCCGGACTGCTGGCTGTGGCTCGCCATACCGGACAGCCGCGTCCAGGCTTCGAGGCCGTTCTGGGCGTGCTTGTGCTTGACGCCCAGCTTGTCGAGCACTTCCGCGATCTTTTTCCGCGCCACCGCCGAATCGTCGACGAAGAACACGTTGATGTCGTCGCCGGCATCCATGCGCTCGATCTGGCCGATGACGGCCTCGCCGAAGGTATTGGCCATGATCTGCTCGACGTCGACGATCGAAACCAGCTTGCCGTCGGGCAGTTCGGTGATGGCGGTGATGTAGGCGTGCGATCCGCTCGTCACCGATTCCGGGGCGCGCACCTTGTCCCAGTCGACGCGGATGATGCGATCGACGCCGTGCACCAGGAAGCCGAGCGTGCGCTTGCTGTATTCCGTCACCATCATCGAGCCGCCCCTCTCGGTCGGCGCATCGGCCAGCCCCATGACCTTCGACAGCGACACGCAGGGTATGACGTTGCCGCGCAGGCTGATCAGTCCCTCGACCCCGTCGGGCATGTGTGGCGCCTTGGTGATCGACGGCGTCTTGCTGACCTCGCGCACCTTGAAGACGTTGATGCCGAATGTCTCGTGGGTCCCCAGCGAGAACAGCAGAATCTCCATGCGGTTCGAGCCGGCGAGCTTGGTGCGCGCATCCACGCTGTCGAGCATGGATGCGGGCGCTGAATTGCTGGAATAGAGCGACTGGGGGGCGTTCATGGAACGGTTCCTCGACGGTCAGTGGGTCGTAGCGGTTTCGCTTGGGCGCAATATCAGCCGGGTCAGCGTTTCCGCCAGACGCTGCGGCTCGAACTTCGGCACGTAATCGTCCACGCCGATGGACTTCCCGAGTTGCATATTCGACATCGACGACAAGGACGAGTGCATCACCACCGGAATCCCGGCAAAACGCGGATCGGACTTGATGTTCTTGGTCAGGATATAGCCATCCATCTCGGGCATCTCGACGTCGGTCAAAACCAGTTGCACGACGTCTTGAACCTTGCGGCCCGCCGATTCGGCGTAGGCGGCGATCTTCAACAGTTCATCCCAGGCCTTACGGCCGTTGATGGTCCCAATACCCTTGATGCCGAGAACATTGAGGGTGCGCTCGACCTGGCTGCGCGCCACCGAGGAATCGTCGGCATAGAGAACCGTCAGATCGTCGCGGTTGATCGGCTGAATAGAGGTGAACTTGTATTCGTCGTCCTGCTTCGCCGTTTCGGCCAGCACGCGCTCGACGTCGAGCATCATCACTAGGCGGTTGTCCGCCAGTTCGGTGACGGCGGTGACGAGGCCACCGAGATTGGCGGTCAGCATTTCCGGCGGCACGCGCATCTGCGACCAGTCGAGGCGCAAAATGGTATCGACAGCTTCGACCAGAAAGCCCTGGGTGTGGCCGTTGTACTCGGTGACGATCATGATGTCGCGCGGCGAATCGGGCTGCATGCCGACATACTCGGCGAGATCGACCACCGGCACCAGGATGCCGCGCAGGCTGACCATGCCCTTGACCGAGGACTGCATGTCGGGGGCCGCCGTGATCGGCGGCGTGCGCATGACCTCGCGCACCTTGAAAACGTTGATGCCGAAAGTCTCGCGCCGCCCATTGCGGCTGTCCACGCCAAGCGAGAACAACAGGATCTCCAGCTTGTTCGTGCCCGCCAAACGGGTACGTGCATCGATGTTCTTGAACAACTCGGACATATCCGAACCTCTCCGACATAAGCCCTCTACTACAGGAGCCTAGGATATTACGCCATTTTCGGCCGTTTTTCCCGCGCCTGAAGCCGCGCGGCCGCTTCATTTCACTCCGTTCGGTAGCCGATACGGAAGCCCCCCCAGTGTTTGCCCTTGACATAGATGGGCACGGAAATATCGTGCATGATCTCGCCGGTATCGCGCCGGTAGGTTTGCAGCAGGAACGGCAGTTCGTGGGAACCGCAGCGCTTGCCGACCGGGTCCGAAAACACGCGTTTGGTGCGGTTGCCGAGGAAATCCTTCTTTTCGTCGCCGGTCAGCGGCTGGCAGAAGCGGTTGTTATGGGTCGGCACGTAGCCGCCGCTGTCGCAGCCGATGGCGTAGGCGATTTCCTTGTGGCGCTCCAGCAGCGGTTCCTGGATCGTCGGCAGCAGCTTGTCGCAAAAACCGTCATAGCGCGTGTGGAACTTCTGCGGCTTGGTGTTGGCGATCTGCGCGTAGTTCCGGTCGAACAGGTCGTCCAGCTTGACGGTGCCACGATCGACGGCGGCATCGAACGCCGCCGAGATTTGCCGCGCGGTTTCCTGGGCGATCTGAGGCATCTGCTGATGCACCTTGCGGGCATCCTCACCCGCCTTGCCCAGCTTGAAGACCGCGCCGATTTCCTCGAGGTTGACGGCCAGGTAATCGAGCTGCGTCGCCTCGGCCAGGGTGCCGCGGGCGCCTTCGCTATTGCGTTCCGCCGAACCCATGATGCTGGTGACGTGCTCGGCAATGCTGCGGGTCTTGGCATTCTGTTCCGCCATGGCGCGGGCGATAGCGTCGACTTTCTCCATCGTTTCCTGGGCGCCCTGGTTGATCTGCGCCAGGGATTCGGCGGCCTGCCGGGCAAGATCCGCTCCGGTGCGAGCCTGGCTCGACCCTTCCTGAATCGTCGCAATCGCGCTCTTGGTTTCGCCCTGGATCGCCGCGATCATGGTGCCGATCTCGGCGGTGGCCGCAGTGGTGCGCTCGGCCAGCTTGCGGACTTCGTCGGCCACGACGGCGAAACCGCGGCCCTGCTCGCCGGCCCGCGCCGCCTCGATGGCCGCGTTGAGCGCCAGGAGGTTGGTCTGGTCGGCGATGTCGCGAATCGTCTTGACGATGCCCGAAATCGCCTCGGAACGTTCGCCGAGTGCCGCGATGACCAGGGCCGATTGTTCGACGGACCGCGCAATGCGCTCGATCTCCGCCGACGCATTACCGACGATTTCGGCGCCGCGCGACGACTGCTCGCGCGCCGCCTGGGCGATGCCGGCGGTTTCCGCGGCATTCTGCGCCACGGCGCTGACCCCGCCGGAAAGCTCGGCAACGGCTTCGGCCGCCGATTCGGCGGCCAAATTCTGGCTTTCGGAACTCTCGACGGTCTTCTTGGCCTCGGCAATCAGCTTTTCGGCCGCGTCGGCGACCTGCTGGGAATTGAAGACGATACGGGTGGAAATCCCCTGGAAGCTGGCGATGAGTTCGTTGTAGGCCTGTGCCGCGCCGGCGACGGCGCTGCCCGGAGACACCAGCGCACGCCGCGAAAGATCGCCGTCGCTACGCGTCGTGGCGATCGTTTCGCGCAGGCGCTCCAGAGGCGTCGCCACGGAACGGGCGATCAAGAGCACCGGCACCACGGCAACCACCAGGCCGAGGACGAGATAAAACGCAACGACAACCAAGGTCGGCGTAGCACCCGATAGATAGACCCCGCCGATGCCCGCACCGGCCAGCAACAGGCCGGCGATAACGTGCGCGATGCGCGCTTGGGTCATTACGCTCGATCCGGACATGTGTCCCCTCCTGAATCATCTAATAGTTATGTAGTTCCTAAGTAATAAGACCGGGCCGTACCGAATCCTGGCGCATTCCGCTGTGACGCGCATCGTCGAGCCTTATTCTCAGAGGGCGACTCTAAGTGTTTCACGGCGCAAAGACAAGCCCGCCGCGGCGGATGGCTCAAATTGCGGACGGTTCGTAGGGGGCCGCCGGGGTAAGCGCCAGTATCGCCGTCACGGCATTGCCGGTTTCGTTGAATTCGAAACTGGCCGAGAGCGATCTCACCAGTGTCAGGCCGCGACCGAAAGGCAACTCGCTGACTTCGGGCACACCTTGCTGGAGCGCGGAATGATCGAAGCCGGGTCCGGTATCGCGGCAGACAATGCGCAGCCAGCTGCGGCTGCTCAATTCGAATTGCTCGATCTCCAGTTCGATCTCGCCCTCCTCCAGACCGGTGAGCCTCTTCTGGCGCTCGTCCAGGTAGCGCTCCATCCCTTCCGGATCCAGCTTCTGGCGCGAATCCAGCCGCAGCAGGCCATGGTCGAGCGCATTGTTGAAAAGTTCGGAGAGAATCACGAATAGCTCGCCGGAACGCTCGCGGGCACCGTCGAACTGGTTGGCCAGTCCGAGCAACAACGGAACCACATCGAGCTTGCGGACTTCGAGAGCCCCCAGACGCAAACTGAAGCACCAGTTGCCCGAATCGGCCAGCGCGCCAACATGTGAGGCGACAAGAGCCGGATCGGCGGCAGTTTCGAACCGGCAATTCACCGCCAGCAGCGAAATGTCGTCGCGCGCGGGACGGCTCGCCATATGACGGGACACCGCCTTGACGGCCGCATCGAGCCGTCCGGCCGCCGAGGTGTTGACCATCGCCTCCGCCAGGCGCTCGAAGCCGAACATCTCGCCGCTTTCGTCCTCGGCCTCGATCACTCCATCCGAATACATGAACAACTGCGTCTCGCTGCCGAAGGCATGCGTTTCGGCCGTGGTTTCGAATTCGTCGTCCGCCAGCACGCCGAGCGGCAAATGGCGCAACGCGAACACGTGCTCCGCATGCCCCGATGTCGAAAGCATGAAGGGCTCGGGGTTGCCGCCGTTCCATACCCGCACGTAGCCCTCGCGGAAATCGATGGCGGCCAGGGTCGCCGCGACGAAACGCCCTTCCGGCAGGAACTGCCTGACCTTGCTGTTCATTTCGCGGATGATGGCGTCGACGCCGAACCCCTTCTCCGTCATGCGGTAGAAGGGGGCGATGATCGGCAACACATTGATCGAAGCCGCGAGGCCATGGCCGGTACCGTCGGCCAGCAGCACATGCAGCACCCGGCCCGGCGTGCGGGCGGCGGCGATGATGTCGCCGCTGAACAGTGCCGCGGCGGCAATCCAGTAATGGATCGCCGGATCGCCCAGCTTGTCGGCATTGACGAGACGCCGGATCAGGTGCTCGGCGATGCGCTTCTCGTCCTCTTCCGCCGCGTAGTATTTTTCCAGTTCGCCGGCGCGGTCTTCGGCTTGGCGCTGCATGGTCAACAGGCGTTCGATGACCTTGAGCCGCGCATCGAGCATCGCGGCAGACACCGGTTTGACGATATAGCCGTCGGCGCCCACCTGCAGCGCCTTGACCTGCAAATCGTCGTCGCGATGACCGGAGAGAAACAGGACCGGCTGCCAGTAAGGCGCCGCGCACTGCTGGATGGCCCGCGTCAACGCGAAACCGTCCATGCCTGGCATGTAGATATCGGTAATGACGATGTCGGGCCGCTCGCGCTCGAAGAGTTCAAGCGCCTTGACGCCGTTCTCGACGCCGACGACCGCATGCCCGAGCTGCTTGAGCTCGTGAGCCGCGAAAAAAAGATCGTCGGGATTGTCCTCGACCAGAAGGATCTTCATGGCCGACGGAACCAGGCGATCAGGAAATCGGGAACAACTTGCTGAAGTTGGCGATCTCGATGACCTGCTTGACGGCACCGCGGCAGTTGGCGAGCGAAACGCTCCTGCCGGCACTGCGGGCCTTGTCGCGCAGCATCAGCAGCATGCCGAGCGCCGAACTGTCGAGATAGTCGACGGCGGCCAGATCGACCTGCACTTCATTCAGGGCAGGGTCGGCCAGCGCCTGATCGACGGCTTCGCGAAACTCGCGATGGGCGTTGAAATCGAAACGCCCGCTGAGGCGAATGACGGCACAACTGCCGTTGGTGACTACGTTGGTATCCATGAAAGATTCCCTTTTCGTTTTCCTTTGGTCGGGGAGTATAGCCTGCCCGGCAGTTGCCTTTGCATTGCCGTCATCCGCGAGCCTGGCGGTCCCACTGGCGCAACCGGGCCAGGATGCGCGGGGCGACATCCGACAGGGGGGCGACATCCTCGACCGCCCCGACATTCGCCGCCTCCCGCGGCATGCCATAGACGACACAGCTTTCCTGGTCCTGGCCGATGTTCCAGGCGCCGGCCTTGCGCATTTCGAGCATGCCCTGCGCACCGTCCTTGCCCATGCCCGTCAGGATGACGCCGATCGCATTCTGCTTCACCTGGCTGGCTACCGAGCTGAACAGCACGTCGACGGACGGACGATGGCGATTGACCGGCTCGGACTGGGACAGTTCGGTCACGTAGGCCGCGCCGACGCGCTTGACGAGCAGATGCGAATGCCCCGGCGCCAGGTAGGCATGGCCGGGCTGGATGCGTTCGCCGCCCTGCGCCTCGATGACCCGGATACGGCAAAGACTGTCGAGGCGGCGGGCGAACGAACCGGTGAACGACTCCGGCATGTGCTGCGCCATGACGATGCCGGGAACTTCCTCCGGCAAGCCCATGAGCACATCCTTGATGGCCTCGGTTCCCCCGGTCGAAGCGCCGATGGCAATCAGCTTTTCCTGCAGCAGCCGCGGCGACAGGGTGGCGCCCGCAGCGACGGCGGGCGGCCCATCCTGCCTGGCGGGCAGGGCCGGCGCCCGCTTTTTCAGGTGAGCGCCGCAAGCAGCGCGAATCTTGTCGCGAATCTCGTCGGCGTAAGCCTGTAGCAGGGTGATGTTTTCGGCACGCGGCTTGGCGATGAAATCGACGGCGCCGATCTCCAGCGCCTGCAGCGTGACTTCGGAGCCGCGCTCGGTCAGCGACGAGATCATGACCACCGGCATCGGCCGCAGCCGCATCAGGCGTTCGAGAAACTCGAGGCCGTCCATCTTCGGCATCTCGACATCGAGCGTCAGCACATCGGGATTGAGCACCTTGATCATTTCCCGTGCCGCGATGGGATCGGGTGCACTGCCGACCACGTCGAGATCGGGAGCACCGCCGATGATTTCCGTCAGCAGGGCGCGCATCAGCGCGGAATCATCGACAACGAGGACTTTGATAGCCACGGTACATCCGTTACATGAAGAGTTCGATATCCCCGGAAACGGGGGCTTCGGTCAGACGCGCGGCGTATTCCTTCTCGCGGCGCATCACGGTGTCATTGTGCATCCTCATCAGCTTCTTGACCAGCACTCGCCCCGAATTGGGAAAGTAATAGACCTTGCGCGGATAGACGTCCAGCAAGTCCTTGGCCACCACCGGGATGCCCTCGGTCGTAAGGAAATCGGTCACGAAACTGGCATTGTTCTCGCCGACCTGGGAGCTGGTCAGGCTCGCCATGACGCGGCCGCCGCCGAACACCTTGGCCTCGAGTGCGCTCTTGCGGGCGCCCATCTTCATCAGATGGTTGATCAGGATTTCCATCGCATACGTGCCGTAGCGTGCCGATGCCGACAGGATCTCCCTGCTGCCGCCGTCGGCCAGCATGAAGTGGTTCATGCCGCCGACGCCCTTTTCGCGGTCGCGGATGCACGCCGACACACAGGAGCCGAGCACGGTAACCATGACCACGTTGGCGGCGGTGACGTAATACTCGCCGGGCAGCACCTTGACCGCCTCGACTTCGAATTGGCGGTCGAAATAACGGTTCCCGGCCAGGTGTTCGACGAAGCCCAGCTCCCCGACACTCATGCATGCCTCATGTCGCGGGAAGGCCCCTTGCGATCGACGCGCTCATAGACGGTGCGTCCCAGCGAGCGCACCAAGTCGGCCGCATGCAGGAAACTCTCGGAATGCCCGGCGAAAAACAGGCCTTCCTCGCGCAACAGGGGGACGAACTTCTTGAGGATCTGGTGCTGCGTTTCCTTGTCGAAGTAGATCATCACGTTGCGGCAGAAAATGATGTCGAACGGCCCCGGCACCGACCAGCGCGCGTCGAGCAGATTGAAGCGGGTGAAGGTGATCAGCTTCTGCAGCTCCGGACGCACCCTGACCTGGCCTTCCTGCTTGCCGGTCCCCTTCAGGAAAAAGCTGCGCAGACGCTCGGGATCGAGCTTCTCGACGCGCTCGACCGGGTAAACGCCGCGTTCTCCCGTCGCCAGCACGTTGGTGTCGATGTCGCTGGCGAGAATGGTGACCGGCGGCGTCAGGCTGCCGAACGCCTCGCAGGCGGTGATGGCCAGCGAATAAGGCTCCTCGCCCGTCGATGCCGCCGAACACCAGATGCGGATCGGCCGTTGGGCGACGGTGGGCAGGACGGACGCCAGAATCCTGAAATGATGGCTTTCGCGGAAGAAGGACGTGAGGTTCGTCGTCAGCGAGTTGACGAAAATCTCCCACTCCTTCTCGTCGCCCCTTTCAAGAAAGGCGAGGTACTGACCAAAGGTCGTGAAGTCGAGCGCACGCAGGCGCCGCGACAGCCGCGAATACACCATGTCGCGCTTCACCGGCGCCAGCGAAATGCCGGCGTGGTCGTATATCAGCTTGCGTATGCGGTCGAAATCCTCCTGCGTGAAATGGAATTCGCGCTGGGGAACTAGCGATGCTGCGTCGGTACGGGTCACGGTTGGTGCCATGTGTCGGCTGGGACGATTTCCTTCCGGGCAACGGCAGGAAACCGGCTGGCCTGGATTGCGTTCAGAATTCTTCCCACTCGTCGTTGTCGTCGGCGAGATGGGGGGGCGGGATC
>CAZWFC010000103.1:0-10948 GCA_964632965.1 uncultured Rhodocyclaceae bacterium
TCTTCGGCGATGCGAAGAAGATGCTCGACGAGGTGCTGGCGGGGTTGAAGGCGTAGGCGCTTCCCGCAGAGGTTCGCCGTCGGCGGGCTTCGAAAAGACAACGCCCGCGGTTGCGGGCGTTGGTTTTTGGGGATTACGACTTCTTGCCGAGTCCGCCGAGCAGGGCGGCGACCGGTCGCAGCGGCCGCCTGGGCGGTGCCTCCGGCTTCGGCGCATCGGCGGCGCCGGCGACGACCTTGGGTTCGTAGGGCTTGTTGGCGTCGAAGCCGCCGGAGGGCACGGGCGGCACATGGGCAGCCGGGGCGGGCATGCGCACGGAAGTCTTGGGGCCGTGACGATCGGGATTGCGCTCGCGCTCGCGATGGGAATGACCGTGACCACCGCTGCCGCCGCGCCCGCGCGGGTCACGTTCGGGTTCGCTGGTGGGGCCGGTCGAACCCGGCTCGAAGCCGGGGACGATCACCTGCTCGATCTTGAACTTGGTCAGCTTCTCGATGTCGGCCAGGCGCATCTTTTCCTCGGGCGCGACCAGCGAGGTGGCCTCGCCGGTCTTGCCGGCGCGGCCGGTGCGGCCGATGCGGTGGATGTAGTCCTCGGCGACGTGCGGCAATTCGTAGTTGATGACGTGCGGCAGGTCGTCGATGTCGAGGCCGCGCGCGGCGACGTCGGTGGCGACGAGCACGCGCGCCTTGCCGGACTTGAAGGCTTCGAGCGCTTCGGTGCGCTGCTGCTGGCTCTTGTCGCCGTGGATGGCGTCGGCGGCGATGCCCTGGCGTTCCAGCCAGACGGCGAGGCGCGAGGCGCCGAACTTGGTGCCGACGAAGACCAGCACCTGGGAGAGTTCCGATTCCTTCAGTAGTTGCAGCAGCAGGTAGCGCTTGCGGTCGGTGGCGACCGGATGCACGCGGTGGGTGATGGTCTCGGAGACCATGTTGCGGCGCGCGACCTCGATCAACTGCGGCGCGCGCAGCATGGCGTCGGCGAGCTTCTTGATCTCGTCGGAGAAGGTGGCCGAGAACAGCAGGCTCTGGCGCTCCTTCGGCAGCATGGCGAGGATGCGCTTGATGTCGGGGATGAAGCCCATGTCGAGCATGCGGTCGGCTTCGTCGAGCACGAGGAACTCGACGAAGTTGAAGCTGACGGTCTTCTGCTGCACGTGGTCGAGCAGGCGGCCCGGCGTGGCGACGACGATCTCGCGCCCTTCCTTCATTTCGGCGATCTGCGGCTTGATGTCTACGCCGCCGTAGATGCAGATCGAACGCAGCGCCAGGTACTTGCTGTAGGTCTTGACGCTCTCATGTACCTGCATCGCCAATTCGCGCGTCGGGCAGAGGATCAGGGCGCGGATCGGGTGGCGCGCCGGCGACGAGCTGGTGCTGGCGTGGCGCGCGAGGCGGTGCAGCAGGGGCAGCGTGAAGCCGGCGGTCTTGCCGGTGCCGGTCTGGGCGCCGCCCATGACGTCCTTGCCGGCGAGAACGATGGGGATGGCTTGCGCCTGGATCGGGGTGGGTTCGGTATAGCCGGAATCGGCAACGGCGCGCAGCAGTTCGGGTATCAGCCCGAGGTCTTCGAAAGACATGGAATCTCCTGATCGGCCTGCCCCTCGCGGGGTACCGGTTCAGGCGGCGAAACGTTGGATGGCGGGTGGCCGGATCGGCCGGAAGCGCGTCAACCGGCGGGACGCGCGGGCGGATTATAGCGCATCCCGCCGCCCCTTCCGCATCGGGTTTCGGCAACCGCGGTCAGCCCGCGGCAGCGTCGAACGGCTGCAGGTCGGCGGCGGACAGCCGCTTGCCGGCGGCCATCATGGCGGCGAACTCGTCCGCCGGCACGGGTTTGGCGAAGTAATAGCCCTGCATCATGTCGCAGCGCTGGCGCCTGAGGTACTGCAACTGCGCCGGCGTTTCGACGCCCTCGGCGATGACCGCGAGCTGCAGGCTGTGGGCCAGCGCGATGATGGAGGCGGCGATGGCGGCGTCGTCGTTGCTGGTGGTGACGTCGCGCACGAAGGACTGGTCGACCTTGAGCACGTCGATGGGGAAGCGGCGCAAATGGGACAGGCTCGAATAGCCGGTGCCGAAGTCGTCGAGCGAGATGCGCAGGCCGAGTTCCTTGAGCTGGCGCAGCAGACGGATGGTCTGCTCCGGGTCCTGCATGACCATGCTCTCGGTCATTTCGAGTTCCAGGTGCGACGAATCGACGCCCTGGATACGCAGGCTCTGCTCGACGATCTGCACCAGGTTCTTCTGGCGGAACTGCCGTGCCGACAGGTTGACGGCGACGCCGACCGGCGGCAGGCCGGCAGTGAGCCAGCTCTTGATCTGGGCGCAGGCGGTGTCGAGCACCCATTCGCCGATGGGCACGATCAGCCCGGTTTCCTCCGCCAGCGGGATGAACTGGGCCGGCGAGACCATGCCCATCTCGCCGTGGCGCCAGCGTATCAGGGCTTCGGCGCCGACGATGCGGCCGGTGTCCAGGCTCACCTGGGGCTGGTAGAAGAGCACGAACTCCTCGCGTTCCAGCGCCCGGCGCAAGTGGGTTTCGAGCGACAGGCGGTGGTCGATGCGCGACTGCATCTCCGCGGTGAAGACCTGGAAGTTGTTGCGGCCATGCTCCTTGGCGCGATACATGGCGATGTCGGCGTGCTTGATCAGCGTCTGGCTGTCGGCGCCGTCGCGCGGGAAGAAGCTGGCGCCGACGCTGGCGCTGACGTAGAGCTCGCCGCCGCTGTGCTGGAATGGCTGGACCATGGCCGACAGCACGCGGTCGGCGATGATGGCGACGTTGTCCTCGTGTTCCATGTCCGACAGCAGCAGGACGAACTCGTCGCTGTTGAGGCGGGCGGCGGTGTCGCCGTCGCGCAGGCAGCCCTGCAGCCGCCGCGCCGTTTCCTTGAGCAGCAGGTCGCCGATGGCGTGGCCGAGCGAATCGTTGATCAGCTTGAAGTTGTCGATATCGACGAACAGCACGCCGACCTGGCGGCCGTGGCGCTGGGCGACGGTGATCGCCTGATCTATCCGGTCGTTGAGCAGGGCGCGGTTGGCGAGGCCGGTCAGCGAGTCGTGGTGGGCGTTCTTGAGCAGTTCCTCTTCCTGCTGCCGGCGCTCGGTGACGTCCTTGAAGATGCTGATGGTGTGGGTGACGCGGCCGTCGTCGTCGCGCACCGGCGACACCGACAGCTCGTTCCAGAACGGCGTGCCGTCCTTGCGGAAGCAGCGCAGGATGACGGTATCGGCGCGTTGCTCACGCAGCAACAGGCGCAGGGCCTCGGTTTCCGGCTGGTCGAGCTCGTCGCCGAGGAAGAAGCGGCCGTTGCGGCCGATGACGTCCTCCGCCTCGTAACCGGTGATGCGGCGGAACGCCGGGTTGACGTAGAGCGTCGGATGGTCGGCGGCGAGCGCGTCGCTGATCATGATGCCTTCGCCGGTGGATTCCATCGCGCGTTCGCGCAGGCGCAGGGCGGCGAGGGCCGCGGTGCGCCGCGACACGTCGCGGAAGAAGGCGGCGAACCATTCCCGGGTCGACAGCTGCATGCGGGTGAACGTCAGTTCGACCGGAATCTCGCTGCCGTTCTTGTGCCGGGCGAAGGTTTCCACCGCGCGCCAGTCGGACGCCGATCCCGTGTCCTGCACGAATTGCGCGAGGCTCTGCGGCCGGGCGTCGCGCAGGCGTTCCGGCTGCAGCAGCGCGAAAGGCATGCCGGTCAGCTCGTCGGCCGCGTAGCCGAATATGGTCTGCGCCGCCGGGTTGGCGTAGCGGACGATCTGGTCCGCGCCCATCATGACGATGCCGTCGGTCGAGGTTTCCCACAGCGTGCGGTTGCGCAGTTCGCTGTCCTGTATCGCCAGTCTGGCCTCGCGGTGGCTGGCGATGAGCTGCTCGGTAGTGTCGGCCGACTTGTCGAGCGCGTCGGCGAGTTCGCCGATTTCGTCGTGCGCCGCGTAGCGGACGCGGGCGCCGAGTTCGCCGGCGGCGATGCGGCGCGCCATGTCGGCCATGCGCGTCACCGGGGCGACGATGCGGGCGCGGATGCGCCAGTAGACATGGCCCATCACGACCAGCCCGAGCAGCATCACGGCGAAGAGGTCGAAGCGGAGCTTGCGCCGCAGCTCCGCGTGGCGTTGCAGAACCAGCTGCACCGCTTCCTCCTCGACATCCAGCATCTGCCGCGCGGCGACGTCGATGATCTGCAACTGTGTCTGCCGGTCGGCGCCGGCAGCCGGCAGCCCCCGGATCGCCACGAGGTAGTTCCGCCACTGGATCTTCACCTTGGCGAACGCCGTGCCGTCGTCGTGTGCGATCGATGTGCTCTTGTCCTCGACAATCATCAGCGCGGCTTCGAAATCCCCGATCAGCCGGTCGAGTTCGCGCCGGCCGGCCGATTTGTCGGCGGCATGCCGGTGGGCGCTGTAGGCGAGGCTCTGCGACAGCATGCGCAGGCGACCGGTCTGGTTCACGAACTGCGCGAGTTCGGCGTGGCGGTCGAAGGCGTCTTCGGCGACGATGACGGCGCTGACGCCGATCAGGATCAGGACGACGAAGAGGACGGCGAGCCTCTTGCCGATGCTGGGCCGGATCAGGTTCGTCAGCATGGACGGCGAAGCCTGGAAGTGCCCGGCCTACTTGCCGAACAGGCCCTTGATGGCGCTGCCGGCCTTGTCCAGGCCCGCCGCCGCGGATTTCGCCAGGTTGTCGAAACTGACGGCCGCCGCGAGTTTTTGCTTGAGCGCCTTGACGATTTCCTGGCCCAGTTCGCCGGGTGTGATGCCGCCCTTGCTCTTGCCCAGGTCGTGCAGCGCGATGTCGGGCAGGCCGACCGCAACCGTCTTGCCGTCCAGGAAGGGAGCGCTGGCTTGGGTTTTGGCATCGCGCACTGTGAGCTCTTCGACGATCAGTTTCTTGCCGCCGCGATTGTCCTTCTTTTCGGCGGGGCCGATGTAGTCGGCGATATTCTTCTGCAGGGCATCCACGTTGGTTATGGCTTCGCCCTTCTCATAGACGATGTCGGGGGCGGCGATGGCGATTTTCTTCACGGTCACCACGTCGCCGGCGATGCTGGCGATGTCGATGACGACCTCGATTTCGGCGACCTTGAGCAGGTGCGCGGTCTTGAAGCCGGGCGGATTGCCGATGGTCAGGCCGCGGATGACGCCGCGGCCGTCGCCGGGCCTGATCTCGACCGCGGCGACCTTCACCGGCGCCTTGGTCATTTCGCTGCCGTAGGTCTCGATGGCGTTCCTGACCAGGCCGTCGATGTTGCCGCGCAGCCAGAACAGGGCGCCGGCGATCGCGACGACGACGACCAGCAGGCCGATGCCGATTTTTTTCATGGCGAACTCCCCTTCAGTTTCTTATGTGCCGGACCGCGGCGTGGAACAGAGGATGGGATGTGTCCCCCAGTGCCTCGATCGCCGAAAAATGGTGCCGTCCGGGCAAAGGCAAAAACTCTACCGGACAATCGGGCCAGGCGGTAGCGATTTCGCTGGCCTGACGCCGGAATTCGTCGCTTTCCAGGCTGCCGACGGCGGTGACGAGCGGCAAGCCTTGGCGCGGGGGGTAGTTCACGGGGCTGACGCGGCGTGCGGCAGCGTCGTCGAGTTGCAGGTCCGCGCGCAGGAAGGGCGCATGCGCCAGCGGCAGCAGGTTATAGAGCCCGCTGACGCCGACGGCGCCGCGGACGAGACCGGCCGGCAGCCGCTCATCCCATGCCGGCCAGTCGGCGGCGAGCATCATCGCCGCGAGCTGTCCGCCGGCGGAATGGCCGGCGGCGAAGAAATGGTCGCGGTCGAGCTTCAGGTCGTCCGCATGGCGATGGAGCCATGTCGTGGCGCGGAGCATCTGGCGCACCATGTCATCGAGGCGCACCGCCGGGGCCAAGCCGTAGTTGAGGATGGCGACGCTGACGCCGGCCGCCACGAATGCCGGCGCCAGGAAGGAGAAATCGCTCTTGTCGAGAGCGCGCCAGTAGCCGCCGTGAACGAAGATCAGCAGCGGCGAGCGGGTGCCGCGGGCAGGAAAGAAATCGAGGGTTTCGGCCGGCGAGGGGCCGTAGTAGTAGTCCTCTTCGCAGCGCAGGAGGTCGCGCGCCTGGCGGGAGTATTCCCGCCAGCGCGCGAAGATGGCCGGATGGTCGGGGACCGCGGCGCGGGCGTTGTACTGGCGGTCGAGTTCTTCCGGGCTCAGCATGGTCGGGCATCCAGATTGGGGCGCACAGGATACGACAGACCTGCGCGCGATGGTGCGGCGGGGTGGTCTGGATGCGGGATGGCGGCGAAGCCGGGTGCCGAAGGAATGCGGGGTGCCGTGGACGCGGAGGGGGCAAGCGGCGCCGCGCGTCAGCGTCGTGCGTCAGACGACGCGATTGAACGGTTTGCTGCGCGGAGGAGTGGACACGCTCTGCCTGACCGGCGCCTCTTGCGGCGTCGCCGCCGTCTTCTTCCTGGGTGTCGCTTCGGCGGCCTTCGGCTTTTCGTCTGCGGGCGGAGCGCCGGCGGTTTTGGGCTTTTCCTCTGCCGGCGGAGCGGCGGCGGCCTTGGGTTTCTCCTCGGCCGTCTCGCCCTGCTTGGCGGGTGGTTCAGGCACGTCGGGCGAGACGATCTGGATATTGTTCTCGCGCATGTAACCGTCCATGTCGCGCCAGCCGGCGAAGATGGCGGCTTTCGAGGTTTTCGGGCTGCGCTCGTAGCATTCTTCGATGGGTCGGCCGGCATGGCGGCAGGCGCTGCCGATCGCCTTGCCTTCCGCTTCGCGCCGCGCCTCGATCTTGGCCTCCTCGTCGGACAGGAACGGCACTTCGCACGCCGCAAGCAGCAGCGTGGAAGAAACCAGCAAGATCAAATTGTGCTTAGTAGAGTTCACACCTATCTTCCGGCGGTAGCACGGCCAGATCGATTTTACGACAATTGGTCGAAGAACTTTAGGTTTGATTGTACGAAGAATGTTGACGTGACGGTTTGTCCGGTTAAGCTGCTATTACCAAAGCAAGGTGAGTCCCCCGAACCATGGACACCAGCCAGCAACAGCCTATTCTCATCGTCGAGGACAGTCCCGAGATCGCGCGCTATCTTGCCGCCCAGTTGTCGCATTTCAATTACCGGGCGCATGTCATCCCCAGTGCGGTCAATCTGCTGCCGGCGCTGGAGCAGATCGGACCGGTGGCGCTGATTGTCGACATCACCCTGCCCGAAGGCGACATCGCCGGCCCGCAGGGAATCATGGCCCTGCGCGATAGCGGCGTGAATCTGCCGCCCGTGGTGTTCGTCTCCGGACGCGACGACATCGCGGCGCGTCTGGCGGTCGTGCGCGCCGGCAGCGATGCCTATTTCATCAAGCCGGTGGATATCGCCAAGCTGGTCGACCGGCTCGACCAGTTGGTGCGGGGCATGCAGCCCGATCCGTACTGCGTGCTGGTGGTCGACGATTCGCCGTCCCTCGCCATTTTCTACGCCAGCATACTTGAGGATGCCGGCATGGTCGTGCGGGCGGAAACCGATCCGCTCAAGGTGCTCGATGCGCTGCGCGATTTCCCGGCGGAGTTGATCCTCATGGATGTGTATATGCCCGGTTGCAGTGGCATCGAGCTTGCCGCCGTGCTGCGCCAGAAGGCCGAGTTCGTCAGCATCCCCATCGTCTTCCTTTCCTCCGAGACCGATCTGGCCAAACAGCACGCGGCCTTCCGGGTCGGTGGGGACGATTTCCTGGTGAAGCCGATCCAGCCCGAGTATCTGGTGTCGTCGGTGAAGACGCGCGCCGACCGCTACCGGGTGCTGCGGACCTACATGGTGCGCGACAGCCTGACCGGGCTGCTCAACCATACCGCTGTCACGCAGCATCTCGAAGTCGACGTCAGTCGTTGCCGGCGGCAGAAGTCGCCCCTGGCCGTCGCCATGCTGGATATCGATCATTTCAAGAAGGTCAACGACAGCTACGGACATCCGGCCGGCGACAAGGTCATCCTCAGCCTGTCGCGGCTGTTGCAGCAGCGCCTGCGCAAATCGGACGTCGTCGGACGCTACGGCGGCGAAGAGTTCGTCGTCATCCTGCCCGACGCAACGGCGGACGCAGCCGTCGGCATCATGGACGAAATACGCGCGGCGTTTGGCCAGATCATCCAGCACGGCGGAGCGCAGGCGTTCTCCGCCACGTTTTCCTGCGGCGTCGCGGGTCTGGACGCCGGTCGTCCGGGCAACCTGATCGAGACGGCCGACATCGCCCTGTACGAAGCCAAGCGCCGCGGCCGCGACCGCATTTGCCGCGCCTGACATCGATTGCCTGCAAAGGGCACAGGCCGTAATACACTATCGTTTCCTTGTGCTGGATTGGAGAGGTCGTAATGATTCGCGCAACACTGTCGGTATTTCTGGCGTTATGCAGTGCGGTGGCCGGTGCCCAGGAGGTTTCGCTGCGGCATGCCCTCGATGGCCGGTCCCTGGATGCCCTGGCGACGCTGGTGGTGCGCTTCAACGACGAGCAGAAGGGCAAGGCCCGTGTCGTCCTCGAAGACCTGAAAAGCGTCGAGGACCGGCATCGCCTGCCGCACATGGCCTTCCTCGACGCCGACGAAGGCATGGCGTTCTTCGATACGCGGCCGCGTTTCAAGCCGCTGGTGCAGGTCATGAAGGAAGGCGGCGAGAAATTCGATGCGTCGCGCTTCTATCCCCAGATCGCCGATGCGGTCGACGACCTGACCGGCAAGATCGAAGCGCTGCCGCTGGGCCTGGCGCTGCCGGTGCTGTTCTACAACCGCGACGCCTTCCGCAAGGCCGGGCTCGATCCCGACAAGCCGCCGCGGACCTGGTGGGAAGTGCAGAAGGTCGCCGGCGACCTCTTCGATGCCGACTACAAGTGTCCGCTGACCAGTTCGCGCTTTTCCTGGGTGCATGTCGAGAACCTGTCGTCGCAGCACGGCGAGCCGGTCGTCACCAAGAGCGGCAAGACCGAGAGGCTGGCGATCAACGCCATGGTCAACGTCAAGCATCTCGCCTTGCTGTCGAGCTGGTACAAGAGTTTCTACTTCCATTATTTCGGCCCCGGCGACGAAGGCAATGCCCGCTTCGCCAGCGGCACCTGCATGATGTTGACCGGCGAGTCGCAGGCCTATGCGCAGTTCGTGCGCGATGCGAAATTCGAGGTCGGCGTCGCCGATCTGCCGCATTACGACGACGTGCGCGGCGCGCGGCCCGGCGACGTGCTGCCGGACGGCGCCGCCCTCTGGGTCCTGCCGGGGAAGAAGAAGGAGGAGTACAAGGTCATCGCCCGCTTCATGACCTTCCTGATGCGTCCCGAGGTGCAGAAGGAATGGGTGCGCGCCACCGCCTTCCTGCCGATGATGCCGGCGGCGATGGAGGCGCTGCGCGCGGCCGGCGTGTCGCCTGCGGTGCTGGCCGAGGCGGAGAAGCGGCTGGCGATGTCGAAGCAGGGCTATCGTTCCAAGGATGGCGCCGGCCGCAACCGCATCCGCGAAATCATCAACGAGGAAATTGCCTTCGTCTGGCAGAACACCAAGCCGGCCAAGGAAGCCCTCGATACCGCCGTGAGCCGCGTGAATCTGCTGTTCGCGCCCGCCGTCGCGGCGCCGGCGGCGAAGACGAAGAAGTAGTCCCGTGCGCTATCCGCGCATCATCGCCCACCGCGGCGGCGGTGCGCTGGCGCCCGAAAACACGCTGGCCGGCCTGCGTCTGGCGGCCCGCTTGGGCTGCCGGGGCGTCGAGTTCGACGTCATGCTGTCGCGCGACGGCGTTCCCGTGCTCATCCACGACGAAACCCTGGAGCGCACCACCGACGGCTGCGGCCCGGTGGCGGCGCACAGCCTCGCGCAGCTGCGCGCGCTCGACGCCGGCCTGCGCCATGGCGAGGCGTATCGGGGCGAACCGATGCCGACGCTCGCGGAGGCTTTGTCCCTGTGCGCCCGGCTCGGCCTGTGGACGAACGTCGAAATCAAGCCGGCGGACGGACACGACGAACAGACCGGTGCCGTCGTCGGCCGCCTGCTCGCCGCGACCGGGTCGTTCCTCGGCGTGGTGTCCTCGTTCTCCGCCATTGCATTGCAGGCGGCGCGGCGGGAGGCTCCGCAGCCGGACTTCGCCTGGCTGGTCGAAGCCATTCCAGCCGGCTGGCAAGACGAACTGGCCGCGCTCGGTTGCCGGGCCCTGCATTGTCGCGCGGCTGCTGCTGAACCGGCCGGCGTCGCCGCGTTCGCCGCCGCTGGCATTCCCCTAGCCTGCTACACGGTGAATCGCCGCGAAGAGGCCGAGCGGCTGTTCGCCGCCGGCGCCGCCGCCGTCTTCACCGACCGCCCGGACGTCTGGCAGCCGGACGAGATGTAGGCCGGCCGCGTGACGGACTCGGGTGCAAGGGCCCGCCGAGCGCGGGCCTTCGCATTTCTTGCGCTGCCGCAATCGCGTAGAATCATGGGCTTCGCCAGTCTTGAATGTCCCAGCCATGAAAAGCGCCGAAATCCGCCAGAAATTCCTCGACTTCTTCGCCTCCAAGGGGCACCAGATCGTCGCCTCCAGCTCGCTGGTGCCGCACGAGGACCCGACCCTGCTGTTCACCAATGCGGGCATGAACCAGTTCAAGGATGTCTTCCTCGGCTTCGACAAGCGCGCCTACTCGCGTGCCACGACCTCGCAGAAATGCGTGCGCGCCGGCGGCAAGCACAACGATCTCGAAAATGTCGGCTATACGGCGCGCCACCACACCTTCTTCGAGATGCTGGGCAACTTCAGCTTCGGCGACTACTTCAAGCGCGACGCCATCACCTATGCATGGGAACTGCTGACCGAAGTCTTCAAGCTGCCCAAGGACAGGCTTTACGTCACGGTCTATGCCGAGGACGACGAAGCCTACGACATCTGGACCCGGGGCATCGGGCTGGCCAATGAGCGCGTCATCCGCATCGGCGACAACAAGGGCGCGCGCTACGCCTCCGACAACTTCTGGATGATGG
>CAZWFC010000104.1:0-10724 GCA_964632965.1 uncultured Rhodocyclaceae bacterium
GCGACCTTCGGCGCTTCGACCGACAGCGGCGTGCCTTCGAGATCGGCGAACACGGACAACTGGTCCATCAGGATGCGGGCCGCATAGCGGATCGACTCTTCCGGATCGATGGCGCCGTTGGTTTCGATGTCGACGATCAGCTTGTCGAGGTCGGTGCGCTGTTCGACGCGGGCGGACTCGACGGCGTAGCTGACGCGGCGCACCGGGCTGAAGGAGGCATCCATCAGGATGCGGCCGATCGCCTTGCTTTCCTTGTCGGTCTCGCGAATGTTCGCGGGCTCGTAGCCGCGGCCGGTTTCGATCTTGATCTGCATCTCGATCTTGCCGCCGGGAGCCAGGTGGGCAATGATGTGGTCGGGGTTGATGATCTCGACGTCGTGCGACGTCTCGATATCGGCAGCCGTCACGACGCCTTCGCCCTTTTTCGACAGCGTCAGCACAGCCTCGTTGCGGCTGTGCAGCTTGAGCACGACACCCTTGAGGTTGAGCAGGATGTCGACGACGTCTTCACGCACGCCGTCCAGCGTCGAGTACTCGTGCAACACGCCTTCGATCGAGACTTCGGTCGGGGCGGCGCCGGGCATGGAAGACAGCAGGATGCGCCGCAGGGCGTTGCCCAGCGTGTGGCCGTAGCCACGCTCGAACGGTTCCATGACCACACGGGCATGCACCGGGGAGAGCGTCTGCACATCGATAATGCGCGGTTTCAGAAGTGCGTTGCTTTGCATCTGCATTCCTCGGAAAAAAGCATCGCGGCGCGCCGGACGGCGCGCCGCAAAAGGTGATTAACGCGAATACAGTTCGACCACGAGGCCTTCGTTGATCGTCGGCGGCAGGTCTTCGCGGGCCGGGTAGGACTTGAACACGCCGCGGCCTTCCTTGACATTGACCTCGATCCACTCCGGGAAACCGCGGCCTTCGGCGGCTTCGAGCGCACCCTTGGAACGCAGGTGGCCACGGGCCGCCTCGGTCAGCTGGATGGTTTCGCCCGGACGCACGGCGTAGGACGGAATGTTCACGCGCTTGCCGTTCACCAACACGCCGTTGTGGCGGACGATCTGGCGGGATTCGGCACGCGACGCGCCGAAGCCCATACGGAAGACGACGGCGTCGAGGCGCGATTCGAGCAGTTGCAGCAGGTTCTCGCCGGTCTGGCCCTTCTTGCGCTCGGCTTCGGCGAAGGTCTTGCGGAACTGGCGTTCGAGAATGCCGTAGATGCGACGGATCTTCTGCTTTTCGCGCAGCTGCTGACCATAGCCGGACAAGCGCTGACCGGACTTCTGGCCGTGCTGGCCGGGCGCGTAGGCGCGGCGTTCCACGGAACACTTGTCGGTAAAGCACTTCTCACCCTTGAGGAAGAGTTTCTCTCCCTCGCGGCGGCACTGGCGGCACTTGGGGTCTAGATTGCGAGCCACTGTTCTTGCTCCTTAAACTTAAATACGGCGGCGCTTGGGAGGCCGGCAGCCATTGTGCGGGACCGGCGTGATATCCGTGATGCTGGAGATCTTCATGCCGAGGGCGTTGAGGGCGCGGACCGCGGATTCACGGCCGGGGCCGGGGCCCTTGATGCGCACTTCGAGGTTCTTGACACCACACTCCTGGGCTGCCTTGCCGGCGGCTTCGGCAGCGACCTGGGCCGCGAACGGCGTGGACTTGCGCGAGCCCTTGAAGCCTGCGCCGCCCGACGTCGCCCACGACAGGGCGTTGCCCTGGCGGTCGGTGATGGTGATGATGGTGTTGTTGAACGACGCATGCACGTGGGCGATGCCCTCGGCGACGTTCTTCTTGACCTTCTTGCGAACCTTGGTCTGGGTCTTGGCCATGTCTTGAGTTCCTGATTATTTCTTGGCGCCGGCGATCGACTTGCGCGGCCCCTTGCGAGTACGCGCGTTGGTGCGGGTACGCTGACCGCGGACCGGCAGACCACGACGATGACGGACGCCACGATAGCAACTAAGGTCCATCAGACGCTTGATGCTCATCGTCACTTCGCGACGGAGGTCGCCTTCGACGGTGAACTTGCCGACCTCGTCACGCAACCGATCGAGATCGGAATCGGTGAGGTCTTTCATCTTGACGGAACGCTTTACGCCGGCCACGTCGCAAATCTTTTGCGCGCGGGTGCGGCCAATGCCATAGATCGCAGTCAACGCGATCTCGACGTGCTGGTGGTTTGGAATGTTTACGCCTGCGATACGGGCCATATCTCTTACCTCTTAGTTACCTGTATATCGCTGTAATTCAGCCGAAAAACGGGGAACCGAAAATTATATCCAAAACGCAATGTCAAATCAACCCTGACGCTGCTTGTGGCGCGGGTCGGTACAGATGACCCTCACCACGCGCTTGCGGCGGATGATTTTGCAGTTGCGGCAGATACACTTGACCGAAGCTAATACTTTCATGCTTTTTCTCCGGAAAAAACCTTACTTTGCGCGGAAGACGATGCGGCCCTTGGTCAGATCGTAGGGCGTCAGCTGCACGGTCACTTTGTCGCCCGGGAGAATGCGGATGTAGTGCATACGCATTTTTCCGGAGATGTGGCCGAGCACATGGTGCCCGTTTTCCAACTTGACCCGAAAGGTCGCATTGGGGAGGTTTTCTACGACCTCGCCCAGCATTTCGATAACATCTTCCTTCGACATATATCCCTATTAACGCGACGGGAAACCAGCACCCTTGAAGTTCGCTTTCTTCAAGAGGCTTTCATACTGGTGGGACATCACGTAGGCCTGGACCTGGGACATGAAATCCATGGTGACAACAACAATGATCAGGAGCGAGGTGCCGCCGAAATAAAACGGCACGTTCCACTTCAGGATCATGAACTCGGGCAACAGGCAAACGAGTGTGATGTAGAGCGCACCGGCCAGGGTCAGGCGCATCAGAATCTTGTCGATGTAGCGCGAAGTCTGCTCGCCCGGGCGGATGCCGGGGACGAAGGCGCCGCTCTTCTTCAGGTTGTCCGCGGTTTCCTTGGAGTTGAAGACCAGGGCGGTGTAGAAGAAACAGAAGAACACGATCGCGGTGGCGTAGAGGATCACGTAGATCGGCTGACCCGGCGACAGCGTGCCGGCGATGTCCTTCAACCAGCGCATGCCCTCGCCGGAACCGAACCAGCCGGCGACGGTGGCGGGGAACAGGATGATCGAGGAGGCGAAGATCGGCGGAATCACGCCCGACATGTTGAGCTTGAGCGGGAGGTGGGAGCTCTGCCCGCCGTAGATCTTGTTGCCGACCTGACGCTTGGCGTAATTCACCAGAATCTTGCGCTGGCCGCGTTCGACGAAAACCACGAAGCCGGTCACCAGAACCACCAGCGCGCAGATGAACAGCGCCGTGATCGGGTGCATGGCGCCGGTGCGAACCAACTCGAACAGTCCGCCCAGTGCGTTCGGCAGACCGGCGGCGATACCGGCGAAGATGATGATCGAGATGCCGTTGCCAAGGCCGCGCTCGGTGATCTGCTCGCCGAGCCACATCAGGAACAGCGTGCCCGTGACCAGCGTCGTCACGGTGGTGAGGCGGAACATCTGGCCGGGATCGAGCACCAGGCCGGCTTGCGATTCGAGCGCGACGGCGATGCCCAGACCCTGGAACAGGGCAAGCGCAACGGTGCCGTAGCGGGTGTATTGCGTGATCTTGCGGCGGCCGGCTTCGCCTTCCTTCTTCAACTGCTCAAGCGAAGGCACGGCGATCGTCATCAACTGCATGATGATCGACGACGAGATGTAAGGCATGATGCCGAGCGCGAAAATCGTGAAACGCGACAGCGCGCCGCCGGAGAACAGGTTGAAGATGCCGAGGATGCCACCCTGCTGGCCCTGGAACAACTCGGCCAGCTTGACCGGGTCGATGCCGGGAACAGGGATGTGGGCGCCGACGCGATAGACGATCAGCGCGCCCAGCAGGAACCAGAGCCGGCGCCAGAGGTCGCCGAACTTGCCGGTCTTGCCGAGGGCTTGCGCCTGTTCCATCGCCGTGGCCACGTCTTCGCTCCGCTATCCCGAATCAGGCTGCCGCAGCGATCTCGGCAACGGAACCGCCCGCCGCTTCGATGGCCGCTTTCGCACCCTTGGTGGCGCCGACGCCCTTGAGGGCGATCTTCTTCGTCAGCTTGCCGGACAGAATGACCTTGGCGGCCAGCGTATCGGCCGGAACGACGCCCGCCTGCATCAGCGTCAGCAGATCGACGTCGCCGACCGGCAGCTTTTCCAGATCGGAGAGACGGACTTCGGCGTTGCGGGCACGGGTCAGCGAGACGAAGCCGCGCTTCGGCAGGCGACGCTGCAGCGGCATCTGGCCGCCTTCGAAACCGACCTTGTGGAAGCCGCCGGCGCGGGACTTCTGGCCCTTGTGGCCGCGTCCTGCCGTCTTGCCCAGACCGCTGCCGATACCGCGTCCGACGCGCTTACGGGCGTGCTTGGAGCCGGCTCCGGGTTTCAGATTGTTGAGTTCCATATTCTTAACCCTCGCACTTGACGAGATAGGCGATCTTTTGGATCATGCCGCGCACCGCCGGAGTGTCTTCCAGCACGGCGCTGCTGTTCAGCTTGCGCAGACCCAGTCCGCGCACGGTGGCGCGGTGATCCTGCTTGGTGCCAATGACGCTCTTGACCAGCGTCACTTTGATTTTCTTGTCGGCCATCGCTCTTACTCCAGGATATCCTGCACGCTCTTGCCACGCTTGGCGGCAATTTCGCCCGGCGTGCTCACCTTGGACAAGCCATTGAGAGTCGCACGCACCAGGTTGTAGGGGTTGGTCGAGCCAATGCACTTGGCCACGACGTCGGTGACGCCGACCACTTCGAACACGGCACGCATCGGGCCGCCGGCGATCACGCCGGTGCCGTGGGGAGCCGGCGACATCAGCACCGTGGTGGCGCCGTGCTTGCCGATCACCGAGTGATGCAGCGTGCCGTCCTTGAGGCTGACCTTGTTCAGCTTGCGGCGGGCTTCTTCCATCGCCTTCTGCACGGCGACGGGCACTTCGCGGGACTTGCCCTTGCCCATGCCGACGGAGCCATCGCCGTCACCGACGACGGTCAGCGCGGCGAAGCCGAGAATACGGCCGCCCTTGACCACCTTGGTGACGCGATTGATGGAGACCATCTTTTCGCGCATGCCGTCATCGCGCTGTTCGGTCTGCTGTTGTTGCTTCTTGCTTTGCGGTTTGGCCATGTTCGTCTCGCTCTGTTAGACCGCTTAAAACTTGAGGCCGCCTTCACGGGCCGCTTCGGCAAGCGCCTTGACGCGGCCGTGATAGCGGAAACCGGAACGGTCGAATGCCACTTCCTCGATGCCCTTCGCCTTGGCACGTTCGGCAATCAGCTTGCCCACCGCCTTGGCGGCGTCGGCGTTGCCGCCGTTGGCCAGCTGCTTACGCAGATCGCCCTCGGCAGTCGAGGCCGCAGCCAGAACCTGGGTACCGCAACCGGAGAAGATCTGCGCATAAATGTGGCAGTTGGTGCGATGCACCGCCAGCCGCGCCATCTTGAGCTCCGCAATCTTGGCGCGGGTTTTGCGCGCACGGCGTACACGAGCTTGTTTCTTGTCCATGTTGTTGCGCCCTTACTTCTTCTTGGTTTCTTTAATGACCACCACTTCGTCCGCATAGCGCACGCCCTTGCCCTTGTAGGGCTCCGGCGAACGGTAGGCGCGGATTTCGGCAGCCACCTGACCAACCACTTGTTTGTCGATACCCTTGACCAGGATCTCGGTCGGCGTCGGCGTTTCGACCTTGATGCCGGCAGGCATGTCATGCACCACCGGATGCGAGAAGCCAAGCGACAGGTTCAGCTTGGCGCCTTGCGCCTGGGCCTTGTAGCCCACGCCGACCAGGGTGAGCTTGCGCTCGAAGCCCTTCGTGACGCCGGTAACCATGTTGTTCACCAGCGCCCGCATGGTGCCGGACATCGCGCCGGCATCGGGAGCATCGGCGATGGCACGGCAGAGCAGCTGCTCGCCTTCCTTCGCGATGGTGACCGACGGCAGCATCGCCTGCTTCAAGGTGCCCAACGGACCCTTGATACTGATCTCGGCGCTGCCCAGCGTCACTTCGACACCCTTGGGCAGATCGACGGGATATTTTGCAATTCTTGACATCTTGCCTTCCCCCTTACGCCACGATGCAGAGGACTTCGCCGCCAACATTGCTGGCGCGCGCCCTGCGATCGGTCATGACGCCCTTGGGCGTGGACACAATGGCAACTCCGAGGCCGTTCATCACGCGCGGCAGGTCGTCGGTACCCCGATACACGCGCAAGCCGGGCTTCGAGACGCGTTCGATGCGCTCGATGACCGGACGGCCGGCGTAGTACTTCAGCGCGATATCGAGCTGGGCTTTGCCGCCGTTTTCACGGACAGCGAATTCATCGATGTAGCCCTCGTCCTTCAGCACCTTGGCGATGGACACCTTGAGCTTGGACGACGGCATGCTGACGGCTACTTTCTCAGCCATCTGCGCATTGCGAATGCGCGTCAGCATATCGGCGATCGGATCAGTCATGCTCATAGTTCGATCTCCTTACCAGCTGGCCTTGGTCATGCCGGGCACTTCACCGCGCATGGCATACTCGCGCAGTTTGTTGCGGCACAGACCGAACTTGCTGAACACGCCACGCGGACGGCCGGTCAGGGCGCAGCGATTACGCTGGCGCGACGGGCTGGCATTGCGCGGCAGCTGCTGGAACTTGAGGCGGGCTTCCATGCGCTCCTCGTCCGACAGCTTGACGTTGTTGAAAATGGCGCTGAGCTCGGCGCGCTTGGCGGCATACTTCGCCACCGTCTTTGCGCGCTTGGTTTCGCGGTTGATCAATGCAAGTTTCGCCATGGTTCCCTCAGTTCTTGAAGGGGAATTTGAAGGCGGCGAGCAAGGCCTTCGCTTCCGCGTCGGTCTTCGCCGTGGTGGTGATGCTGATGTTCATGCCGCGCAGGACGTCGATCTTGTCGTACTCGATTTCAGGGAAAATGATCTGTTCCTTGACACCGATGTTGTAGTTGCCGCGGCCGTCGAAACCCTTGCCGGAGATGCCGCGGAAATCGCGGACGCGCGGCATGGCGACGGTAATGAAACGATCGAGAAACTCGAACATGCGGGTACCGCGCAGCGTCACCATGCAGCCGATCGGGTAGCCTTCGCGGATCTTGAATCCAGCGATGGCCTTGCGGGCCTTGGTAACGACGGGCTTCTGACCGGCAATCTTGGTCATGTCGCCGACGGCGTTTTCGAGGATTTTCTTGTCCCCGACCGCTTCGCCGACACCCATGTTGAGAGTGATCTTGGTGATACGCGGCACTTCCATGATCGACTTGTAGCCGAACTGGTCCTTGAGCTGCGACACCACCGTGTCTTTGTAGAATGCTTGCAAGCGCGCCATGATCTGTCCTTACGCGTCCACTACTTCGCCGTTCGACTTGAACACCCGCACCTTGCGGCCATCCTCGAGCGACTTAAAGCCAACGCGGTCCGCCTTCTGGCTTGCGGCATTGAACAGCGCGACATTGGAAATATGGATCGGCATCTCTTTTTCGACGATGCCGCCCGGCTGACCCTTCATCGGATTGGGCTTGGTGTGCTTCTTGGCGCGGTTGATGCCTTCGACCAGCAGACGCTCGTCGTCGACACGCTGCAGCACCACGCCACGCTTGCCCTTGTCCTTGCCTGCAATGACGATGACGCCATCACCTTTACGAATCTTGTTCATGGCCGAATCCTTTACAGAACCTCGGGCGCCAGGGAGACGATCTTCATGAACTTCTCGGTGCGCAACTCACGCGTCACCGGCCCGAAGATGCGAGTGCCGATCGGCTCCAGCTTGTTGTTGAGCAGCACGGCGGCATTGCCGTCGAACTTGACGAGCGATCCGTCGGAACGGCGCACACCCTTGGCGGTACGCACGACGACGGCGCTATAGACTTCGCCCTTCTTGACGCGGCCACGCGGCGCAGCATCCTTGATGCTGACCTTGATGACATCGCCAATACTGGCATAGCGACGCTTGGAGCCGCCCAGTACCTTGATACACATCACCGAACGCGCACCGGTGTTATCGGCGACGTCAAGCTTCGACTGCATTTGGATCATTTCATCTCTCCAACTTAATCCGCAACAAAGGCAGCGGTCAGTCTTGGAACCCGTCCGGGTCGGAAGACCGCTTCCTGGCATAATTGCCCTGAAGCGGCAAAGAGGCGAGATATTAAAACCTCGCCGCCAGCCTGTCAATACATTTCGATGCTATTTGTACAAAAACTTAGACTGCGCGGGCTTTTTCGAGCACCTTGACGACGCGCCAGGCGACGGTCTTGGCGATCGGGGCGCATTCCTCGATCTGCACCATGTCGCCGGTAACGGCTTCGAGGCCGTCGACATGGGCGTGGTACTTCTTGGAACGCGTCATGATCTTGCCGATGACCGGATGCTTGACACGGCGCTCGATCAGTACGGTTACCGTCTTCGCCATCTTGTCGCTGACGACGCGGCCTTGCAGGCTGCGCCGGTTCTTTTCGGTCGATTCGGTCATTTCGCGGCCGCCTTTTCAGTCTGAATGGTCTTGAGGCGCGCGATGTCCTTGCGCACCTTGCCGATCTGGCTGGTGTTGTTGAGCTGCTGGGTCGCCACCTGCATGCGCAGGGAGAACTGCGCCTTGCGCAGGTCCAGCAGCTCCTTGTCGAGCTCAGCCACGTTCTTTTGCCTCAGTTCACTTGCTTTCATATCTCACCCCGGATGGCGTGTGACGAAAGTGGTCTCGATCGGCAACTTGGCTGCGGCCAGGCGGAACGCCTCCCGTGCCAGCGTCTCGTCCACGCCGTCCATTTCATAAAGCACCTTGCCCGGCTGGATCTCGGCGACCCAGTACTCGGGATTCCCCTTGCCGTTACCCATCCGAACCTCAAGAGGCTTCTTGGATACCGGTTTGTCCGGGAAGATGCGAATCCAGATGCGGCCGCCGCGCTTGATGTGGCGGGTCATGGCGCGACGTGCGGCCTCGATCTGGCGCGCCGTGAGGCGGCCGCGGCCGATGGCCTTGAGTCCGTATTCGCCGAAGCTGACCTTGGCGCCGCGCGTGGCGACGCCGGTATTGCGGCCCTTCTGCTCTTTGCGGTATTTCCTGCGTGCCGGTTGCAGCATGGCTGATTACTCCTTCCCTTCCGTGCCAGCAGCATCCGTCTTCGGTGCCGCGGGCTTGCGCACGCGCTTGACGGGTGCCTTGGCCGGGGCCGCTTCGCCCGCGGGCGTGGCGACAACTTCCGGCTTGGCTTCTTCTGCGGTTTTGGCGACAGGCTTCTTGGCCGCCGGACGCTTGGCTTCGCCAGCCTCTTCCACCCGCGGTGCTGCGGGCTTGGTGGCGCGGCGAACCTTCTTGTCGTCGGCAGGCGCTTCGGGCGCGACGGCGGCCAGATCGGTCTTGGCCACAGTTTCACCCTTGAACACCCAGACCTTGATGCCGGTGACGCCATAGGTCGTCTTGGCCTCGGAGGTGCCGTAATCGATGTCGGCGCGCAGGGTATGCAGGGGCACACGGCCCTCGCGGTACCACTCGCGACGCGCGATTTCGGCGCCGTTCAGGCGGCCCGAACTCATGATCTTGATGCCCTGGGCGCCGAGGCGCATCGCGTTCTGCATGGCGCGCTTCATGGCGCGGCGGAACATGATGCGCTTTTCGAGCTGCTGGGCGATCGAATCGGCGATCAACTGGGCGTCGGTCTCGGGCTTGCGAATCTCCTCAATATTGACGTGCACCGGCACACCCATACGCTTCTGGAGATCGGAGCGAAGCTGTTCGATATCCTCGCCCTTCTTGCCGATGACCACGCCCGGACGGGCGCTATACACCGTGACGCGGGCGTTCTTGGCCGGCCGCTCGATGACGACGCGTCCGACGGAGGCGTGCGCCAGCTTCTTCTTCAGGTAATCGCGAACCTCGATATCGCCCTGGAGCATCTGCGGAAATGCCTTGGAGTTGGCATACCACTTGGAGCCCCAGTCGCGCGTGACCGAAAGACGGAAACCAGTCGGATGAATCTTCTGTCCCATATATGCTCCTTAGTCCCCGACGGTCACGAAGATGTGGCAGGTGGGCTTGACGATGCGGTTGCCGCGACCTTTGGCCCGCGCGGTGAAGCGCTTGAGCACGGGGCCCTTCTCGACATAAATCGTCTTGACCTTCAAGGTATCGATGTCGGCACCATCGTTGTGCTCGGCATTGGCGATGGCCGATTCGAGCACCTTTTTGATGATGCCGGCGCCCTTTTTCGGCGAGAAGGCCAGGATGTTGAGGGCCTGGTCGACCGGCTTGCCGCGAATAAGGTCGGCAACGAGTCGGCCCTTCTGGTCCGACAGGCGCACACCCTTCAGAATGGCGTTGGTTTCCATCGTCATTCCCTCACTTCTTGACCGCGGCTTTCTTGCCGGCGGTATGTCCCTTGAAAGTCCGCGTCAGCGCGAACTCGCCCAGCTTGTGGCCAACCATATTCTCGGAAACATACACCGGGATATGTTGCTTGCCGTTATGCACGGCAATCGTGAGGCCGACGAAGTCGGGCAGGACGGTGGAACGGCGCGACCAGGTCTTGATCGGGCGCTTGTCGTTGGATGCCCGCGCAGCGTCGACCTTCTTGACCAGATGGTCATCGACGAAGGGGCCCTTCTTGATTGAACGTGCCATGGCTTACCTCTTACCTTTCGGCCTGCGCTGGACAATCATGACGTCCGTGCGCTTGTT
>CAZWFC010000105.1:0-10619 GCA_964632965.1 uncultured Rhodocyclaceae bacterium
GTGGCGGCCGGCTTCTCGGGCACGCTGCTGTCGAACGCCCTGCAGAACGCCTGGGTACTTTCCGCCTTCGCACTGGTGTTCGTCGTGCTCTCCTTCTCGATGTTCGGCTTCTACGAATTGCAGTTGCCGAGCGCCCTGCAAAGCCGGCTGTCGGAAACCGCCAACCGCCGGGGCGGCTCGCTCGGCGCCATCGCCCTGATGGGCGTGCTCTCGGCGCTGATCGTCGGCCCCTGCGTCGCGGCGCCGCTGGCCGGAGCGCTGCTGTACATCGCCCAGACCAAGGATGCGGCGCTCGGCGGCGCGGCCCTGTTCGCCATGGCGCTGGGCATGGGCGTGCCGCTGCTGGTGGTCGGCGTCTTCTCGCGCTCGCTGCTGCCCAAGGCCGGGCCGTGGATGGAGGCGGTGAAGAAGTTCTTCGGCGTGGTCATGCTCGCCACGGCGCTGTGGATGGTCGCGCCGGTCATCCCGGTCTGGGCGCAGATGCTCGGCTGGGCGGCGCTGCTGATCGTGCCGGCGATCTTCGTGCACGCCCTCGACCCGCTGCCGGCCCACGCCGGCGGCTGGCACCGGCTGTGGAAAGGCATCGGCGTGCTGATGCTGCTCGCCGGCGCCGCCATGCTCGCCGGCGTTCTCGGCGGCGCGCGCGATCCGCTGCGGCCGCTCGGCTTTCTCGGCAGCGCGGCGGCGCCCGGTGCCGCCGCGGCACACGGACCGCAATTCGAGCGCCTGCTGTCGGTGGCCGAACTCGACGAACAGCTCCGGACGGCGACGAAACCGGTCATGCTCGACTTCTACGCCGACTGGTGCGTCTCCTGCAAGGAAATGGAAAAATTCACCTTCGCCGATCCGGCGGTCGCCGCCGTCATGCAGGAATTCCGCCTGCTGCAAGCCGACGTCACCGCCAGCAGCGACGAAGACAAGGCGCTGCTCAAGCGCTTCAGCCTCTTCGGTCCGCCCGGCATCATCTTCTTCGACAGCCGCGGCCGCGAAATCGAGAATCTGCGCGTCGTCGGCTACATGGCCCCCGAGCAGTTCCTGACCATCCTCAAGACGGCCCGCGGCGGCCGTTCCTGAACCTCAACCTTCGATAGCGAGCACCCCATGTTCACCGGCATCGTCGCCACCACCGGCAAAATCACCCATGTTCACCCCCTCGAAAAGGGCCTGCGCCTGACGGTCGCGGCGCCGGCACTGAAACTCGCCGACGTCGCCATCGGCGACTCCATCGCCCACGGCGGCGTCTGCCTGACGGTGATCGCCAAGAGGAAGGGCAGCTACCAGGTCGACGTCTCGCGCGAAACGCTCGATTGCACGGTGGGGCTCGACCAGGAGGGCGGCGAAGTGAATCTCGAAAAGGCCATGCGCCTGTCGGACTTCATCGGCGGGCATCTCGTCTCGGGCCACGTGGACGGCGTCGGCGAGGTCGTCCGCTTCGCGCCGGTCGGCGAGTCGCACGAACTGGTCGTCAAGGCGCCGAAGAAACTGGCGAAGTACATCGCCCGCAAGGGCTCGATCACGGTCGACGGCTGCTCGCTGACGACGAACGCCGTCAAGGGCCGCAAGTTCTCGATCAATCTGATTCCCCATACCGTCGCGGTGACCACGCTCAAGCACCTGAAGCCCGGCAGCCGCGTCAATCTCGAAATCGATCTGATCGCACGCTACGTCGAGCGGATGCTGAACCCGGACGCGTGAGTCCGGCCGCACAACAAGCAGAAAGCTCGCTTATCGACACCAAAAACGGCTGAATCGTTCCGGCGCACGACTTCGCCGATAATTCCGCACCCCCCGCCCGACCATCCTCCCGTGCCGTTCGAACCCCGGCAGGGGCGCATGTCGATCATCGCCGAGGAGCTTCGTTGGCCGCACCGAATCCCGTGCCGTTCCTGTCCCGCCTGATGCCGAGGACGCTCAAGACGCGCCTCGCCATGCTGGTGATGCTGTCGCTGCTGGCCGGCCTCTGGGTCTTCACGCTGGCCGTCAACGAGCATCAGGAACGGCGCTTGCAGGAACTCCTCGCCGGGCAGCAGCTCTCCGCCGTCGGCTATGTCGCCGAGGATATCGACAACAAGATCCGGCTGCGCCTCGACGGCCTGACGACGATCGCCAGTCGCTTCCCCATCGCCGACCTGGCAAGCGAGGCGCGCACTCGCGACTTCCTCGTCGATCGCCGTGCCATCTACAACCTTTTCGACGGCGGCCTGATGGTCATCAAGCCCGACGGTTCGGGAGCCTTCGCCGACTACCCGCCGGTTCCCGGGCGCCTCACCAACCGCTACGACCACCTTGCGCCGTTCCGCGACGTCATCGCCACCGGCAAACCCGCCGTGGGTCCGCCGCGCATGGGTCGCGCGGTCGGCCGGCCGGTGGTCGTCTTCGCCGTCCCTATCCATGCGCCGGACGGCCGCCTCGCCGCTCTGCTGGCCGGCGTCACCGGAATCGCCTCGCCCAATTTCCTCGACCTGGTGGCCAAACCCCGGGCCGGCACGCGCGGCGACTATCTGGTGGTCGCGCCCGCGCACGGCATGTTCGTGACGGGCACCGATCCGGCGTACACGCTCAAGACCCTGCCGCCGACCGGCGCCAACGCCATGCTCGACCGCTATCTGTCCGGCTACGAGGGCTCCGGCGTGGGGCTCAACTCCGCCGGCGTCGAGGAACTCTCGTCCTCGCGCCGCATCGCGGCCACCGGCTGGCTCGTCGTCTCGCTGCTGCCCACCAGCGACGCCTTCGCGCCGATCCGCGCGAGCCGCAAGCCGGTCTTCGGCGCCGCCGCGCTGCTGTCGGTGCTGATCGCCCTGATCACGCTGCTGGTCTTGCGGCGGGCGCTGAAGCCCCTCGGCAATGCCGCCGCCGAAATGCAGGCGATGACGCGCGGCGATGCGCCGCTGCACCCCTTGCCGGTGCCGGGAGAATGCGAAGTCGGCATCCTCGTCGACAGCTTCAACCGCCTGCAAGCCCAGGTCGCGCGCAAGGAAGACGAATTGCGCCTGAGCGGCACGACCTACCGCGGCATTTTCGATGCCGTCGGCGAAGCCATCTTCGTCTTCGACGAAAAGGGCGGCATCCTCGATATCAACCAGGGGGCGGTGACCATGTACGGCCATCCGCGGGCAGCCCTCGTCGGCGACACGGCCCGGCAGCTCTCGGCTCCGGAACGCAACGACCGCGCAGCGATGCGGACGGCGGTGCGCAATGCGGTCGCCGGTGAGCCGCAACAGTTCGAGTTCTGGGGACTGACCGCCGCCGGCGCAGAAATCCTCAACGACGTGCGGCTCTATCCCGGCGAATATTTCGGCCGCAAGGCCGTCGTCGCCGTCGCCCGCGATATCACCGCCAGCCGGCGCGAGGAAGAGGAGACCCGCCGCGCCGAGCAGCGGTTTTCCATCGTCTTCCGCACCAGCCCGATCGCCATCGCCATCACCGGCGTCGCCGACGGCCGCTTCGTCGAAGTCAACGACGCCTTGCTCCGTCTCCTCGGCCGCACGCGCGAAAACGTGATCGGGACGACTTCCGTCGACATCGGCTACTGGCCGAGCGCAGAGGCGCGGATCGATTGGCAGGCGGCGCTGCGGCAGGAAGGCGTGCTGCACAACCACGAAGTCGTGCTGTGCACCGCGAGCGGTGAGCGCCGCAACGTGCTGATGTCGTCGTCGTTCATCGACTTCGCCAGCCGGCCCTGCATCGTCAACTTCATCCACGACGTGACGCAGGAGCGCCTGGCGGAAGAGAGCCTGCGCCTGATGGCGAACATCTTCACGCACTCCCACGACGGCATGCTGATCGCCAACGAGGATGCAACCATCATCGACGTCAACCCGGCGTTCTCGCTCTTCACCGGATATTCGCGCGAGGAAGCCGTCGGACAGAACCCGCGCTTCCTCAAGTCGGAACGCCACGACGCGGACTTCTACCGCGGCATGTGGGAGTCGCTGCTGAAGGACGGCATGTGGCAGGGCGAAATCTGGAACCGCAAGAAGAGCGGCGAACTCATTGCCGAAATGCTGACCATCAGCGCGGTGCCGACCGGCCGGGGCGCCGAGCGCAAGTACGTCGGGATATTCACGGACATCACCCGCCTCAAGGAAACCCAGGCCGAGCTGGAGCAGATGGCTCACTACGACGCCCTGACGCACCTGCCCAACCGCGCGCTGCTGCGCGACCGGCTGGTCCAGGCCGTGGCCCACGCCAAGCGCCGCAAGCGCCTGCTGGGCGTGTGCTTTCTCGATCTCGACAGCTTCAAGCCGATCAACGACCGCTACGGCCACAAGGCCGGCGACCACCTGCTGGTCGAAGTGGCGCGCCGCCTGCAGGAAACGGTGCGCGGCGAGGACACGGTGGCGCGCCTGGGGGGCGACGAATTCGTCATACTGCTCTCGCGCGTGCGCGACGTCATGGAGCTCGAAGTCGTCCTGCAACGCATGATCGACGCCATCACCCGGCCTTGCGCCTGGGAGGGGCAGCAGCTGCAGGTCTCCGCCAGCATCGGCATCACCGTCTATCCGCACGACGGCGCCGACCCGGAAACCCTGCTGCGGCATGCCGATCTCGCCATGTACGCGGCCAAGCAGGCGGGGCGCAACCGCTATTGCTTCTTCGACGCCGGCCAGGACAAGCTGGTGCGCCAGCAGTTCGAGCAGCAGCAGCGCCTGCGCCAGGCCCTCGCCGCGGACGAACTGGTCCTCCATTACCAGCCGAAGGTGCATATGCGCTCCGGCCGGGTAGTCGGCGTCGAAGCGCTGATCCGCTGGAACCATCCCGAGGATGGCCTCAAGCTGCCGGGGCAATTCCTGCCCTTCGCCGAAGAGAGCGACCTGATCGTCGATATCGGCGAATGGACGCTGCGCGAGGCCCTGCGCCAGATGCGCGCCTGGCAGCAGGAGGGCCTGCAGATGCAGGTGGCGGTCAACATCGCAGCGCGGCACTTGAAGGAACCCGATTTCGTCGCGCGCATCGGCGAGTTGCTCGACGGCTATCCCGACCTGCCGGCCAGGAGCCTGGCGCTGGAGATCGTCGAAACCTCGGCGCTGGAGGACATGGGCAAAGCCAGGCAGGCCATCGAGGGTTGCGCGGCGCTCGGCGTCGATTTTTCCCTCGACGATTTCGGCACCGGCTATTCCTCGCTGGTGTATCTGCGTTCCCTGCCCGTGAAGAACCTGAAGATCGACGGCAGCTTCGTCCGCGACATGGGTGCGGACCCGCACGATCTGGCCATCGTCGAAGGCGTGGTGGGCATGGGTATCGCCTTCGGCCGCACCGTCATCGCCGAAGGCGTCGAGACGGACGAGCAGGGCACGCTGCTGCTGCAACTGGGTTGCGAAATCGCCCAGGGCTATGGTCTCGCCCGCCCCATGCCGGGGGCGGCCGTGGCCGCCTGGGTGCGCGACTACCGGCCCTGCGCCGCCTGGCAGTCGGACGACAGCAATCACTGGCGGCGCGAGGATTTCTCGCTGCTGGCCGCCGAAGTCGACCACCGCTACTGGGTCAAGCGCGTGCTCGCGGCGATCGGCGGCGCCACGGGCAGCGTCCTGCCGCCGCTGGGCGACCGCGACTGCCGCTTCGGCCGCTGGTATCACGGCGAGGGTCGCGAGCGCTACGGCCATCTGCCCGGCTTCGATGCCCTCGACCCACTGCACGTCGCCATTCACGCCACGGCCAACGAAGCGCTGCAACTCGCCGCATCGGGCGGCCGCGAGCCGGCCGCGCGCCTGGCCGGCATCCTCGAAGACTCGCGCGACGCGATGGTGGCGGCGCTGCGCGAATTGCGGCGCAATGTCGTCGCCGCCCGCCGGACGGGGGCATGATTCCCATGAAACAGGGGCATGGGCGTACAATTCGCGCCCCAGCATTGAGCACGAAACCGCCATGACCATCAGCCCGATCCAGGACATTGTCGCCGACATGCGTGCCGGCAAAATGGTCATCCTCGTCGACGAGGAAGACCGCGAGAACGAAGGCGACCTGGTGCTTGCCGCCGAGCATGTGACGCCGGAAGCCATCAACTTCATGGCGAAGTTCGGCCGCGGCCTGATCTGCCTGACGCTGACCGAAACGCGCTGCCGCCAGCTCGACCTGCCGCTGATGGTGCGCGACAACAAGACGCCGCACGGCACCGCCTTCACGCTGTCGATCGAAGCCGCGACCGGCGTGACCACGGGCATCTCGGCCCACGACCGCGCGCGCACCGTGCAGGCCGCGGTGGCGAAGAACGCCAAGCCGGCCGACATCATCCAGCCAGGCCACATCTTCCCGCTGATGGCCCAGCCCGGCGGCGTGCTGGTGCGCGCCGGCCATACCGAGGCCGGCTGCGACCTGTCGCAGATGGCGGGCTGCGAACCGGCGGCGGTGATCTGCGAAATCCTCAAGGACGACGGCACCATGGCGCGGCTGCCGGACCTGCTCGAATACGCCAAGGAACACGGCCTCAGGATCGGCACCATCCGCGACCTGATCCACTACCGCAACGAGACCGAGAAGCTCGTCGAGTGCGTCGCCGACAAGGAAATCGCCTGCGCGCACGGCTCCTTCCGCCTGCGCGCCTTCCGCGACAAGACCAACGGCGACGTGCATCTGACGCTGACCCGCGGCGACATCTCCGCCACCGAGGAAACGCTGGTGCGCGTGCATGAGCCGATTTCGGTGCTCGACTTCCTCGACTGCGCCAGCAGCCGCCACAGCTTCGGCGTCGAGCAGGCGCTGCGCACCATCGCCAAGCGCGGCAAGGGCGTGGTCGTGCTGCTGCATCGCAAGGAGTCGGGCGACGACCTCGTCGCCCTGCTCAACGCCGACGATCCCGGCGCGCGTCCGGCCGCCAAGTGGGACCCGCGCATCTACGGCATCGGCGCGCAGATCCTGCGCGAACTCGGCGTCGGCAAGATGCGCCTGATGGCCAGCCCGCGCAAGATGCCCAGCATGGCCGGCTTCGGCCTCGAAGTCTGCGGCTACCTTTCCCCCGACGAAGCGAACGCTTAGGAACCCACCATGCCCCGTTGCCAGGACATCCGCGAACTCGAACCCAATCTGTCCGGCGCCGGCCTGCGCGTCGGCGTCGTCATGAGCCGTTTCAACCAGCAGGTCGGCGCCGGCCTGCTCTCGGGCTGCTGCGCCGAATTGCAGCGGCTCGGCGTCGCCCCCGAACAGGTCACGCTGGCCACCGTGCCGGGCGCGCTGGAACTGCCGCTGGTGCTGCAGACCATGGCGCAAAGCGGCCGCTTCGACGCGCTGGTGGCGCTCGGCGCGGTGATCCGCGGCGAGACCTACCATTTCGAGATCGTTTCCAACGAGTCCGCGCGCGGCATCACCGACGTGCAACTGGCGACGGGCATACCGATCGCCAACGCCGTGCTGACCACCGAGAACGACGACCAGGCCGAGGAGCGCATGCTGCAAAAAGGCACCGAAGCCGCGCAGGCGGCGGTCGAGATGGCGAACCTGCTCAAGGCGGTGAAGTGAGCGGCGGCAGCAAGTCGCCGCGCCGCCGCGCCCGCGAATTCGTCGTCCAGGGCCTCTACCAGCACCTCGTCGGCGGCCAGGACACGCCCGCCATCGAAGCCCAGGCGGCCGGGGTGCCGGGTTTCGACAAGGGCGACACCGAGCTTTACAAGAACCTGCTGCACAGCGCGCTCGACGACGCGGCGGCCCTGCAGGAACTGCTCGCGCCGCACATCGACCGCAACTGGAACGAGGTGTCGCCGATCGAGCGCAGCATCCTGCTGCTCGGCGCCTGCGAGCTGAAGCACCATCTTGACACGCCTTACCGCGTGGTCATCAACGAAGCCATCGAACTGGCCAAGACCTTCGGCGGCACCGACGGCCACAAGTTCGTCAACGGCATCCTCGACAAGCTCGCGCCGGCGCTGCGTCCCGACGAAGCGCGCGGCCGCTGAACCACGGCGGCGGCCGCCATGCCCCCGTCCGAGTTTTTCCTGATCGACCGCTACTTCAAGCGCGCCACGCACCATACGGTGCTCGGCGCCGGCGACGACGCGGCCATCGTGCGGCCTTCTCCCGGCATGGATTTGCTGGTGTCCACCGACATGCTGGTGGCCGGCACGCATTTCCTGCCGAACGCCGATCCGGCGGACCTGGGCTGGAAGGTGCTGGCCGCCAATGTCTCGGACATGGCGGCGATGGGCGCCGCGCCGCGCTGGGCGCTGCTCGCCGCCGCCCTGCCCGCCGCCACGGAATCCTGGATCGCGGCCTTCGCCAGGGGCTTCTTCGCCTGCGCCGATGAATTCGGCGTCGACCTGATCGGCGGCGACACCACCAAGGGGCCGCGCAATTTCTGCGTCACCATTTTCGGCGAAGTGCCCGCCGGCCAGTCGCTGCTGCGCTCGGGTGCGCAACCCGGCGACGAGATCTGGGTTTCCGGCACGCCGGGGCTGGCCGCTCTCGGCCTGGCGCATTTACAGGGGCGCTGCATCCTGCCCGAGCCGGCGCGGACCGCCTGCCTCGCCGCCCTGCACCGCCCGCAGCCGCGCGTCGTCCTCGGCCTGGCGCTGCGCGGTCTGGCCACCGGCGCCATCGACGTTTCCGACGGCCTGCTCGCCGATCTCGGCCACATCCTCGAAGAATCGCGGGTCGCCGCCGTCGTCCACGACGACCGCCTTCCCGCCGCGGCGCTGGCCACCGGTGCCGACCCGGCCCTCGCCCGCGACTGCCTGCTCGCCGGCGGCGACGACTACGAACTGGTATTCACGGCCCCGGCGGCACGCCATGCGGAAATCGCCGCCCTCGCCACCCCGCTTCGGTTGGCGCTCACTTGCATCGGATCGATTGCAACCGGGGCGCCCGGCACCCTGGAGTTGCTCGACGGCGCCGGCCGCGCGCTGCCGGTCGCGCACCGCGGCTACGATCATTTCGGTTGAAGCTCGGCCTCCCTATTGGGTAAGCTCACACCATGGTCACACTGAAGAAAAGCACCCCGCCGTCGCTGCGCTTCCTGCTTGCCCACCCGGCCCACTTCGTCGCCTGCGGCTGCGGCAGCGGCCTGTCCGCCTTCGCTCCCGGCACCGCCGGCACCCTGTTCGCCTGGGTCACCTATCCGCTGCTGCGGCTGGCCTATCCGGACGACGTCAATTTCGCCCTGTTCCTCGTCCTCATGTTCGCCTTCGGCGTCTGGTGCTGCCAGATCACCGGCCGGCACCTGGGCGTCGTCGATCACGGCTCCATCGTCTGGGACGAGATCGTGCCGTTCTGGGCGGTGCTGCTGTTTACGCCCGCCGGGCTGGTCTGGCAACTGGCCGCCTTCCTGTGGTTCCGCTTCTACGACATCGTCAAGCCGCCGCCGGCCGACTTCTTCGATACGCGTGTCAAGAACGGCTTCGGCGTCATGATGGACGACGCCGTCGCCGCCGCCTACACGGTGCTGACCCTGGCGCTCTTCAAGGCGGCGCTGGATCGTTTGCTGTGATGGATGCGGATCTCGCCACGCTCTCCGAACGCATCGGCAACGCCCTGCGTGAGCGCTCGCTGACGTTGGCAACGGCGGAATCCTGCACCGGCGGCTGGGTCGCCCAAGTCGTGACGCACACCGCCGGCAGTTCCGGCTGGTTCGACCGCGGCTTCGTCACCTATTCCAACGACGCCAAGACCGGCATGCTCGGCGTGCGGCCGGAAACCCTGGCCGCCCACGGTGCGGTGAGCCTGGAAACCGCCCGCGAAATGGCGGCCGGCGCCCTGAAAAACTCCAATGCACTGATTTCAATAGCAATTACCGGAGTGGCCGGACCCACGGGTGGCTCACCGGATAAGCCAGTGGGTACCGTATGCTTCGCCTGGTGCCAGAAGGACGCGACGCCGGTGGCCGAAAGCCGCCGCTACGAGGGAGACCGCGAGGCCATACGACGGCAATCGGTCATTCACGCTCTAGACGGCGTTCTGCGTCTTTTGGTGCCATAACGGCGGCAAGAACTGTGCCATAATCGAGACACATCAGGAAGGATTCCAAATGGACGACAACAAATCCAAAGCGCTCCAGGCCGCCCTGGCCCAGATCGAGAAGCAGTTCGGCAAGGGCTCCATCATGAAGATGGGCGAAGGCAATGTCGGCGACGACATTCAGACGGTTTCGACCGGCTCGCTCGGGCTGGACATCGCGCTCGGCATCGGCGGCCTGCCGCGCGGCCGCGTGGTCGAGATCTACGGTCCGGAGTCCTCCGGCAAGACGACGCTGTGTCTGCACGTCGTGGCCGAAATCCAGAAGGCCGGCGGCGTCGCCGCCTACATCGACGCCGAGAACGCGCTCGACGTCGGCTATGCCGCCAAGCTCGGCGTGAAAGTCCCCGACCTGCTGATCTCCCAGCCGGATACCGGCGAGCAGGGCCTTGAGATCACCGATATGCTGGTGCGCTCCGGCGGCGTGGACCTGATCGTCATCGACTCGGTCGCCGCGCTGACGCCGCGCGCCGAAATCGAGGGCGAGATGGGCGACCAGCTGCCCGGCCTGCAGGCGCGACTGATGAGCCAGGCTCTGCGCAAGCTGACGTCGAACATCAAGCGCACCAACACGCTGGTGATCTTCATCAACCAGATCCGCATGAAGATCGGCGTCATGTTCGGCAACCCCGAGACCACCACCGGCGGCAACGCGCTCAAGTTCTACGCCTCGGTGCGCATGG
>CAZWFC010000106.1:0-10493 GCA_964632965.1 uncultured Rhodocyclaceae bacterium
CGGCGCAATTACATCGAAGTCGCGGCCTATTTCATCGCCGAACGGCACGGCTTCACGCCGGGGCGCGAATTGACCGACTGGGCCGCCGCCGAGGAAGAAATCGACCGGCTGCTCGCCGCCGGCCTGCTCAATCCTTAAGCGGGGCGAGGATCACGCCGGCCAGGGGCGGCAGGGTCATCGTCAGCGAGGCGGGACGTCCCATCCACGCATGGTCGGTGGCGACGAGTCCGTCGCCGTTGCCCATGTCGCTGCCGCCGTAATGGCGCGAATCGCTGTTGAACAACTCGCCGTAGCGCCCCGCGTGCGGAACGCCGATGCGGTAGCCGGCGCGCGGCACCGGCGTGAAGTTGAGCAGGATGGCGACGAAACTGCCGTCGCGCGCGTAGCGCAGCCACCCCACCACGGACTGATCGGCATCGTGACAATCGATCCACGAAAACCCGGCGACGTCGAAATCCTGGTCGTGCAGGGCGGGCACGGACGCATAGAGCCGGTTGAGGTCACGCGTCAGCGTCTGGATGCCAGCATGGCCGGGCCATTGCAGCAAATGCCAGGGAAGTTCTTCCGCAGGGCGCCACTCGGAACTCTGGCCGATTTCATTGCCCATGAAGGAAAGCTTCTTGCCCGGCGCCGCCGCCTGGTAGGTCAGCAGCAGGCGCAGGTTGGCGAAGCGCTGCCACTCGTCGCCGGGCATCTTGCCCAGCAGCGAGCTCTTGCCATGCACCACCTCGTCGTGGGAGAACGGCAGGACGAAGTTTTCCGTGTAGGCGTAAAGCTGGCCGAACGTCAGGCGCTCGTGATGGTAGCGGCGATGCACCGGGTCCTGGCTCATGTAGGCCAGGGTGTCGTTCATCCAGCCCATGTTCCATTTCATCGAGAAACCGAGTCCGCCCAGGTGCACGGGACGCGACACCATCGGCCAGGCCGTCGATTCCTCGGCGATGGTCAGCGCGCCGGGGAAATCGCGATGCACCATCGCGTTCATCTCACGCAGGAAGGCGATGGCCTCGATGTTCTCGCGGCCGCCGTAGCGGTTGGGCAGCCACTCGCCGGCCTTGCGGGAATAGTCGAGGTAGAGCATCGAGGCGACGGCATCGACGCGCAGGCCGTCGGCATGGAACTCGGACAGCCACCAATGGGCGGAAGACAGCAGAAAGCTCTTGACCTCGTTGCGGCCGAAGTTGAAGACGTAAGTGCCCCAGTCCGGTTGCAGCTTGAGGCGCGGGTCTTCGTGCTCGAACAGCGCGGTGCCGTCGAAGTGGGCCAGCGCCCAGGCGTCGCGCGGAAAGTGGCCGGGCACCCAGTCGAGGATGACGCCGATGCCGGCCGCGTGGAAGCGGTCGATCAGGAAGCGCAGGTCGTCCGGGCTGCCGAAGCGACGGCTGGCGGCGAAGTAGCCGGTGCATTGGTAGCCCCAGGATTCGTCGAGCGGATGCTCCATCAGCGGCATGAATTCGACATGGGTGTAGCCCATGTCGGCGACATAGGGCACCAGTCGTTCGGCAAGGTCGCGGTAGCTGTAGAAGCGTCCGTCGGGATGGCGCATCCACGAGCCGGCATGCACCTCGTAGATGTTCATCGGCGCGTGCAGCCAGTTGCGGCTCGCCCGCTGCTCCAGCCAGGCGGCGTCGCTCCAGGCGTGGGCGCTCGGGGCATCGACGATGGACGCCGTCGCCGGGCGCACCTCGAAGGCGCGCGCATACGGGTCGGCCTTGACCATCAGCGCGCCGCTATGGCGATTGCGGATTTCGAACTTGTAGAGGCTGCCGGCGGCAAGGCCGGGAACGAAGGCCTCCCAGACGCCGGAACTGCCCAGGCAGCGCATCGGATGGGCGCGGCCGTCCCAGCGGTTGAAGTCGCCGACGACCGCCACCTGGTCGGCATTCGGCGCCCAGACGCGGAAGGTCGTGCCTGCCGCCTCCGGCAACGCGCCCAGCAGGCGATAGGACTGGTAGTTGGTGCCCTGGCCGAAAAGATAAAGATCATGATCGCTGGCGGCCACCGGAAGGGCACCGGATTCATGGCGGCCGGTACCGGCCGCCTTATTCAGGGATTCATCGATCATTGTCCACTTTCCATGATTTGAAGCTATTGTAGCGGCGGAGGAGAACCCCATGCAGCACGATTTGCACACCAACGAGTCGGCGGCCACGTTCGGCCGCTTCGTCAGCCACCTGACGCGCTCCACCTTCGCCATCGTACTCGCCGGCGGACGCGGCAGCCGCCTGATGCAACTCACGGACTGGCGTGCCAAGCCGGCCGTGCCTTTCGGCGGCAAGTTCCGCATCATAGACTTCACACTTTCCAACTGTGTGAATTCCGGCATCCGCCGCATCGGCGTCGCCACGCAATACAAGGCGCAGAGCCTGATCCACCATCTGCAGCGCGGCTGGAGCTTCCTCGACGGCCGCTTCGACGAGTTCATCGAACTGCTGCCGGCGCAACAGCAGGTCGGCGAGGACTGGTACCGCGGCACGGCGGACGCCGTCTACCAGAACCTCGACGTCATCCGCCGCCACAAGCCGCGCTACGTCATGGTGCTCTCCGGCGATCACATCTACAAGATGGACTACGGCCGCATGCTGGCCCATCATGCGCAGAACCACGCCGACCTCACGGTCGCCTGCCTCGACGTGCCGCGCAGCGAAGCAACGGAATTCGGCGTCATGCGGGTCGACGAAAGCCACCGCATCGTCGACTTCGTCGAAAAACCGCAGGATCCGCCGACGATACCCGGTCGCGCCGACCGTTCGCTCGCCAGCATGGGCGTCTATGTCTTCAACGCCGGCTTCCTGTTCGAACAGCTCTGCCGCGACCGCGACGACCCGCAGTCCTCGCACGACTTCGGCAAGAACGTGATTCCGCATGCGGTGAAGAACTACCGCGTCTTCGCGCACAATTTCGGCGACAGCTGCGTCGGCATCGGCGAGTCCGGCATTCCCTACTGGCGCGACGTCGGCACCATCGACGCCTACTGGGAAGCCAACATGGAACTCACCAAGGTGACGCCGGAACTCAATTTCTACGACGAGACCTGGCCGATCTGGACCCACCAGGAACAGCTGCCGCCGGCGAAATTCGTCTTCGACGACGACGACCGCCGCGGCGAGGCGGTCGACTCGATGGTGTCCGGCGGCAACATCATCAGCGGCGCCGTCGTCAAGCGCTCGCTGCTGTTTTCGCGCGTCATGGTGCACAGCTATGCCCGCGTCGAGGACTCCGTCATCCTGCCGCGGGTGGACATCGGTCGCGGCGCGCAACTGAAGCGCGTCATCGTCGACAAGCACTGCCGTATCCCGGAAGGCATGAAAATCGGCTTCGATCGCGTGGCGGACAGCAAGCACTTTTACGTCTCGGAGCGCGGCGTCACGCTGGTCACGCCGGAAATGCTCGGGCAGCAGATCCACCATATCCGCTGAGCCGCCACGCAGCCAACATGACCGGACGCCGCCTCGACCTCGTCTTCCTCTGGCACATGCACCAGCCGGACTATCGCGACCATGCCGACGGCACGCGCATGGGCGAATTCGTCCTGCCCTGGGTGCTGCTGCACGCGATCAAGGACTACGTCGACATGGCGGGCCACCTCGAACGCCATCCAAAGGTGCGCGCCGTCGTCAATTTCGTGCCGGTGCTGCTCGATCAGATCGAGGACTACTGCGACCAGATCGACAGCGGCAACTACCGCGACTCGCTGCTGCGGCTGCTCGCCCAGCCCGACCTCGACCGCATCGATGCCGAAGATCGACGCCTGCTGCTGGAAGCCTGCTTCCGCAGCCAGCACGAAACCATGCTGGCGCCCTTTCCGCACTACCTGCGGCTGCACAACCTCCATCGCCACATCACGAAGGAAGGCGCAGCCGGACTCGCCTTCCTCTCGGGCGCCTACTACGCCGACCTCGTTACCTGGTATTTCCTCGCCTGGTCGGGCGAAACCGAAAGGCGGCGCCAGCCGCTGCTGGCCGACCTGATGACCAAGGGCGAGCTCTACTCCCACGCCGACCGCCTGCAACTGCTGGACTGGATCGGGCAGACGCTGAAGGGCATCGTTCCGCGCTACCGCGCGCTGATGGAGCGCGGCCAGATCGAACTTTCCGCCACGCCCCACACCCATCCTCTCGGTCCGCTGCTGCTCGATTTCGCCGCCGCGCGCGAGAGCCTGCCGAACGCGCCCCTGCCGCAGACCGCCGCCTATCCCGGCGGACGCTCGCGCCTCGAAGCCCACCTTGAGGAGGCGAACCGCAGCCACGCGCGCCGCTTCGGCGCGCCGCCGACCGGCATGTGGCCGGCCGAAGGCGCCGTATCGACGGCGCTGGCCGCGTTGTTCGCCCAGCACGGCTGCCGCTGGCTGGCCAGCGGCGAAGGCGTACTCAAGAACAGTCTGCGCGCCGCCGGCCAGCCCGTCGAACGCGCCGCCTACCGGCCGTGGCAACTCCCGGGCGTCGACGGCCTCACCCTGTTCTTCCGCGACGAGCGCATCTCCGACCTGATCGGTTTCGAATATGCGCGCTGGCACGGCCGCGACGCCGCGCGCCATTTCGTCACGCAGCTGGAGACCATTCTCGCCGCCGCCCCCGACGGCGAAACGCCGGTCGTCGGCATCATGCTCGACGGCGAGAACGCCTGGGAGCACTACCCCTACAACGCCTACTATTTCTTCGACGATCTCTACGACCTGCTCGAAAAGCACCCGACCATCCGCACCACCACCTATGCCGAGATCATCGGCCGCGAAACGCCGCCGCCGGCGGGCAATCTGCACCGCCTCACGGCCGGCAGCTGGGTGTATGGAACGCTGGCCACCTGGATCGGCGATGCCGAAAAGAACCACGCCTGGGACCTGCTCTGCGCCGCCAAGCAGAGCTACGACCTCGTTCTCGGCAGCGGCCGGCTCGACGCCAGGGAAGCGCAGGCCGCCGAAGCCCAGCTCGCCGTCTGCGAAAGCTCCGACTGGTTCTGGTGGTTCGGCGACTACAACCCGAGCCAGGCCGTCGCCAGCTTCGACCGCCTGTTCCGCCACAACCTCGCCAACCTCTACCGCCTTCTCAAACTCACGCCGCCGGCGCAACTCGACGTGCCCATCTCCGCCGGCAGCGAGGAGGCCACCCACGACGGCACGATGCGGAGGGCGACATGAAGCATCCGCGCCGGCCGAGCGGACTCCCGTGGAAACGGGAAGACGATTTCCCGCTGCCCATCCCCGACACCAGCAACCGGGCCCGACCATGACCCAAGCCATCACTCTCCTCTTCGGCGTCCACGCCCACCAGCCGGTCGGCAACTTCCCCGAAGTCATCGCCGACGCCCACCTGCGCTGTTACCGCATGTTCCTGCAGACGCTGGAGGCCTATCCCGATTTCCGCTTCACCGTGCATTTCTCCGGCTGGCTGCTCGACGAGCTGGAGCGCCTCTATCCCGACGACATGGCGCGCCTGGCGGCGATGACCAAGCGCGGCCAGGTCGAATGGTTCGGTTCGGGCGACTGCGAGCCGGTGCTCGCCGCGATCCCGCACCGCGACCGCGTCAGCCAGATCAACGCGCTCTCGGACAAGATCGAGCGCCGCTACGGCGTGCGCCCGCGCGGCGCCTGGCTCACCGAACGCGTCTGGGAATCGGCCGTGGTGACCGCCCTGGCCGAGACGGGCATCGACTACGTGGCGGTGGACGACTACCACTTCCTCTGCGCCGGCGAACCCGCCGAGCGGCTCGACAGCTACTTCACCACCGAAGAAGACGGACGCACGCTCGACCTGTTCCCGATCTCGGAGCAGGCGCGCTACCGCTTCCCCTTCGCGCCGGCACACGAAGTGGTCGGCTGGCTCGAACACCAGGCCCGGATGGGCCATCGCGCCTCGATCTACTTCGACGACATCGAGAAATTCGGCATCTGGCCCGAGACCTACAACTGGGTCTACGAGCGCGGCTGGCTGCGGCAGTTCATCGAGGGCGTGCTCGCTTCGCCCCTGATCCGCACCGGCCACTTCGACGAATTCCATCGCAACCACGTCACGCGCGGCATCGTCTACCTGCCGACGACGTCCTACATCGAGATGAACGAATGGACGCTGCCGGCCGTCGCCGCGCGCACCTACCGCGGACTGGTGGAACAGGAAAAGCACGGCGGCCATTACGAGCCGCGCAAGCCCTTCCTGCGCGGCGGCATCTGGCGCAATTTCTTCATGCGCTACCCGGAATCGAACTGGATGCACAAGCGCATGCTGGAAGTCTCGCAGCGCCTGAATGCACTGCCTGCCGCGCAGCGCACGCCGGCCATGCAGGAACAGCTGCATCGCGCCCAGGCCAACGACGCCTTCTGGCACGGGCTGTTCGGCGGACTGTATCTGCCCCACCTGCGCCGCGCCATCTGGAACAACCTGCTGGCGCTCGAAACCGCGCTCGACCGGCTGGCGCCGCGCCCGGCGCTGGAGCGCCACGACCTCGACTACGACGGCCACACGGAAATCTTCCTGCGCAGCGGCCCGTTGCAGGCCGTGATTCAAGCCGACGGCGACGCCTGCGTCGTCGAGCTGTCGAGCTACGCGCTGGCCCACAACTTCGGCGACACGCTGCGCCACTACGAAGAGGGCTATCACGACAAGCTCATCGCCGCGCGCGGACAGCATGCCGACGGCGGCGGCCACGGCGCGGGCATCGCCTCGGCGCACGACCGCGTCACCTTCCGCCATGAAATCTCGCCCGAAGACCTCGAACCGGACTCCCGCCCGCGCGGCATGTTCGAGGATTGCTGGATCGCGCCGGACGGCACCGGACGCCCGGTCAACGCCTACCACGAAACCGCCACCGCGGTATTCGCGGCGGTCCTCGGCGACGGCCGCCTGGAGAAGTCCTTCCGACTCGACGGCACGCGCCTCAACGCCCGCTACCACGCCCGCAACGTCGCCGGCCGCTTCGAGATCCGCATCAACGTCGCCATGCCCAGCTGCGACGGCTATGCCGGCCGCTACGTGCTGGCCGACGGCACGGTGCCCTGCGGCTTCGGCCAACTGCTGGAACTGCCGGCGGCGCAAAAACTGACGCTGGAGGACGGCGTGCTCGGCGGCGCGCTGGTGCTCACGCTCAGCGCGGCCGTCGAACTGACGGCACGTCCCCATCACACGGTTTCGCAATCCGAGGCCGGCTTCGAGAAGATCATGCAGGCGGTCGAGATCATGCTGTCCTGGCCCGTCGCGGGCGAGGCGGTTCTCGCCGTCGGCATCGAGGTCGTCGCTGCGGCGTAAAATCCCGAGAACCCAAGAGAAGAAAGAAAAACATCATGGCCGGCACGCGCTACCAACTCGAAGTCAATCCCAAACTGCCTTCCCGTCTCGCCCGCCTCGACGAGTTGGCCAACAATCTCTGGTACAGCTGGGACCGGCCGACGCGCGCCCTGTTCGTGCGCCTGGGCAACAAGCTCTGGGGTGCGGCCGGGCACAGTCCAAAAGCCTGCCTCAAGCGCCTCGACCAGCACCGGCTCGACGAGGCAGCCGAGGATCCGGTGTTCCTCGGCGCGCTGGCCCGCGTACTCTCGGTCTACGACACCTACCAGACGGCGCCGACGCGCGAGCACGGCCCGCATCTGCCCGAAGGGGAACTGGTCGCCTACTTCTGCGCCGAGTTCGGCTTCCATGAAAGCCTGCCGATCTATTCGGGCGGCCTCGGCATCCTCGCCGGCGACCACTGCAAGACGGCCAGCGACCTCAATCTGCCCTTCGTCGGCGTGGGCCTGCTCTACGGCCAGGGCTACTTCCTGCAGACCATCGACGGCGAGGGCCGCCAGCACGCGGAATATCACGACACCGACTTCGAAGACCTGCCGATCGCGCCGGTGCTGCGCAAAGACGGTTCCGACCTCAAGATCGCCGTCGCCATGCCCGGCCGCGAGGTCGCCGCCAAGGTCTGGAAGGCCGTCGTCGGCCACGTCACGCTGTATCTGCTCGACACCAAGCTAGAGGAAAACAGCCCCCACGACCGCGACATCGCCCACCGCCTCTACGGCGGCGACCGCACGACGCGCATCGAACAGGAAATCCTGCTTGGCATGGGCGGCGTGCGGGCGCTGGCCGAGATGGGCATCAGGCCGACGGTCTGGCACATCAACGAAGGCCATGCCGCCTTCCTGATCCTCGAACGCATGCGCCACATGATCCACGAGGGACTCGATTTCGCCACCGCCCTCGAAGCCGTGGCCGGCAACACCGCCTTCACCACGCATACCGTGGTCCCCGCCGGCCACGACCAGTTCGCCGAGGACATGATGCGGCGCTACTTCGACAGTTTCTGCCGCGACACCGGCTGCGACATCGGCACCCTGCTCGACCTCGGCCGCACGCCCGACTCGCACGACTTCAACATGACGGCGCTGGCGATCCGCGGTTCGCGCCACCAGAACGGCGTCTCGCGCATCCACGGCGAGGTGTCGTCCCAGGTGCTGTCGCATCTCTGGCCGCAGATCGAGCCGGCGGACAACCCGATGGACTACGTCACCAACGGCGTGCACGTACCCACGTTCCTGTCCAATCTCTGGCACGAGACCTTCGACCGCCTGCTCGGCGCCGGCTGGAGCCAGCGCCTGACCGACCAGCAGTGCTGGGAGGGCATCCACAACATTCCCGACCACCTGTTCTGGAGCGTGCGCCAGTCGATCAAGTCGAGCATGCTGCACCTGCTGCGCAACCGCATCGGCCACCAGCACAGCCGCAACCAGGGCTCGCAGGCCCACCTCGACCGCCTGCTGCGCCTGGCCAATCCGGAAAATCCCAACATCCTGACCATCGGCTTCGCGCGCCGCTTCGCCACCTACAAGCGCGCCACCATGCTGTTCAAGGACCTCGACTGGCTCAAGCAGCTCGTCTCCGACCCCGAGCGGCCCGTCGTCTTCGTCTTCGCCGGCAAGGCCCACCCGGCCGACACGCCGGGACAAGAGATGATCCGCCGCATCGCCGAAGTGGCGGCGATGCCCGAATTCATCGGCCGCATCCTGCTGGTCGAAGGCTACGACCTGCACCTGGCGCGCCGCCTCGTCGCCGGCGTCGACGTCTGGCTCAACAACCCCGTCTATCCGCTCGAAGCCTCGGGCACCTCGGGCATGAAGGCGGCGTTGAACGGCGTCATCAACCTCTCGGTGCTCGACGGCTGGTGGGGCGAATCCTGCGACGACACGCCGGGCCGCGAAAACGGCTGGGGCATCAAGCCGGTCAACACCTCCGGTTCGCTCGACGACCCGCGCCGCGACCAGGAAGAGGCGCGCGCGCTGTACGAAATACTCCAGGACAAGGTCATCCCGCTGTATTACGAACGCGGACCGATGGGCTATTCGCCGGGCTGGGTGGCGACGGCCAAGCGCTCCATCGCCAGCGTCACGCCGCGCTTCAACTCGGCACGCATGCTGGGCGAATACATCGGCCGCGTCTATGCGCCGGCCGCCCGGCAATGGCACCGCCACAGCGCCGATAACTACAGCGGCGCGCGCAAGCTGGCCGCCTGGAAGAGCCGCGTGCGCGAAGCCTGGCCGAAGGTTTCGCTGCGCCGCATCGACAGCCCGCAGCGGCGCATCCCCTACGGCGAAAACATCCGCTTCGAGGTCGCCGTCCGGCTCGGCGGGCTGACCCCCGAGGATGTGACGATGGAACTCCTGTTCGGCCGCCCCAACGCCCAATCCACTTCGCGCCCGCCGCGCCGCTTCCGCCTCGAACACAAGGGGCCGCTCGGCGACGGCGAAAGCCTGTTCACCCTGGAACTCACGCCTGAGGTCTGCGGCAAGATCGAATACCGGCTGCGCATCTTCCCCTCGCATGAACTGCTGACGCACCCGTTCGAAATGGGGATGATGCTATGGCTCTAAGCACCGCTGTCGGTTCATCCGCCTGGCAGGCGCTGGACGCGCATGCCGCCGAGACCCGCGGGCAGCACCTGCGCGATCTCTTCGCCGCCGACCCGCAGCGCTTCCAGCACCTGTCGGCCACCTGGAACGACTGGCTGCTCGACTACTCGAAGCAGCGCGTCACTCCGCGGACGCTGACGCTGCTGCACGGCCTCTGGCATGCCGCCGACGTGCCGGGCTGGATCGCGCGCATGCGCGCCGGCGAAACCATCAACCACACCGAAGGCCGCGCCGCGCTGCATTTCGCCCTGCGCCTGCCGCGCGGCACCCTGCTGTTCAACGGCCGCGACGTCATGCCCGGCGTGCGCTCCGTGCTCGATCGCATGGAGCGCTTCGTCGACGCCATCCACGGCAGTCACTGGCGCGGCGCCACCGGCGAGCCGATCAGCGACATCGTCAACATCGGCATCGGCGGCTCCGACCTCGGCCCGCGCATGGCGACCCAGGCGCTGGCCGCTTTCCACCACCCCGAGCTCAAGGTGCATTACGTCGCCAACCTCGACGGCGCCGACCTGGCCACGGTATTGACCGGCCTGCAGCCGCGCACCACCCTGTTCATCATCGCCAGCAAGACCTTCACCACCCAGGAGACCATGCAGAACGCCGCCTCGGC
>CAZWFC010000107.1:0-10295 GCA_964632965.1 uncultured Rhodocyclaceae bacterium
TGCGCCGGCTGCGGCCTGTGTTCGACGGCCTGCCCGGTCGGCATCGACACCGGCGACCTGACGCGGCTGCTGCGCGGCCGCCGCCAAGGTACGCTCGCTCGCCGCATCGGACGCTGGAGCGGCGAAAACTTCGGCGCCGTCGCCGCAGTTTCTCGCCTCGGCCTGCAACTGGGACACATGGCCGGCGCCGTCGTCGGCGACGCGGCGCTGGGCCGGCTGTCCGGCGGCGCCTGGAAGTCGCCGATGCCGCGCGCCGGCCAGGTCGCCGCCCAGCACCGGGGCGGCGGCGATCCGGTCGTCTACTTCCCCGCCTGCGGCGGCCGCATCTTCGGCCCCGCCAACGCCGGAGAACCGCAACTCGCCGACGTCGTCCAGACGCTGCTGACGCGCGCCGGCTACGCGCCGCGCCTGCCGGCCGGCTACGACAGCCTGTGCTGCGGCCAGATGCTGGCCAGCAAGGGCCTGGCGGCCGAAGCCGACGCCACGGCGGCCCGCCTCGAAGCGGCGCTGACCATCGCCAGCGAGAACGGCCGCTACCCGGTCGTCATGGATGCCAGCCCCTGCGCCGCCCGCATGCGGGAACGTCTCGCCGGCCGGCTCGCCCTCTTCGACTTCCACGAGTTCGCCCACGATGCGCTGCTGCCGCGGCTGCGCCTGGTCAAGCGGGCCGGTCCGGTCGCGCTGCACGTCAATTGCAGCGTGCGCAAGAACGCCGCCGACGCCAAGCTGCGGGCCCTGCTCGCCGCCTGCGCCGAACAGGTCGTCGAGCCCGCCGGCGTCGGCTGCTGCGGCTTCGCCGGCGACCGCGGCTTCGTCGTACCGGAACTCAACCGCCACGCCCTGCGCCGGCTCGGCGACGAACTGCCGGCCGGTTGCGCCGGCGGCGTATCGACCAACCGCACTTGCGAAATCGGCCTCAGCGCCGCCAGCGGCATGACCTACCGCTCCGTCGCCTACCTGCTGGAGGAATGCAGCCGGGAGGACGACGCGCGCTGCTGAGTTCGATGCCGCGCGGCGCTTGACGGCGACGGCACCGACCAAGGAGAATCGGCGCCTTTATCCGACGCGCTGCCATGCCCCCGCCAGCCTCCTGCCAACCCCTGCCGCCCGGCTTCATGCTCGACGGCTATCGCATCGACAGCCAGCTGTCGATGGGCGGTTTCTCCATCGTCTATCTCGCCCATGACGCGAACGGCGCGGAGGTGGCGATCAAGGAATACCTGCCTTTCCAGCTGGCGCAGCGCTCCGGCGCCAGCCCGGTGCCGGTCGTCGCCCCCGAGCACCAGGCCGCCTTCGTCCTCGGCATGCGCAGCTTTCTCGAAGAGGCCCGGCTGCTGGCGCACATCCGCCATCCCAACGTCGTCGAAGTGCAGAACTTCATCAAGGCCAACGAAACCGCCTACATGGTGATGCGCTACGAGCACGGCCACAGCCTGCACGAGTATGTGCGTGCGCTACAGCGCAAGGGCGTGGCGATCAAGGAGGACTTCCTGCGCAACGTCTTCGTGCACCTGCTCGCCGGCCTGCGCGAAGTCCATACCCGCAAGCTGCTGCACCTCGACCTGAAGCCGGCCAACATCTACCTGCGCGACGACCGCCACCCGGTGCTGCTCGACTTCGGCGCCACCCGCCTCGGGCTCGGCCAGCGCGACCCGACGCTGGGCCATATGTTCACGCCCGGCTTCGCCGCGCCCGAACTACAGGGCTCAGGCGAAGCGCTCGGCCCCTGGACCGACATCTATTCCATCGGCGCCACGCTCTACGCCTGCCTCTCCGGCCAGGCGCCGCAGGCCGCCGACCTTCGCGCGCAGGCCGACGCACTCGAACCCGCCCAGCGGCGCTGGGCGCGCCGCTACTCGCTGCAACTGCTCGAAGTGATCGACTGGTGCCTGCAACTGCCCATCCTGGCCCGGCCGCAAAGCGTCCATGCCCTGCAGAAGGTGCTCAGCGGCGAACTGCTCGACCTCGTCGATCCGACCTGGTTCGAAACACCCGGCACCTGGCCGCCGCCGGGCTAGGGTCCGCGACGGCGCGGGGCGTGGCGACGAGCCCCCCGCTTTCCCGATTACAGGAAGCATTCTTCCCGATCGAGAGAATTTACCAAGCGGAATACCCGTAAGTGGGAACAGCAAGCTCCATGTAAGGTCATGAAAATAATCACTATTCCTTTAGTGGTATCCAACTTGCTCAATCCGCTGGCCGCGCAGCGTCATGCCGGCACCGCGACGCCCCGCACGGGCGCCGATCCGAACACGGCTCAACGCCCCATTTTCAGGAGATTCGCATGCAACGCCGTCACCTTCTCGCCCTTGTACTCGCCGTCGGCCTCTCGGCGACCGGACTGGTCCACGCCGTCGACAATCCGGCCGAACTGCCCGGCGCCACCTTGGTTACCGCCGACAAGGCCAAGGCGCTCTTCGACAAAGGCGCCCTGGTCATCGACGTCCGTTCGGCCAACGAGTTCGCCGAAGGCCACATCAAGGGCGCGCGCAACGTCGCCTACAAGGAGAAGAGCGACAAGAAGCCGGGCTTCGACGCCGCCCAGGACAGTTTCGACCTGACCAAGCTCCCCGGCGACAAGGGCACGGAAATGATCGTTTATTGCAACGGCATCGAATGCTGGAAGAGCTACAAGGCCGGGACCGTGGCCATCAAGGCCGGCTACAAGAAAATCTACTGGCTGCGCGGCGGCCTGCCCGAGTGGAAGGGCAAGGGCTATCCGGTCGAGTGACCGGAATATCCGTTTTCTTTCCCGCTAACCTGTTCGCGTCGCGCGGCCCCCTGAACCCGGACTGCGCGACGCGGCCGCTTCCGCAAGGATGGCTGAAATGATCCTCGATTTGACGCTGCGCACGAAACTCTATCTGGCAACCGTCGGCGCCACGGCGGTGCTGCTGATCATGGCCGGCGTCACCTGGTACAGCAACAGTGCCGCCGAGGCGGCACTGCGCCAGGTGGTCGAACAGAACGTCAAGCCGCTGCTGGCCCTGCAAACCATCGACCGCCAATTGAAGGAAGTCCGTTTCCGGGTCGCCGGCGTCATGCTCGACCAGATGCCGGCGCCAGGCTCGCGCCAGCACTTGGCCGACGCCAGGATCGCGATTCCCAAAGCCTGGGCGGAGTACAAGGCGACGGCCGCCACCGACGCCACGAGCAGCGACGAGAACGAGACGACCGCCAGGCTCGACAACGGGCTGGCCGGGCTCAACGCGGTTTTCGACAAGCTCGACCGCGCCTATGGCTCGGCCAACGACAAGAAGGACCTCGAAGTCATCCTCGAAGACGAGTGGCCGGGCGTCACCACCCAGGTGATGAAGCCGATGGACAAGCTGATCGAAATCCGCGACAAGGACGTGGCGGCGACCTACGCGGCAAGCCGCGTCCTGAGCAGCCGTCTCGACCGCATGGCGCTGGCCATTTTCGCCGCCGCCCTCGCCGGCATGCTGGTCATTTCCGTCCTCATGGTGCGCGGCATCACCCGTTCGGTGCGCGGCTTCCAGGCGGCGCTGGCCAAGGTGGCCGACGGCGACCTGACCGTCAGCGCCGAGGAGCGCGGCAAGGACGAGATCGCGGAAATGGCGCGCGCCCTGAACAGCGCACTGGCGAAATTGCGCGCGACGATGGACGGCGTGAATCTCGCCTCGAACAAACTCACCACCGCGTCGCAAGACCTGTCGCACCGGGCCGACGAAGTTCGCGACGACGCCGAGAACCAGTCGGGCAGCGTGATGCGCGTCAGCGCCTCGATGCAGGAACTGACCGTTTCGGTGGGAGAAATCTCCGAGGGGGCAACCCGCGTCTTCTCGTCGGCCGAGCGGGCGCGCGACATCGCCGCGCAGGGCCTGGGCCTGATGCAGGAAAGCCGCCAGGCCACCGACGCCTGCCTGACGGCGGCGACCGCCTCCACCGACGCCGTCTCCGAGCTGTCCGGTTCCATCGTGCGCATCGACCAGATCGCCACGGTCATCAGCGAGATCGCCGACCAGACCAACCTGCTGGCGCTCAACGCCGCCATCGAAGCGGCACGGGCGGGCGAACAGGGGCGCGGCTTCGCCGTCGTCGCCGACGAAGTGAGAAAGCTCGCCGAACGAACCACCCAGAGCACCACCGACATCGCCAACATGGTGCACACCATCCAGCGCCAGGCCCAGACCGCCGTGCAGGCCATGGGCGAAGTCAATCGGGCGGTCAAGGACGACGCCGAAAAGATCGCCCAGCTGGAAACCTCATTCACCGAAATCACGCACGCCGCCCGCGACGTGGTCTTCGTCACCGAGGAGATCGCCAATGCCACCCGCGACCAGCGCCAGGTGTCGGAAATCACCGCCCAGGACATGGAGACCATCTCCCAGGCCGTCGAACGCAGCAGCGAAACCATCGGCCGCGTCGCCAGCAACGCCGCCGAAACGGCCGATACGGCGAGCGTCCTGCAAGCGCTGGTGGCGCGCTTCCGCCTGGCCTGAATACGCCCGGACTACTTGCGCCAGAAGGCCGGCGTGAACAGCACGAACACCGACATGATTTCCAGGCGCCCCAGCAGCATCGCGAACGAACAGACCCAGGTCTGGAAATCGGTCAGCACGCCGTAGTTCTGCGCCGGGCCGACGACGTTGAGGCCGGGACCGGCGTTGTTGATGCAGGCGATGATGGCGGTGAAGGCGGAGATGAAATCCAGCCCGCTCGCCACCAGGAAGAAGGTCAGCTCGCCGACGGCCAGCGCGTAGAGGAAGATGAAGCCCAGCACCGCGCCGCCGATGTTTTCCGGCACCGTCAGGCTGCCGATGCGCAGCGGCGCGACAACGTTGGGATGGATCAGGCGCTTGAGTTCGACCAGGGCCTGCTTCGACAGGATCAGCGCGCGGATCATCTTGATGCCGCCGCCGGTGGAACCCGAACTGACGGTGAAGCACGACAGCAGCAGCATCCACAGCGGCACGAAGATCGGCCACTTGTCGTAGTCCTGGCTGGCGAAGCCGCAGTCGGTGGCGATGGAAACCAGGTTGAAGGCGACGTGGCGCAGGTTGGTGAGGAAGTCGGCGTAAGTGCCCTGCAGCCAGAGATAAAGCGAACACACCAGCGTCGATGAGGCGACCAGGGCGACGACGGCGACCGCTTCGACGTCGGTCCAGTAGGCGCGCAGCGAGCGGCCGCGCCAGGCGAGAAAATGGGTGGCGAAGTTCATGGCGGCCAGCAGCATGAAGAAGATCAGCACGGCCTCGATGGCCGGCGAATCGAAATGGCCGACGCTGTCGTCGTAGGTGGAGAAGCCGCCCAGCGAGAGGGCGGCAAACGCGTGGCAGATGGCGTCGAGCCAGTTCATGCCGACCGCCTTGAGGCTGAGAATGCAGGCGACGGTGATGCCGAAATAGACCAGCCACAGCGCCTTGGCGGTGCCGGCGATGCGCGGCGTCAGCTTGGAGTCCTTCATCGGCCCCGGCGTCTCGGCCTTGAACAGCTGCATGCCGCCGACGCCGAGCAGCGGCAGAATGGCGACGGCCAGCACGATGATGCCCATGCCGCCGAGCCAGTTGAGCTCGTGGCGCCACAGGTTGATCGTCGGCGGCAGCCTGTCCAGTCCGGTCAGCACCGTGGCGCCGGTCGTCGTCAGGCCCGACATGGTTTCGAAGAAGGCGTCGGTGAAGGAGAGATCGTCGATGACCAGCATCAAGGGCACGGTGGCGATGGCGGCCATCAGCACCCAGGACAGGGTCACCAGCAGGAAGCCGTCGCGCGCCTTCATCTCGCGGCGGTGGCGGCGCGCGATGAACCAGAGGCCGATGCCGGCGCCGACGGAAATGAACATCGCATAGACGAAGTCGACGGCCGTGCCGTCGGCGTAGATCAGCGCGGAGGCGAGCGGCGGCAGGTAGGCGAGGCCGAACACGATCAGCATCAGGCCGAGCACGCGGCAGACCGGCAACAGGCGCAGCAGCATCAGAAGAAGCCCGCCGCGACCTGGAACAGCTTTTCCACGTCCTTGACATGGCGCTTGCGCGTGCAGAAGACGACGACATGGTCGCCGGCCTCGATGACCGTGTCGCCGTGGGCGACGATGACGCGGTCGCGCTGTATTTCCACCGGCACGTTGTCGCGCACGACGAATTCCATCTCCTCGCCGGCGCGCACGATGACGGCGATGTGCGCGCCCTTGATCGCCGGCAGTTCGTCGATGCGGCGGCCGACCACCCTGGACGTATTGCGGTCGCCGTGCACGACGATCTCCAGCGCCTCGGCGGCGCCGCGCCGCAAGCTGTGCACGCGCTCGACGTCGCCGCGGCGGACATACGCCAGCAGCGAGCCGATGGAGACCTGGGCCGGGCTCAGGCCGATGTCGATGGGGCCGCCCTGCACCATGTCGGCGTAGGCGCGGCGGTTGATCAGCGCCAGCACGCGCTTGCAGCCGAGGCGCTTGGCGAGCGAGGCGCCCATGATGTTGTCCTCGTCGTCGTTGGTCAGCGCCAGGAACAGGTCCATCTCGTCGATGCTCTCCTGCTCCAGCAGCTTCTCGTCGGTGGCGTCGCCTTGCAGCACCAGGGTGCGCGGCAGCCGTTCCGCGACCACGTCGGCGCGCGCGCGGTCGCGTTCGAGCAGCTTGACCTGGTAGTCGTTCTCCAGCCGCGCCGCGACGCGCGCGCCGATGTTGCCGGCGCCGGCGATCATCACGCGCCGGACCGGTTCGAGCATGCGCCGCAGCTCCAGCATCACGCGCCGAATGTGTTCGGTGGCGGCCAGCACGAAGACCTCGTCGCCGGCCGCGACGACGGTGTCGCCGGCGGGATCGATGGCCTTGTGGCCGCGAAAGATCGCCGCGACGCGGGCGCCGATGCCGGACGGCAGATGGCCGCGCATGGCGCGGATCGGCTTCCCGACCAGCAGCCCGCCTTCGTAGGCGCGCACGCAGACGGCGGTGACGCGGCCGCAGGCGAAATCGAGCACCTGCAACGCCTCGGGAAACTCGACCAGCTTGGCGATGGTGTCGGTGATGTCCTGCTCGGGACAGATGGCGTGGCTGACGGCGAAATTCTCGTCGCTGAGCAGGCGCGGGTCGTCGAGGAAGTCGGCCGAGCGCAGGCGCGCGATGCGCGTCGGCACCGAGAACAGCGTGCGCGCGATCTTGCAGGCGACGAGATTGGTCTGGTCCGACTGCGTCACCGCCACCAGCATGTCGGCATCCTCGATGCCGGCCTCGCGCAGCACCGACGGATAGGCGGCGTTGCCGTACACGGTGCGCACGTCGAGCCGGTCGGCGAGCCCGGCGAGATTGCCGCGCTGCTGATCGACGATGGTGATGTCGTTGGCTTCGGAGGCCAGCGCCTCCGCAACGCTGGCGCCGACCTGGCCGGCACCGAGGATGACAATTCGCAAGCTACCTCCCTTATCGGCGCTCGGCCCTGGTGGCGCCCATTATCGCATCGCCGCGCCGGCAGCGGGTCCGGCTCAGCGCGCCACGAAGCTGATCCAGGCGCCGCTCTCGATGGTGGAACGCGATACCTTCTGGCCCTGGAAGAGGATGGCGATGTCGCGGCCTTTGGCGACCCGGATGAGCTCGTCCGGCGCAATCGCAACGCTGACCTTCTCCCCTTCGCCAACGGCGATCCGCGCGCCCTCGCCCGGATCGTCGCGCTTCTTGCGGTAGAGGATGGAGGCCTCGTTGCTGATGAGCAGGAACACGCCGGCCGGCCGGCTGGGATTCGCCCCGCGCACCGAGACCACTTTTTCCGGACTCGCCCCCGGGTTCTCGGAGGCCGGCGCCGGCGCGGCCTCCGGTGCGGCGACGGACAGGCTGGGCGCGAGGGGCGCCGCCACCGCAACCGCCGCCTTCGGCTCGGCGCTGGCGGGCGGCAATTTCGGCGCAGCAGCGCCCTGCGGGGAAACCTCGGCCACGGGCGCAACAGCGTCCACCGGGCGGGTGATGGCCACGGGATCGCGGCCTATCCAGGCCACCGCGGCGACGACGACAACCGCCAGGACCACCGCGCCGACCCGGCGCGCACCGCCGAAACGCTCCATGAACCGGCCGCCGCCGGCGACAGCCGTCGAGAAGCCAAGCGCTGCCGCTTCCCCTGCGACTTGCAGCCGGTTTTCCCGGACCAGCGCGTTGCCGTCCGCCAGCGCAGGAATCAGCAAGCCTTCGACGACGCCGCCCGAGTGGATGGCAAGTTCGTTGAAGGACACATCCCCGACCAGCGACGCGCCGGGAAAGATTTCAATCGACTGCGAAGAATGCACCGGCCCAACGACGCGCCCCCGGACGGCGACATGCGTGGCATGGACGGTACCGGCGACGCTGCCCGCCGTATCGACGACCAGAGTCCCGTCGGGATCGTCGCGACAGGAGACATTGCCGAGGATATCGCCCTGGACGCGCAGCACGCCCGTGCAGGTGATATCGCCCTCGATGCGCATCCCCGCACCGATCAAGGTATCGATGCGATTCGGCGAACGGCTCGCGCTGCTACTCTTTTCGGACAAAAGCGCACCCCTGTCTAGCGGCTTGGTATGGCGCGATCATACCCCGATAAGCCATCGGCAGCAGAACCGGCGGCGCACGGCGGGATGGCTCGATCAAGGACTTCCGAGAAAACCTGGCAGCGACGACGATCTTCCGGAGTCGGCCCAAAACAGACCCTGACGAATTTCATTCAAAGCAGACGCTGGCGCCCTGTCCGTATGATTGTCGATTGATAAGGAGACCCAGCTCGGATAATCTTCCCGTCATTCATGGCCTTACAGGGGATTCCCTCGTGTCCGTATTATTGGCAATAACACGGACGTTCTTGCGTCTGAATAACTGTTGGGCGTCGGAACCATGACCCTTCGGTTACTCATTCTCGGCTCTTGCTTATTGGCTCTCACAGCGGTGGCCGAGCCATCTCTTTCTCCCGAGCAGGAGCGCTTGTTTGTGGAGTTTCGCTCGTGTCTTGATGCCTTACCTAAGAAGAACGCCGCGACCGTTGTTTCTCCCTGCGCTGATAAAGACGCTCGGTTGCTTTCGGGCGTCTCACGCGCCACGTTCATTGCCAGGCTAGGGCGCCCTGACTGGTGCACCTCTCCTAAGGGTCAGCTCGCGCCGTGGTCTGAGCAAACCTGCGTGTCTGCGCCTACCTGGGGGTATTCGTTTTACCGTCTCGTGGGAATTGGTGGCGGTCCTGAGTTACAAGTCATGTTTGGCACTCATCAGTTAAGTACCTCTGTAGCTTGGGTGCATACGCAGTGATCCGACGCCCAACCCTGCAATGCACCGGACCTGCGCGAAAAGCCGCGCAGGCCGGTGATTTTGAACGTTATGCGTCTGATTGATCCGCGCACGGGCATGACATTCGAGCGTGTGTCCCCATACCGGGCAATATGGCCGTTTCTATTTGCCCATGCGCGTTATCTTCAAATGGCAATGCGTCATAACATGGCCACTAACTTGGAGTCGCAAGGCGCTCTCGAAGAATTCCACAAGGGCAACTACCCTAAGGACGGATGGGAAAAGAAACTTTTGGCCCAAGCGGAGGAAGCCGCACGCGGTGTCCGCCGAGAAATCTGGTTATCTTTTCTCATGGTGACTGCGGCTTCCCTATTTGCGGTCGTAATTGCTTTCTTCTTCGACAGAGTGTCCCCGGACTTACCGCTGTCTTGGCCAAAGGTTTTCGGCATGGTCGGAGGATTCCTTGCCGCATGGGCCACTCTCATGGAACTCGGTGGCCTAATGAAAACGTATTCCGGCCAGACTCTTCATGAGTTGGTCCACCCTGCACTCTTTAAAGTGCTGTTCGTGCCAGGCACTCTTCTCGCCACGGTGGGGTTGCTTTGGTAGGCCATACGCATAACACTTCGGTCAACCGGACCTGCGCGAAAAGCCGCGCAGGCCGCTCAATTCAAACGTTGAAGCTGTAGAAAAACCCCATTAGGAAATTCTGCGATGAGCAGTCAGGAAAATCGACCTCCTAGAACGACCCCTACGGGCCGATCGGCAAGCAGGGAATGGTCAAGCGACCCCGGAAATCTGAATGACGCAACCCCTCAAGTAGTTTTCCTACAGCCTCGTTGGGCAATTACGGAATTAACGTGAACTACGGGAGCAATTCATATGAAAGTCATCGTCGCTTTGATTGGAACAGCCCTGATATTGTTCGGTGCGTCGTCTGTGCATTCCAGATCTGGACAAAAGGAAATGGGTGCGAAACCTGAACAAGCCGCTGAGGCTGATTCAACGCAGGACAAAGTGCGGCGCGGCATTCAACCGAGCGGACTTGTGCCGAACTTCGCCAATGACGCCAAATGCACAGCCATAGCTTCCCCGTACG
>CAZWFC010000108.1:0-10266 GCA_964632965.1 uncultured Rhodocyclaceae bacterium
CTGGAAGGAGTTGTTGGCGGCGGTGATGTTGAGCGACGCCGGAACGGCGCTGCCCGTGATCGTGCCGTGCGTCATCGAAGTCGGCGCGGTCGCGCGCGAATCGAGGTTGAGCTGCACCTGGCTCGATGTCGTGGCGGCCGGCGCGATGTTGGTGTTCGACATCTGCAGGTCGACGAAGTTGCCGGGAACGATGGCGCCGGTCGCATCCGCCGCATAGCCGGTGAGGCGAAGGCCCGCGCCGTTGACGATGAAACCGTTCTTGTCGAGCTGGAACTGGCCGTTGCGGGTGTAAGTGATGTTGCCGCTGTTCGACATGCGGTACATACCCTGGCCGTTGACCGCCAGGTCGAGCGTGTTGCTGGTGGAGGTGACGTTGCCCTGCGTGAATTGCTGGGCGATATTGGTCACCGCGCCGCCGATACCGACTTGCGAAGCACCGCCGCCAGCCAGCGAAGCGGCATAGACGTCGGCGAAATTCGCGCGCGCCGACTTGAAGCCGACGGTATTGGAGTTGGCGACGTTGTTGCCGATGGCGTCGAGCGCCTTCGAGGAGAGGTTGAGGCCGGAAAGACCTTGCTGAAAGCCCATGTTCTGTCTCCGTCTTTAATTCGTTACAGGATCTGCTTGATCTCGGACCAGCTGACCAGGCCGAGGGCGCCAAGGTTGGCGCTGATGCCCGAACCGCTGACGGCAACCGAATTGACCAGACCGTACTGGAGCTTGTTGACCGTCACGTCGTTGCTGCCTTGCGTCGCCGTGACGCTGAAGCTGTACTGGCCGTCGGCCGCCGCTTCCCCGCTGTTGGTCTTGCCGTCCCAGGCGAACGGATACACGCCGGCTTCCAGCCCGCTGTCGGTGAGGGTGCGCACCACGACACCGTTGGCATCCTTGATGTCGATGCTCAGCTTGTCCGCCGGGCCGGCGAGCTCGAAACCGCCCACCGCGGCGCCGCTTTGCAGATTGAGATTGCTGCCCGCCACGAGGACGCCGCGCCCGACCAGCGCCGCGGATTGCAGCGTCTGGGTCTGGCTCTGGCTGTCGATCAGCTTGGACAGCGTGGAATTGAGTTTGTCGATGCCCTGGACGGTGCTGATCTGCGCCAGCTGCGAGGTCATCTGCGCGTTGTCCATCGGGTTCAGCGGATCCTGGTTCTTGAGCTGGGTGGTCAGCAGGGTCATGAACTGGCTCTGGATGTTGTCGGCCGACGCCGAGGCGCTGCTGCCCGATTTTCCCGCGTTCGCGGCGTTGATGGCCGCATAGGTGTCGCTCGCCAGGGTGGTGCTGGTGGTAGCCATATCGATTCTCCTGAGTGTCTGTTACTGCCCGATCGCCAGCGTCTTCAGCATCAAGGACTTTGCGGCGCTCATGACTTCGGTGTTGACCTGGTAGGAACGCGAGGCGGAGATCATGTTGACCATCTCCTCGACGACGTTCACGTTCGGCATTGCGACATAGCCCTTTTCATCGGCGGCGGGATTCTTGGGGTCGTAGGTCATGCGCAGCGGCGCGGCGCTATCGACCACCTGCGAGGCGCGCACGCCCAGGCCACCGCCTTCGACCTGCGTGGCCTTGAAGACGACCTGCTTGGCGCGATAGGGCTTGCCGTCGGCCCCGACCGCGCTGTCGGCATTGGCGAGGTTGCTGGCGACGGCGTTGAGACGCGCGGACTGTGCGGTCAAGGCGGAGCCGGCGATACCGAAGATGTTGAACATATGCGCTTACCTCACTGACTCGACAGGGCGCTCTGCAGCTTCTTGAGGTCGCTGCTGATGAAGTTGAGCAGCGCTTCCATCTGCACGGAGTTCTCGGCGAAGGCGCTGCGTTCGATGTCCATATTGACCGTATTGCCGTCCACCGCGCTTTGGTACTCGCTGCGATACTGCGTATGGGCAGCCAGCGGATTGGTCTGGTTGCCGCCCAGATGTCCTTGCGCCGTTTTTGCCATTTCCAGCGGGCCTTGCGGCGATTTGCCGGCCACAACCTTGCCCAGCGCCGACTTGAAGTCGATGTCGCGCGCCTTGTAGTGCGGCGTATCGGCATTGGCGATGTTGGATGCGAGCAGCTCCTGCCGGTAGGCCCTCAGGTTCAGGGCATTGCGGGAGAAGGCGAATTCGCGGTCGATGCGGTCGAGCATGGGGGCCTCAAGTTTTTGTTTCCCCAACCGATGAGCAGCAATCGTGCCAAGCGATACAAGGCCGCCATTGCTGGGCGGCATGCGGCGACGGGGGCCGGCGGCAAGGCAGCAGCGGCAATTCTTGCCGTCATTTCCTGCTATGAGGGGAGTCCGGGACGTGATTAAATCGGCGCCATCATGAAGCTTCCGTTCATTCTCGTCGCCCTGCTGATCTCCCAGGCGGTTGCCGCCCATCAGGAACCGGCTGCGGTAAAAAAGGCCGTCGAGGAATACCTGCGCATCCAGACCAAGGGATTGCCGGGACAGATCAGCTATACCGTGTCCGGCCTCGATCCCAACAACAATCTGCCGCCCTGTGCCGCGTTCGAGGTCAGCCAGTCGCCCGGCAGCCGCGCTTGGGGACGCACCAGCGTCAAGGTACGCTGCGCGCAGGACGGCGGCTGGAGCGTATTCGTGCCGGTGCATATCAAGGTGGTCGCAAACTATCTGATCGCGGCGCGCCCGCTGGCGCAAGGCCAGATCATTACCGAACCGGATTTCGGCCTGCAGAGCGGCGACCTCTCCGACCTGCCGAGCGGCATCCTCACCGATCCCCGGCAAGCGGTGGGACGAACGGCCACCATGCCGGTCCCTGCCGGACGGCCCTTGCGCAGCGACATGCTGCGCCAGGCGATGGTGATCCAGCAGGGACAGAACGTGAAAGTCGTTTCCCGCGGACCCGGGTTCGAGGTGTCCAACGATGGCAAGGCGCTGAACAATGCCGCGGAAGGACAGATCGCCCAGGTGCGGCTCAACAGCGGCCAGATCGTCAGCGGGGTCGCACGCGCCGGGGGGCAGGTCGAAGTGGGCTACTAGTTTTGCTTCCAGGAATGTTATTAGGGCAGCCGTGGCACGGCGTTTGCGTATATGTACGCGTCGATTTACATTAGAATCACCATGTTGTTATGCTATTCAAGCGGCTCAAGTTTCCGGCATGATGGCCGATATAGCGGTTAGTGACTCATTAGAAAAAGGAATTCGCCGTGAAGATCAATAGCGCCATCGGTTCAGTCGGAAAAATCGCCGACGGCGGTTCGCCGGCGGCTCCCCAACGCCCTGCGGTTGCCCCCCAGGGCCCCCAGGTCGAGGTCGCCATCTCGCCGCTTTCCGCGCGCCTGCAGGCAATCGAAGCCAGCGTCGCCGCCGCCCCGGCCTTCAATGCCGAGCGCGTGGCCGAGATCAAGCAGGCGATTTCCGAGGGACGATTCAAGGTCAATCCGGAACGCATCGCCGACGGCCTGCTGGATAACGTCCGCCAGATGCTGTCGGGAAAGCGCTGAAGATAGTTGGCAGCCGCCCCGCTCCCGCCACCCATCACCGCTCTACTGGCCGAAGAAGTTCGGACGGTTGAGGAATTCGTCACCATCCTGAAAGAGGAAGAGGCCGCGCTGGTCGCCGCCAACCTCGACGCCCTGCTGGCTCTGGTCGAACGCAAGGGAAAATTCTCCGCACATTTGAACATGCTGGTCGAGCGGCGTGAAGCCGCCCTCAAATCCGGCGGCATGCCGTCCGGACGCGACGGCATGGCCAAATGGCTGTCGCTGGCAGACAAGTCCGGCCAGGCTGAAAAGCTCTGGGCACGACTGCTCGAACTGGCGACGCAGGCCCGCGACCAGAACATCCTCAACGGCAAGCTCATCTCGCTGCACTTCCAGCACAACCAGCGCGCCCTCGCCACCCTGATGGCGGCGGCCGACCGCGCCATGACCTACGACGCGAACGGCATGCAGCATGGCGGCAGCACGGGACGCCTGCTCGGCAGCGCCTGACCCGCATCTCCGACTTCGTTCCGGGTATCGACCCACGCTGGTTAGTGGGCGATATTCAACTCGACCGGATTGTCCGGAATTCTCGATTCGATGATGATGGCGACACGGCGGTTGCGCGCCTTGCCTTCGGCCGTGGCGTTATCGGCGATCGGCCGCTGGTCGGCATAGCCGGTCGCCGTCATGCGGCGCGAATCGACGCCTGAATCGACGAAAAGACGCACCACGCTCGACGCGCGCACCCCGGAAAGCTCCCAGTTCGACGGGAACTGCGGTGTGCTGATCGGCGTATTGTCGGTATGGCCTTCGACCGTAATCGGAAAATCCGTCGGCGCCATGATCTGCGCCACCGCCACCAGGGCCCTGACGGCTTCCACGCCGAGGCGCGCATCGCCCGGTGCGAACAGGACATTCGCATTGATGTCGATGGTGATGCCCAGTGCACCCTCGGTAATGCGGACCTGCCCTTCCTTCACCAGCGGCGAAAGCACTTGGGCAAGCTCCTTGGCCATGTTGCGCAGACGTTCCTTGTTCTGGGTGAGCTTTTCGTCGGTCTTGACGTTGGGTTGTGCCTTGCGGATCGGAATGGCGATCGGCATCGGTGCGTTGGGATTGACGGCGACCATGGCCCCGGCGGAATTCCCGGGGGTCGTGCGGAAAGCCGAGGCGAGCGTGTCGGACAGGACGCGGTACTTGCCTTCGTTCACCTGGGAAATGGCGTACATCACCACGAAGAAGGCGAACAGCAGGGTAATGAAGTCGGCGTACGAAACGAGCCAGCGCTCGTGATTTTCGTGCTCTTCTTCTTTGTGCCGTCGCGCCATCCGGGGCTCTCAGACAACGTAACCCTGCAGACGGCTTTCGATGATGCGCGGATTGTCGCCGTTGGCGATGCCCACCAGGCCATCGACGAACATCTCCCGCATCGTCACCAGGCGCGTGATGTTCGCCAGCAGTTTCTTGCCGACCGGCAGGAAAATCAGGTTGGCGGAACCGACGCCGTAGATGGTGGCAACGAAGGCGACGGCGATGCCGGCCCCCAGCTTGGAGGGATCGGAAAGGTTTTCCATGACGTGGATCAGCCCCATGACGGCGCCGATGATGCCAATGGTCGGCGCATAGCCGCCGGCGGATTCCCACACCTTGGCACCCATTTTCATCTGCGCTTCATAGGAGTCGATCTCGACTTCGAGCACGTCGCGCAGACGATCCGGCTCCGCACCGTCGACCAGCAGTTGCAAGCCCTTGGCCATGAAGGGGTCCTTCAGCAGGGCCACCTGCGCCTCCAGCGCCAGCAAGCCTTCCTTGCGGGCGATATGGCTCCATTTGTCGACCTGTTCGATCAGCTGCCGCTTCGACAGCACCGGCGGGAAGAACACCCATTTCGCCATGCCCATCGCCGCCACGAACACCGACACCGGGCTTTGCAGCATGACCGCCCCGACGGTGCCGCCGACGACGATGAAGAAGGCCGTCGGCTGCACCAGCGATCCGAGGTGCCCGCCTTCGAGGACCTGCCCCAGGAGGACGGCGGAAAGCCCGAGGACGAGTCCGAGAAAACTGATGATGTCCATCGTCGCGCCGCCTCCCCTATGCCGCCACTTTCGGCCGTCGGCCGCGACGCTTGGTCAACGGCTTTTCGCTGTCGCCTTCGCCGCCGATGACTGCGGCGCGCAGCCGTGCGATAGCCTGGCTGTGCAGCTGGCAGACGCGCGACTCCGTCACCCCGAGTACTTCGCCGATCTCCCGCAGGTTGAGATCCTCGTCGTAATACAGCGCCATCATCAGCTTTTCCCGCTCGGGCAGATTCTCGATCGCCTTGACTAGGGCCTTGCGCACATCGGCATCCTCGAGTGCCGCCAGCGGATCGAGTTCGGTTCCGGCCAGATTGCGGTCGAGATAGTTCTCGTCGTCGCCGCCGGTCAGATCTTCGAGATAAACGAGCTGATGGCCCCGTGCATCCTGCAGAAGCTTCTGATAGTCCGCCAGCGGCATGCCGAGGGCGTCGGCCAGTTCCTGTTCGCTCGGCGCCCGTCCGTTCTGGTGTTCGAGTTGCTGGATGGCAGCTTCGATGCGGCGCATTTCGCGGCGCACGCCGCGGGGCATCCAGTCGTTCTCGCGCAAACCGTCGAGCATGGCGCCACGGATGCGCTGCACCGCGTAAGTCTCGAACTGCGCGCCCAAGCCCTCCTCGAAGCGCCCCATCGCGTCGAGCAGTCCGAGCATGCCGTTCTGCACCAAGTCTTCGACCTGGACACTGGCCGGCAGCTTGGCCATCAGGTGGTAGGCAATGCGCTTGACTAGCGGAGCGTATTGGGTGACGACTTGTTGCTTGTCGAGTGCGCCCTGGGCAGTGTACATCGCGGCTGTATTGTCCTTCAGATGCAGGAGACTATAACACCGGCACGTGCAATCCGGCTTCCTGCTGAATTCCGAAGACGAAACCGTCGCCGTCCGGGTCGTCGAGATTCGGCGGCAGACGCGTGACGAGCGCATCGGCGAGATGTTCCGTTACCGGCACCATGGCGGCGCCGAGAAAGTCGAGGCGCACGCCCAGATGTTCCCTGGCGACGCGCTTCATGTTGTCGAAGATGGCGCGCGCTTCGTCGCGCGACCGAGCACGCGTGATGACGAGCTGGAAGCCGTCGCGGCCGCGTTCCTGGGCCATGTGTTTGATGAGGGCGTAGGCATGGGTGATGGCGCTGCCATGGGCCGCCACGACCACGGCCAGGTGGCGCGCCGCCTGGGCCAGCGCCGAGAGGTGTCCGGCGCGCCGCGTCGCGCAATCGATGAGAACGAAGCCGGCGCCGCGCTGCAATTCGCGCAGGGAATAGGCCAGTTGCCGCATTCCCGCCCCGTCGGCGTGATCGAGGTCGCGCGCGGCGCGCGCGGCGGGGACGATCTGGATCAGCGGCGCCGCGGCCAATGCCACCTGGCGCAACGAACGCTCGCCGAGCAGCGCGTGCATGAGGTCGTAGCGCGCCGTCAGGCCGAAGGCGGAGACGGCATTGTTCGGCGCCGGATTTTCGTCGACGATGACCACGGCGTGGCCAGCCGCGGCGAGCGCCGCTGCCGTCTGCACCAGCAGCGTCGTGCGGCCGCAGGACTCGCGCCCCGAGGCGAAGGCGATCACCTGCGGCGCGCGCGTACCGAACAAACGGCGCAAGCCGGCAGCCTGGTCGCCGGAAAGGTCGATGGCTACCGCTTCAGACAAGTGAGGCCCCCATCGGCTCGATGCCGCGCGGCGCCATGACCAGCCCGACCTCTTCCTCGCGCAAACGATGCGGCGAGGTCTCCGCCGGCTGCTTGAAGGCACGGTGCAACAGGTAGTTGCGGTTCGGCAGGTGCAGGTCCTCGGGAACGCGCTGGCCGTTGGCGACATAGGCCAGCAGCAGGCCGTGGCGCACCACGGCGTCGAGCGCGGGAGCGAGGGAAGCCGCTTCGTCGACCTTGGTCAGGATGCAGCCGGCAAGATTCTCTCCGGCATAGGCGCGGATGACGTCGTCGAGCGTATCGCCGCGCACGGTGGCGTTGAGCAGCAACAGACGGCTCACTTCGCCGGCGCGCATCAGCATCGCCGCCTGCTCGGCGACCATGCGGTCGCGCTGGCTCATGCCGACGGTGTCGATCAGGACCATGTGCTTGTCGCGCAGGTCGGAAAGCGTGCGGCGCAGGTCTTCGCTGTCGCGCACGATATGCACGGGAACGCCGAGTATGCGGCCGTAGATGCGCAGTTGCTCGTGCGCGCCGATACGATAGCCGTCCGTGGTCAGCAGCGCGACGCGGTCGGCGCCGTAGCGCACGACGCAGCGCGCGGCGAGCTTGGCCGTGGTTGTGGTCTTGCCGACGCCGGTCGGTCCGACGACGGCGAAGACGCCGCCGCGGTCGATGATGTCGTTTTCGTTGGTCAGCGTGCGCAGGCGGCGGTTGACGCTGCTCTTCAGCCACTTGCGTCCGTCGTCGGCCGACAACTCGGACGGCATCTCGTCGGACAGCCGACGCGCCAGGACGCTGGAGAATCCGGCTTCGAGCATTTCCGCGAGCAGCAAGGCCTTGGCCGGGGTCTGGCGCGACATCTCGCCCCAGGCGAAGCCCGCCAGCTGCCGCTCAAGCATGGCCTTGATGGTCTGCATTTCGGCCATCAACTGGACGACCTGGGGATTGGACTGCTCGCTGGTCTCCGCCTCGCCGGTGGCGCGCTGGAGCGTTGCAGCGACCTGCTCGCGCGTCGGCACCGCCTTGTCGTTGCGCGGCGGCAACGGACGCAGCGCCGGACGTTCCTCGGCCTGGCGGCGGGGCGCCTGCGGCGCGCTTTGCTGCGCCTGTGCCTGCGGCTGCCACGCCTGGAACGGCGAACGCGCCTTGGACGAAAGGCTGACGGTGTAGTCGTCCTCGTCGCTGGCCATGGTCTCCATCCGGGGCGCCGGTGCGGGCCGCGGCGCGGCGGGACGGGCCGCCGTGCGCAGGTCGGCACGCGGGTCGAGCCGCACTGGAGCGGGTGCCGGGGCCGGCGTTCGCGGCGCAGTCTGCTGCGACAGCTCGTTCAGGCTGTCCGAGGACATCGCCATGATTTCGACGCCGCCATCGACGGCCCGATTCGATACGACGATGGCATCCGGCCCGAGTTCCAGCTTCACGCGGCGCAGGCATTCGCGTGCAGTCTCGGCAAAATAGCGTTTTACGGTCATATCGACACCTTCGTTTCAGGTCGCGTGGTCATTGTTTGGCTCCGATGATCGTAGTCATCCTGATCGTGCGGGACTCGGGAATTTCGGCATTGGCGAGCACCTTGAGATTCGGCCAGGCGCGGCGCAGGAAGCGCGACAGCAGCCAGCGCAGGTGGCCCGGCACCAGCAGCACCGCCGGCAGGCCGATTTCCTCCTGGCGCTGCGCCGCGGCTGCGGTTTCGCGCAGCAGCGTTTCCGTCAACCCCGGCTCGATGCCGGAAGTGCCGGAAGCACCGGCGCCGCCCTGCACGGCCTGGCCGAGCAGACGCTCCAGGCTCGGCTCCAGCGCCATGACCTGGATTTCGGCGTTGCCCGGGTAGAGCTGCTGGACGATGGCGCGGCCCAGTCCGATGCGCACCTGGGAAGTCAGTTCGGTCGGGTCCTGCGTGCGCGGCGCATGCTCCGCCAGGGTCTCGATGATGCTGCGCATGTCGCGGATGTTGACACCTTCTTCGAGCAGGTTCTGCAGCACGCGTTGCACTGCCGAGAGCGACAGCTGCTTCGGCGTCAGGTCCTCGACCAGCTTGGGCGCATCCTTCGCGATGTGATCGAGGAGAGCCTGGGTCTCCTGGCGGCCCAGCAGCTCCGGGGCATGCGAAAGGATGACGTGGTTGAGATGAGTGGCGACCACCGTGCCGGCGTCGACGACGGTGTAGCCGAGCACATGCGCTTGGTCGCGCAGGCCGGGTTCGATCCAGATCGCCGGCAGGCCGAAGGCCGGGTCCTTGGTGACCGCGCCGGGCAGTTGTCCCGACACGCGGCCGGGATTGATCGCCAGGAACATGCCCGGATTCGCTTCGCCCTGGCCGACCTCGACACCCTTCAGGGTGATCCGGTAGGCATTCGGCTTGAGTTCCAGGTTGTCGCGGATATGTACGGGCGCGGAAAGAAAGCCGACTTCCTGCGCGAACTTCTTGCGCAGGCCGCGGATGCGCTTGAGCAATTCGCCGTCCTGTCCCTTGTCGACCAGGGGGATCAGGCGATAGCCGACCTCCAGGCCCAGCACATCGACCGGTGCGACATCCGACCAGCTCGCCTCCAGCGAGTCCTGCGGTTCTTCGGCCTGGGCCGGCGCTTCGGCGCTTTCCGCCGCTTCCGTTTGCTTGCGACCGATGGTCCACCAGCCCAAAGCACCGATGGTCGCCGCCAGCAACAGGAACACCAGGTTGGGCATGCCCGGAATCAGGCCGAGGATGCCGAGGATGGCGGCTGTCAGCAGCAGGACCATCGGATTGCCGAAGATCTGGCCGACGAACTGCTGGCCGATATCCTTGCCGTCGTCGCCGACGCGCGTGACCACCAGACCGGCGGCCGTCGAAATGATGAGCGCCGGGATCTGCGCGACGAGGCCGTCGCCGATGGTCAGCAGCGTGTAGTTCTTGGCCGCCTGGCCGACTTCCATGTCGTGCTGGAGAACGCCGACGATGAGGCCGCCGATGACGTTGATGAGCAGGATCAGGATGCCGGCGATCGCATCGCCGCGGACGAATTTCGACGCACCGTCCATCGAACCGTAGAAGTCCGCTTCGTCGGCGATGTTCGAGCGCCGCTTCCTGGCTTCGTCCTCGCCGATCAGGCCGGCGTTGAGGTCGGCGTCGAT
>CAZWFC010000109.1:0-9796 GCA_964632965.1 uncultured Rhodocyclaceae bacterium
ATGGTCGCCGTGCCTTCGGCGGCGAGCGACAGCGGGAACAGCCGGTCGGCCGCCGCGGCGGCCTCCTGCACTTCCAGCAGCGTGCAACCGGCGTCCACCGTGATGGTGTTGTTGGCGGCATCGACGGCGCGGATGCGCTTGAGGCGCGTCAGGCTCACCACCACCTCGGCAGTGCCGCACGGCGTGGCGCCGCCGCACAGTCCGGTGTTGCCGCCCTGCGGGACGATGGCGGCGCCGGCAACGGCGCAGAGCTTCACCACGGCGGCAACCTCCTCCGTCGATCCGGGCCGGACGACGCACAGCGCCGCGCCCTGGTAGCGGCCGCGCCAGTCGCGCAGATACGGCGCGACATCCGCGGCGGCGGTGAGAACATGGGGCATGCCGATGGCGGCTTGCAGCGCTTCGATCAGGGTGCTCATATGGTAAGTGCGTATTCCAGGGCCGGCCGCATGCGCTCGACGGCGGCGCGGCCTTCGGCGATGGCCTCCTCGGCGCGATGGTAATCCATCGGCGCCAGGTGCGCGAGACGCGGCGACAGCAGCACGTCGGCGGGTTCGCCGGCGAGGCGGCTTCTGGCGATGCGTGCCTGCATGATGTGCAGGCTGGCGGCCAGCACGCTCGACAGGTTTGGGATGTCGCCGTCGCGGGCCAAGCCGAAATGGCTCAACAGGCGGTTCTTCCAGCTCGGTACCGCGGCACCGTTCTCCGCGCCGTTGCGCAGCGTGCTGCCGACGATGTCGGAGCCGAGGTCCACGGCGATGACGATGTCGGCCCCCATGGCGCGGGCGAGCGACACCGGCACCGGGTTCACCAGCCCGCCATCGACCAGCAGACGGCCGTCGCGCAGCACCGGGGCGAACAGGCCCGGCAAGGCGGCGGAAGCACGCACGGCCGCCGCCACCGAACCCTCGCGCAGCCAGATTTCACGTCCCGTCGCCAGATCGGTGGCGACGCAGGCAAAAGGCAGCGGCAGCGCCGCGATGCCGCGGTCGACGAAATGCCGCTCGAAGAAGGCCATCAGCTTCTCGCCCTTCAGCAGACCGCCGTTCAACGAGATGTCCATGAGGCCCAGCACGTCCTGCCAGGCGAGGCCGCGCACCCAGCCTTCGAGCTTGTCGAGTTCGCCTCCGGCATGGGCGGCGCCGACCAGCGCGCCGATCGAGCAGCCGCAGACCATGTCCGGCACGATGCCGGCGGCGGCGAGCGCGCGGATGACGCCGATATGCGCCCAGCCGCGCGCCGAACCGGAACCGAGGACGAGTCCGATGCGCGGCCTGGCCATCGCGCTCACACCACCCGCGCGTAAAGGTCGTGAACGTCGCAGTCGGTAACGGTGACTTCGGCGAACTCGCCGATCGCCAGATCGTGGCCGTCGGTGACATAGACGAGGCCGTCGATCTCGGGCGCATCGGCCGTCGAGCGCGCCAGCGCGCCCTCTTCATCGACATCGTCGACCAGCACCGTCAGCGTTCGGCCGATCTTCGCTTCGAGCCGCTGCGTGCTGATGTCTTCCTGGTGCTGCATCAGGCGCATGCGGCGCTCCTCGCGCACTTCTTCCGGCAGCGCGCCGGGCAGCTCGTTGGCGGCCGCACCCTCGACCGGCGAATAGGCGAAGGCGCCGACGCGGTCGAGCTGGGCTTCGTCGAGGAAGTCGAGCAGTTCGTTGAATTCGGCCTCGGTCTCGCCGGGAAAGCCGGTGATGAAGGTCGAACGTATCGCCAGGTCGGGCACGGCGCGGCGCCACTCGGCGATGCGGTCGAGCACCTTCTCGGCCGAGGCCGGACGCTTCATGAGCTTGAGGATGCGTCCGCTCGCATGCTGGAAGGGCGCGTCGAGGTAGGGCAGTATCTTGCCCGCCGCCATCAGCGGCATCAGGTCGTCGACGTTCGGATACGGGTAGACGTAATGCAACCGCACCCAGACGCCGAGTTCACCGAGCGCCTGGCAAAGCTCGAACAGGCGCGTCTTCAGCGGACGGCCTTCCCAGAAGCCGGTGCGGTACTTGACGTCGACGCCGTAGGCGCTGGTGTCCTGCGAGATCACCAGCAGTTCGCGCACGCCGGCATTGGCCAGCGCCTCGGCCTCGTGCATGACTTCGCCGACCGGCCGGCTGACGAGATCGCCGCGCAGCGCGGGAATGATGCAGAAGCTGCAACGGTGGTTGCAGCCTTCGGAAATCTTCAGATAGGCGTAATGCGCCGGCGTCAGGCGGATGCCCTGGGCGGGCACCAGATCGACGAACGGGTCGTGCAGCGGCGGCAGCACCGCATGCACCGCCTCCATCACCTCCTGCGCCGCATGCGGGCCGGTGACGGCCAGCACCTTCGGATGCGTCCGGCGCACGATGTCGCCCTTGGCGCCGAGGCAGCCGGTGACGATGACCTTGCCGTTCTCGGCCAGGGCCTCGCCGATGGCGTCGAGCGACTCGGCGACGGCGGCGTCGATGAAACCGCAGGTGTTGACGACGACGAGGTCGGCTCCCTTGTAGCTGCCTGAAATCTCATAGCCCTCGGCGCGCATGCGCGTCAGGATCTGTTCGGAATCGGAAGTGGCTTTCGGGCAGCCCAGAGAGACGAAGCCGACGGTCGGGGGCTTCGTCTTCTTGCTGCGGGCGGGCGAGGGAGCGGCGGCGGCGCGCGGAGCGCGGCCGCTCATTTCTTTTCTTCGCCGTGGCCGGGAGTCTGGCCGGGCGGGAAACCGGGGAACTTGAGCCCGGTGAACATCTTGCGCGTCTGGTCCTGGAGACTGTCCTGCATCTGCTGGAACATGTTGCGGCTCTGTTCGACGTAGGCGGACATCATGCTTTGCATCGCCGGCCCCTGGAAACTGAGGAACTGGGCCCAGAGGTCCTTGTTCATCGAGGTGTTGTCGCCGTAGAGGGCGCGCGCCTGCTCCTGGAGCTTGTTCTGCATGTCGGTGAAGGCCTTGATGTTGTTCTCAAGGTAGTTACCCATCATGCCCTGCATGGCATTGCCGTAGAAACGGATCATCTGCGACAGCAGGTCGGAAGTGAACATCGGCGCACCGCCGGCTTCCTCTTCGAGAATGATCTGCAGCAGGATGCTGCGCGTGAGGTCGTCGCCGGACTTGGCGTCGACGACCTGGAAGACCTCGTGCTGCAATACGAGATCCTTGACGTCGGCCAGCGTGATGTAGGTGCTGGTGCGGGTATCGTAAAGGCGGCGGTTCGGGTACTTCTTGATCAGGCGAACGGGTACGGCCATGCTTTGTCTCCTCCCTTGCGGCAAGGCCACCCGCCGCAGCGGGAGGCACATGCCAATTTGTTTTATGTTACTGGAAGTACAGGCCGCCGTTGATGTTGAGCGTGGCGCCGGTCATGTAGCCGGCCAGGTCGGAGGCGAGATAGGAGCACAGCGCGCCCATTTCTTCCGGCTTGGCCAGGCGCTTCATCGGAATGGTGTCGACGATGCTCTTGAGGATGTCCTCGCGGATCGCCATGACCATCTTGGTGGCGACATAGCCCGGGGCGATGGCATTCACCGTCACGCCCTTGGTGGCCATTTCCTGCGCCAGCGCCTTGGTGAAACCGATGACGCCGGCCTTGGCGGCGGAGTAGTTGGTCTGGCCGCCCTGGCCCTTGACGCCGTTGACCGAAGAGATGTTGATGATGCGGCCCCAGCCGCGCTCGGCCATCTTGACGGAGAACTGCTTGGTCACGTTGAACAGGCTGGAAAGGTTGGTGGAGATGACGGCTTCCCACTGGTCCTTCTCCATCTTGGCGAAGAACTTGTCGCGGGTGATGCCGGCGTTGTTCACCAGGATGTCGACCGGACCGGCCTTGGCTTCGGCTTCGACGGCCATCGCCTGGCAGGAGGCCAGGTCGGCGACGTCGCCGGCGACGCAGACGAATTCCTTGAAGCCGGCGGCTTCCTGTTCCTTCAGCCACTCGTCCTTGTTGTCGAACTGCGGGTGATAGGCAGCGACAACCTTGTAGCCGTCCTTGGCGAAAGCCTGGCAAATGGCAGTTCCGAGGCCGCCCATGGCGCCGGTGACGAAAGCTACGCGTTGAGTCATGGTGTTTCCTTTCCCTGTGTGTCGTTATTGAAGTTATCCGTCGGCAGCGCTCAGAACATGTGCTGACCGCCGTTGATGGAAATGTTGGCGCCAGTGACGAACGCCGCCTCCTCCGAGGCAAGATAGGCGACGAGTCCGGCGACCTCCTCGGGCTTGCCCAGCCGCGCCTGCGGAATCAGCGGCAGGATCTTGCTTTCGAGGACATCTTGCGGAATCGCCATGACCATCTTGGTGCCGATGTATCCCGGCGAAATGGTGTTGACGGTGACGCCCTTCTTGGCGACTTCGAGCGCCAGCGACTTGGTGAAGCCGTGCATGCCGGCCTTGGCGGCGGAATAGTTGGTCTGGCCGAACGCGCCCTTTGTACCATTCACCGATGAAATATTGATGACGCGGCCCCAGCCGCGCTCGACCATGCCGTCCATGACCTGCTTGGTCATGTTGAAAACCGAGTCGAGGTTGGTGTGGATCACCGCGTCCCAGTCGGCCTTGGTCATCTTTTTGAACGTCATGTCGCGGGTGATGCCGGCATTGTTCACCAGCACGTCGACCGGCCCCATGTCCTGCGTCACTTGGGCAACGCAGGCGCGGGCCGACTCGTAATCGGTGACATCGCAGGGATAGCCCTTGAAGCCGTAGCCCATGTCGTTCATCTTGCGCAGCCATTCCTGCGCCTTGGTGTTGTTGGGGCTGTAGGTCGTCACCACCCTGTCGCCCAATGCCGCGAGCTTGATGCAGATCGCCTCGCCCAAGCCGCCCATGCCTCCGGTTACCAGCGCTACTCTTTGCATGTCTCCACTCCTCCGTGGGTTGTAATGGATTTTCTAGTTATGCTTTTTCTTTGACGTAACGGCCGGGCGCCGGCTCCGTCGGCGCATGGGTCTTGTTGCCCAATCGACCGCGAGCGGCGACTTCGCCGCCGGCGTAACGCTTGAGCCACTCGGCCCACAGCGGCCACCAGCTGCCCTTGACTTCGCTGGCGGTCGCCAGCCACTCCTCGGGGTTGGCGGTCTTGCTGTCGCCCACCCAGTGGCTGCGCTTGTTCTTGGCCGCCGGGTTGATGACGCCGGCGATGTGGCCCGAGGCGCCGAGCACGAAGGTCGTCTCGCCGCCCAGATGGGTGCGGCCGAGATAGGACGACTGCCACGGCACGATATGGTCCTCGCGCGTGGCGAGGATGAACACCGGCATGTCGACGCGGCCGAGGTCGGCCTTGACGCCGCACATGGACAGCTTGCCCGGCACGCGCAGGTTGTTCTCCAGATACATGTTGCGCAGGTAGTAGGCGAGGAAGGGACCCGGCAGATTGGTCGAATCCGAATTCCAGTAGAGCAGGTCGAAAGCCGTCGGCTTGCTGCCCTTCAGGTAGTTGCCGACGACGTACTGCCAGATCAGGTCGTTGGCGCGCAGGGACGAGAATACCGACGACAGTTCCTTGCCCTTGAGCAGGCCGCCCTTGCCGATGGTGTTCTCGCGCGAAACCACCGAGGCTTCGTCGATGAAGCAGCCGAGTTCGCCCGGATCGGAGAAGTCGAGCAGCGTGGTCAGCAAGGTCAGCGACGCGACCGGCTTTTCACCGCGCGCCGCCGCCACGGCCAGCGCCGAGGAGATGATGGTGCCGCCGACGCAAAAGCCCAGCGCATTGACCTGGTCGACCTTGCAAATCTCCTGCGCCACCTTGAAGGCCGTCAGCGGACCTTCCTCGATGTAGTCGTCCCAGGTCTTGTGGCCGAGATCGGCCTTGACGTTGCGCCAGGAAACGAGGAACACCGTGTGGCCCTGCTCCACCACGTAGCGGACGTAGGAATTTTCCGGCTGCAGGTCGAGGATGTAGAACTTGTTGATGCAGGGCGGCACCATGACGAAGGGGCGTTTGGCGACCTTGTCCGTCAGCGGCGAATACTGGATCAACTGCATGAGTTCGTTTTCATAGACGACCGCGCCCGGCGTGATGGCCAGGTTGGTCCCCACTTCGAAAGCCGTGTCGTCGGTCATCGAGATGCGGCCCTTTTCGAGGTCGCCGACGAGGTTCTGGATGCCCTGGCGGATGCTCTCGCCCTTGGTTTCCAGCGCCTTTTTGACGAATTCGGGATTGGTCGCGGCGAAATTCGACGGCGCCATCGCATCGATGTACTGGCGCGTCAGGAAGCGCATGCGGCCTTTCGACAGGCCCTCGGACACCGGCGCCGCTTCCGTCATTTTCGTCAGGTACTCGGCGTTGATCAGATAGGCCTGGCGCAGGTAATCGTAAATCGGGCTCTCGGCCCACGCCGGATGGTCGAAGCGCCGGTCGCCGGCGGCGGGCTGGGCCACGACCGGCCCTTCGGCGCCGGGCTTGCGGCCGAGCATGGCCTGCCAGAGCTGGGACTGGCGTTCGGCCCACTGTTTTTGCAGCGCCGCCATTTCCTCGGATTCGGGTGCCCATGCGCCCGGTATCGCCCCGGCGGGCGGCTTGGTCTGTGCGGCGGCATTCTGCATCGCGGCCTGCTGGTGGGACAGGAACTGCGTAAAGCCCTGGGCAAACGACTGCCCCGCCTGGAACATGGCCTGCAGGGCGGCCGAATTGGGATCTTGTGTGGCAGACATCCGCGACTCCTCTGGTAACTGTGCGATTCTGCACTGCACCAATTGCAGTGTCAATGAACTCCGACCGCCTACAATGGTGGCATGTATATCGTTGCAATCGGCTGGCTCTACATCACCATCCTGATGGCCATGACGGAAACCAGCGTCATGGCCGGGGTGCTGACTTTCGTGTTCTACGGGGCGGCGCCGCTGGCGCTGCTGCTGTGGATATTCGGCATGCCGACGCGCCGCAGGCGGCGCCTATCCGGCCACCCGATCGACAATCCAGTGGGTGACGGCGATGGTGCCGATACCCAGCAGGATAAGTAGGACCTGCTGCACCGTGGCGCCGATTTCCCGGCGCTTGTGCAGGCCGGGAATCAGGTCGGCCACGGCGACGTAGATCATGCTGGCTGCGGCCAGCGAGAGCATCACCGGCACCGCGCCCTGGGCGCCGGACAGCGTGAAATAGGCGAGCATGCCGCCGACCAGCGTGGCAAAACTGGAGAGCAGGTTGAAGGCCAGCGCCCGGCTCTTCGAATAGCCGGAATGCAGCAGGATCACGAAATCGCCGACCTCCTGCGGAATCTCGTGGGCGATGATGGCCACCGCCGTGACGATGCCCAGGCGCACATCCTCCATGAAGGCGGCGGCGATCAGCACGCCATCGACGAAGTTGTGGAAAGTGTCGCCGACGAGGATCAGCAGCCCGCTGCGGCCGTAGTCGTGACCGGCGCCATGGGAATGGGCGTGGGGCTCGTGTCCTTCGCAGGACTCGATGTGGCAATGGCGCCAGAGCACCAGTTTTTCGAGGACGAAGAAACCGAGAATGCCGGCGAGTATCGTCGCGCCGCTGGCGCTGGCGTCGCCGCTGGAGATGATGGCATGCGGCAGCACCTCCAGGAACGCGGCCCCCAGCAGCGCGCCGATGGCGTAGCTGATGAGCATCGGCACCCAGGCGGTCCGTGCCGAAAAGGCGAACAACGCCGCCGCCAGCACCGACAGGGTGCCGCCGACGAGCGACATGACGAGAATCCAGGAAAGTATGGACATAAGCAGGGGATTATACGGGCAGGCCGACCGCGCCAAGGGTCGGCGATGGTTTCAATCGGACGCGAGCCACACCAGCGTGGCCATGCGGCCGGTGACGCCGTCGCGGCGATAGGAAAAAAATCGCCCGCTGTCGGCATGGGTGCAAAACCCGCCGCCGCTGACCCGCTCGACGCCAAGCCGGGCCAGCCGCCGGCGCGCCAGCGCGTACAGGTCGCAGAGCCACTTGCCTGGCCCATGCGGAACAAATGCCGCCGCCGTGGCGGCATCGGCGGCGAGGAAAGCCGCCCGGACCTCGTCGCCGACCTCGAAAGCGCCCGGACCGATGGCCGGACCGAGCCAGGCCATCAGCCGCGGTGCGGGAACCCGCATTGCCGCCACGGTCGCCTCGATCACCCCGGACGCCAGCCCGCGCCAGCCGGCATGGGCCGCCGCGACGACCGTGCCGGCCTCGTCGCAGAGCAGCACCGGCAGGCAGTCGGCCGTCAGCACGGCGCAGGCATGGCGTGACGTGCGCGAGAAGCCCGCATCGGCCTCGACGCCATCGTCAACCGCGGCGACATCGACGCAATGCAGGCCATGCACCTGGCTCAGCCAGCGCGGCGCAGCAGACAGCCGCTCGCGCAACAAGCGGCGGTTGGCGGCCACGGCGCCGTCATCGTCGCCGACATGCGTGCCGAGATTGAGGCTGTCGTAAGGCGCCGCGCTGCAACCGCCGCCCCGCGTCGTCGCCAGCGCCCCGACGTTAGGCGGCGCCGGCCAGTCGGGAACGATCAGGTACCGCTCTTCGAGCGTCGGTTTCGCGACTGGGGGATCGCCTGCCGGCGCAGGCGCGATATCAGGCATCGCGCAAGGCCGCCAACAGGTCGGCCATGTCCTGCGGCAACGGCGACTCCCAGCTCATTTCCAAGCCGCTGTCGGGATGGATCAGCGCCAGCCGCCAAGCATGCAGCGCCTGGCGCGGAAAGGCGTCGAGCCGCGCGTCGCCGGATTTGTTGCGGCCATAGACGGGATCGCCGGCGAGCGGATGGCCGAGCGACGTCAGATGCACGCGGATCTGGTGGGTGCGGCCGGTTTCGAGCCGGCATTCGACCAGCGTGGCGCGGCCGAAGCGCTCGCGCACGGCGTAGTGGGTGCGCGCCTCGCGGCCGCCGCCGACGACGGCCATCTTCGTGCGCTGCACCGGATGGCGGCCGATCGGCGCATCGACGACACCGTCGCCGGCCACGTGGCCCAACACCAGGGCCAGATAGTGACGCTTGACGCTGCGCGCCTGCAACTGGCGCACCAGATCGGTCTGCGCCGCCAGCGTCTTGGCGACCACCAGCAGGCCGCTGGTGTCCTTGTCGAGGCGATGGACGATGCCGGCACGCGGAATCTGCGCCAGTTGCGGCGCATGGTGCAACAAGGCGTTCATCAGCGTGCCCGACCAGTTGCCGCTGCCCGGATGGACGACCAGCCCGGCGGGCTTGTCGATGACCAGCAGATGCGCATCCTCGTACATCACATCGAGGGCGATGTCCTCGGCCAGCTGCGAAGTTTCCGCCGGCGCCGCCGGCACCGCCATGGCAATGCGCTCGCCGCCCCAGACCTTGCGCTTGGCGTCGGCCGGGGCGCCGTCGACGCGCACGCGGCCTTCCTTCAGCCAGGCCTGGAGCCGGCTGCGCGAATGCTCGGGAAAGACGCGCGCCAGCGCCGCGTCGATGCGCATTCCAGCGCATTCCGGCGGAATGGCGACGGCGGCATCGGCGGGAAGGGCGGCGCCCGGCGCTGCGCTATAATCGGCCGGATTCGATTGCGGGACGTTCATCATGCGTAGTTTAGCCTCTCTGCTGGCCCTGCTCCTTGCCCTCTTCGCCTCCGGCTGCGGCCTGCTGCCCGAAGAGATCGACGAGACCACCGGCTGGTCCGCTAACAAGCTCTATTCCGAAGCCAAGGGAGCGATGTCGGACGGCGCCTACGACAAGGCGATCAAGTTCTTCGAAAAGCTCGAAGCCCGCTATCCCTACGGCCGCTTTGCCCAGCAAGCCCAGCTCGAAGTCGCCTACGCCTACTACAAGCAGGAGGAGAAGGCATCGGCCGTCGCCGCCTGCGACCGCTTCATCCGCCTGCACCCGAACCACCCGAACGTCGACTACGCCTACTA
>CAZWFC010000110.1:0-9752 GCA_964632965.1 uncultured Rhodocyclaceae bacterium
CCTCAACCGCAAGCAGCGCAACAAGATGGCGGTGGTCAAGGAAGGCATGCAGGTGACCGAGGTCATCATCCAGGAAGGCGTGCCGACTTTCGAAACCGTCGATGAAGGCAACGCCGAACCGGTCGTTTACATGATCGACCGCTATGTCGTCGGCGGCTTCTACCGCGTGAACACCGCGCGCGGCCGCGACGAGAACCTCAATGCTCCCGGCATGCAGTTCAAGCCGCTGGCGTTCGAGACCGGCTGCCTGCTGCCCGATGCCTGCCAGGCACCGGATGCGCCGCCGAACCGCTTCTACGCCTACGGCGTGGTGGCGCGGCTGGCCTTGCTGGCGGCCTCGCTGGAGCTGGAGCGCAGCGCTCCGCAATCCTGATGCGCCTGGCCTTCATCGTCGACCCGCTCGACGGCCTCAAGGCATACAAGGATACGAGCGTCGCCATGATGCGCACGGCGGCGCGGCGCGGCCACGAATGCTGGACGCTGCAGCGCGAGTCGCTGGCCTGGCGCGAAGGCCTGACCCGCGGCCGCGCCCTGCGCATCGACCCGCAGGCCGACGATGCGCGCTGGTATGTCGCCGCCGAGGAACGCACGCTCGCGCTGCGCGACTTCGACGCCGTGCTGATGCGCCAGGACCCGCCCTTCGACTTCGAGTACATCGCCGCCACCTGGCTGCTCGAACGCGCCGAAGCCGAGGGGGCGCGCATTTTCAACCGGCCGCGCGCCATCCGCGACCATTCCGAGAAAGTCGCCATCGCCGAATTCCCGCAGTTCACGGCGACCACGCTGATCGCCCGCGACGCGGAGGAGATCCAGGCCTTCATCGGCGAAATCCGCGATTGCGTGCTCAAGCCGCTCGACGGCATGGGCGGCAGTTCCATCTTCCGCGTCCGTCACGACGACCCCAACCGCAACGTCATCGTCGAAACGCTGACGGCCTGCGGCACGCGCACCATCATGGCGCAGCGCTTCCTGCCCGAGATCGCGCAGGGCGACAAACGCATCCTGGTCATCGCCGGCGAACCGGTGCCGTATGCCCTGGCGCGCATTCCCAAACCCGGCGAGTCGCGCGGCAACCTGGCCGCCGGCGGCACCGGCCGCGCCCAGCCGCTCTCGGACCGCGACCGCGAAATCGCCGCCGCCATCGGCCCGCTGCTCTGGTCGCGCGGACTGCTGCTGGTCGGCCTCGACGTCATCGGCGACTGCCTCACCGAGATCAACGTCACCAGTCCCACCTGCTTCGTCGAAATCGCGCAGCAGACCGGCTACGACGTGGCGGAACACTTCATCATCAAGCTGGAAGCAACATGCGCCGATTTCTGATACTGGCTGCGCTGCTGCTGGCGGCCTGCCAGCCGGCACCCAAGATCCACTCGCAGGAATCCTATGTCTTCGGCACGCGCGTCGAAGTACTGGTCTGGGGCGAACCGGCGGACAAGGCGCGCGAGGCGGTCGCCGAGGTGCTGCGCGAGTTCGACCGCCTGCACCGCACCTATCACGCCTGGCAGCCTTCCGAACTGACGGCGCTGAACGACGCCATCGCCGCCGGACGCCGCCACGAAGTGGCGCCCGAACTGGCGCAGTTCGCGCGCGAAGCGCAGGAATTCTCGGCGCGCGGCGACCACCTGTTCGATCCCGGCGTCGGCGCCCTGGTCAAGCTGTGGGGCTTCCACGACGACAGCTTCCGCGCCCAGTTGCCCGACCCGGCCGCGCTCGCCAAACTGGTCAAGGCCAGACCGTCGATCGCCGACCTGACGATAACCGGCAACACGGTCTCCAGCGGGAATCCGGCCGTGGCGCTGGATTTCGGCGGCTACCTGAAGGGCGTCGCGCTCGACCACGCCATCGACATTCTCTGGCGCTACGGCATCTCCAATGCCCTGGTCAACATCGGTGGCAACGTCATGGCGCTCGGTTCGAAAGGCGGCGCGCCCTGGCGCGTCGGCATCCAGAGCCCGCGCGCGACGACGCCGCTGGCGACGCTCGACCTCAAGGACGGCGAAGCCATCGGCACCTCGGGCGACTACCAGCGCTACTTCGAACTCGACGGCCGCCGCTACAGCCATCTGCTCGACCCGCGCAGCGGCCAGCCGGCCGCCGGCTCGCAGGCCGTCACCGTCCTGATCACGCCGCGGCCCCGGGCCGGCATGTGGTCGGACTGGGCGAGCAAACCCATTTTCATTGCCGGCGCCGGCTGGCGCGACATGGCGCAAAAGCTCGGCATCACGCATGTGCTGCGCGTCGACGCGGCGGGGAAAGTCGAGGTCACGGACGAACTGCGCCCGCGTCTGACGATGGGGCCGGGATCGTGAGCGATTCCGGTAGAATCGTCCGTCATCGGAGCCTCCACGAATGATCGGTCTTTTCCTCGTCACCCACACCACCTACGGCGAATCCCTGATTCAGTGCGCCTGCCACGTGCTGAACAAGCGGCCGCCGCAGATCGTCCAGCTCGGCGTCGCCCTGCAGGACGACCCGCTCGACGTGCTGCCCCTGGCGCAGCAACTGCTTGAGATCGTCGACACCGGCGACGGAGTGCTGGTGCTGACCGACATCTACGGCGCCACGCCGGCGAATATCGCCCTGAAACTGTTGCAGCCCGGCCGCATCGAAGGCGTGGCCGGCGTCAACCTGCCGATGCTGCTGCGCGCGCTGACCTATCGCGACAAGGACATGAACACGCTGCTGACCCGCGCCGTGTCCGGCGGCCGCGACGGCGTCGTCAACATGCACAACCACTAGAAAACCGCAAAGCCGCCATGCCGAAAGCCGAAGCCGAAATCGTCAACAAGCTGGGCCTGCATGCGCGCGCCTCGGCCAAGCTCACCCAGCTCGCCGGCTCTTTTCCCTGCGAAGTCTGGATGGAGCGCAACGGCCGCCGCATCAATGCCAAGAGCATCATGGGCGTGATGATGCTCGCCGCCGGCAAGGGCTCGCGCGTCGTCGTCGACTGCGAGGGCGAACGCGCCGAAGAGGCGCTCGCGGCGCTGGTGGCGCTGATCGCCGACCGTTTCGGCGAGGGCGAATGACCTTCTCCCTGCACGGCCTCGCGGTTTCCTCCGGCATCGCCATCGGCCGGGCACACCTGGTTTCCCATGCAACGCTCGAAGTGGCGCACTACCAGTTGCGCGAACGTTCGATTCCGGGCGAAATCGAACGCTTCGACAAGGCCTTCGCCGTGGTCAGAACCGATCTGGAGGCCCTGCGCAAGGAGGCGGTGCTGCCCGGCTCGCCGTCGGAGCTGTCGGCCTTCGTCGATATCCACACCATGATCCTCGACGATCCGCTGCTCGCCGAACTGCCCAAGGACCTGATCCGCACGCGCCGCTGCAACGCCGAGTGGGCGCTGGTGCAGCAGATGGAGGAACTCGTCGCCCAGTTCGACGAGATCGAGGACAGCTACCTGCGCGAACGCAAGCACGACGTCGTCCAGGTCGTCGAGCGCGTGCTGAAGGCGCTGATGGGCAAGCAGCGGCGGCTCGCCCGGCGCGCCACCGACGAACCGCTGATCGTCGTCGCCCACGATCTTTCGCCCGCCGACACCATCCAGTTCAAGACCCTGAAGATCGGCGGCTTCGTCACCGACCTCGGCGGCGCCACCTCCCACACCGCCATCGTCGCGCGCAGCCTGGCGATCCCCGCCGTGGTCGGACTCCATCACGCGCGGCCGCTGGTGCACGAGGACGACCTGCTGATCGTCGACGGCACGCGCGGCGTGCTGATCGTCGAGCCCGACGCCCGCGTGCTGGAGGAATACCGGCTGCGCAAAAGCGAACTGGAACTCGAACGCTCCAAGCTCAAGCGCCTCAAGACGGCGCGCGCCGCCACGCTCGACGGCGTCGAGATTTCCCTGCAGGCGAACATCGAACTGCCGCAGGACATGGTGCAGGTCAAGGACGTGCAGGCCGACGGCATCGGCCTGTTCCGCACCGAGTTCCTGTTCATGAACCGCGACACCCTGCCGAGCGAAAACGAACAGTTCGAGGCCTACCGCAGCGTGGTCAAGGCCATGGCCGGCAAACCGGTCACCATCCGCACGCTCGACCTCGGCGCCGACAAGACGGCGCAGGCGCTGCGCGGCACCGAGCGCCAGGCGCCGAATCCGGCGCTGGGCCTGCGCGCCATCCGTTACTGCCTGGCCGAACCGCAGCTGTTCCTCACCCAACTGCGCGCCATCCTGCGGGCCTCGCATTACGGCCGGGTGCGCCTGCTGATTCCCATGCTGGCACACGTCAAGGAAATCGAGCAGACGCTGATGATGATCTGGCTGGCCAAGGAGCAGCTGCGCAGCGAAAAGGTCAAGTTCGACGAGGGCATCGAAATCGGCGGCATGATCGAGATTCCCGCCGCAGCGCTGGCGCTGACGCCTTTCCTCAAGCGCCTGCACTTCCTGTCCATCGGCACCAACGACCTGATCCAGTACACGCTGGCGATCGACCGCACCGACGAAGCCGTGTCCAGCCTCTACGATCCGCTCCACCCGGCGATACTGCGCCTGGTGGCGCAGACGATACAAGCGGCCAACCGCGCCGAGACGCCCATCGCAGTCTGCGGCGAAATGGCCGGCGACCCGCAGCTGACGCGGCTCCTGATCGGCATGGGACTGCGCCAGTTCTCGATGCACCCGTCCCAGATCCTCGAAGTCAAGCAGCAGGTCGTCATGGCCGATGCCGAGCAGCTGGCGCTCAAGGTCGGCCGCATCCTGCGGCTGGAAGAACCCGACAAGATCCGCGAGCAGGTCGACCGGCTATAGAGAGGTGCCCGCCGGCGCCTCGCCGTCGTCCTTCAGGTAGTCGGACAGGTCGGTGAAGATCATGAAGATTTCGTCTTCGCCAAGGCTGGCGAGGGTTTCGACCCAGCGGTCGCGGCCATCCTTGCAGCGCACACGCCCGTCGAAGCGCAACATATTGCGCCCCTCGCGCAAGGCCTGCTCCACGGCGCCGAACCAGACGGTGCGCCGGTCTTCCCGATACGCGGGGTCCGGGTAGACGCGTGCCCACCAGGCCTCGATGGTCGGCACATCGGCCAGCGTGAAGCCGAAAAGCTCGCCGGCGGCCGGATTGATGTAGAGCACGCGGCCGTTGATGTCGAGAATGCCGATCGCGGCCGGCGACAAATCCTGGAAGCGGAGCAGGCGTTCTTCCGCCTGCTTGCGCTGCGTGATGTCGACGATGATGCCGATCAGGCCGCCGATTTCGCCGCGTGCGTCGGGGTAGGTCGCCTTGTGGAAGACCACGGCGCGGCGTCCCTGCGGCGTCTGGATCTCCGCTTCGTACACCTGGGTCGCGGGATTCTCGAACAGGGCGTCGTCGGCCGCCTGGTAACGCTCGGCCAGGGCGCGCGGCGCGATATCGAAGGCCGTCTTGCCGAGGTAATCGTGCGGGCCGATGCCGAAGGTGGCGGCGAAGGCATGGTTGTAGCCGAGGTAGCGGCCGGCGCGATCCTTGTAGAACACCGGGCTCGGTATGGTGTCGAGCAGCGTGCGCTGGAACTCCACCTGGGCCGTCAGCGCCGCCTCGATGGCACGATGGGCGCCGATGTCGCGGATCGCCGCGATGCGCATCGGCCGGCCCTGGAAGACGAAGGGCCGCCCGAACACCTCGACCGGGAAGCGGCGCCCGGCGGCATCGATGGCGATGGTCTCGTAGTTCTTCAGCGACTGGTCCTGCGCCAGCTGCTGGATGATTTTCGGATGCTCCTCGGGCGCCACGAATTCCAGCGCGGACATGCCGATGATGTCGTCGATGCGGCGGCCGACGAGATCGGCGAAGGCCTTGTTGGCGAACACGATGCGGCCGTAGTCGTGCACGAACAGGCCTTCGAAGGTCGCGTCGGCGACTTCGTGGAACTGGCGCTCGCTCGCCTGCAGCGCCGCGCGCGACTCGATCTCGGCGGTGACGTTGCGGCCGACGCCGCGATAGCCGGCGAACGTCCCAGTTTCGTCGAACAGCGGTTCGCCGCTGACACTGTAGTAGATCGTGCGCCGGTCGGCGCTGGTATGGCGCAGGACCATGCCGACGAAGGTACGATGCGCCTCCAGCTCGGCACGGTGGGCTTCCCAGCTCATGCTGTAGGGCTCGACGCCGGGCAGTTCCCAGCGCTTCTTGCCGATCAGTAGCGGCGGCTGGCTGGCCGGATCGCCGAACACCGGCCCGTCGAACAGGGTGAAGCGGCAGTCGGCGTCCTGCTCCCAATACCAGTCGGAAGTCAGCGTCGTCAGGCGGCGGAAACGCTCCTCGCCGACACGCGCCTCGGCGGCCATTTCGCGCACGCGATGGATATGGGCGGCGAGGAACAGCAGGGTCATGCTCGACAGCAGCACGAAGCCGTGCAAGGCGTAGGCGCGGTCGATGGGCGTCGCCCCGAGCAGGGGCCCGAGACTGCCCTTGGCGCCGTAGACCAGGCCGACGACGGCGACCAGGTTCACCGAGAACGGTATAGCCGGGTGGCAGCGCATGGTCAGCCACATCATCGGCGGCAGCAGCAGGGCCGCCTGCAAATGGGCGTTGGGCAAGAAGAACCCGCCGGCGAAAAACGTCAGGAAGGCCAGCGCCAGGGTCGCCGCCACCACGGCGATCACATCGACGCCGCAGCGCTTGAACCAGCGGCCGGCGACGATGCCTTCCTGCCATGCCAGCACGGCCGGCGCGAACACCACGATGCCGAGCGCGTCGCCCAGCCACCAGACGATGATGGCGCTGTCGAGGCTGCCTGCCGGCAGCAGGCCGAAGAGCCAGTAGACCACCGGCCCGAGCAGTCCGGAAAGCGCCGCACAACCGTAGGCCAGGGCGAGGAAGCGCAGCGGCGCCTGCGTGCTGCCGGTCAGGCCTGCGGGCAGGAGGCGCCGGAACAGGAGGGCGCCGAGCCAGACCGACAGCGTGCTGCCGAGGCCGACGACGACGTAGGGAAGCGTTTGGCCGCCAACCGACCAGTTCGCCGCCACGTAACCCAGCCACAGACCCGGTAGAACGCGCGGCCCGGCGACCACCAGCAGCGAGAAGCCGAAGCCGACCGGCAGCCACAGCGGCGAAACCAGGCCCACCGTCGCCAACGCCAGGCAGGCCTTGGCGAGCAGCGCATAAAGCGCCGCGATCAGCAGGTTGGTGGCCAGGGTTTTCAGGAACGGCTGGATGGAAATGGCGCGGGCACCGCGTTCGATGCCATCCATTATGCCTATGTTGTCCGGATAAGGCGATGGCGACAGGCGCTGCGGCTGACGCGGTCGAGATAGACCGCCACCGCCGCGCCGGCCAGCGTCAGGCTGGCGATGGCGGCGATCCAGAAACCGGCGGCCCCGCGCGGAGCGCCGAAGGCGTCGCCGAGCCCGAGCAGCACGCCGCCGCCCAACCCCACGCCCCAGAGCGCCACGGCGTAGATCACCATCGGCACCGTCGACTTGCGGTAGGCGCGCAGCGCATTCACCGCCACGGCCTGCAAGGCGTCGGCGAGGTGATAGAACGCGACGAGCGCGATCAGCGGCGCGGCGGCGGCACGCACCGCCGCGTCGGCGCTGTAGAAGGTCGCAATGGCGGCCGCGCCCAGCCACAGCACCAGGCTCACCGCCACGGCCGACCCCATGCCGATGACGATGCCCAGCCAGCCGGCACGGCGCGCCCGCGCCGGATCGCCGGCCCCGAGCGCCTGGCCGGCCAGCACCGCCGTCGCGTTGCCCAGCGCCAGCGGCAGCATGAAGACCAGCGCCGCGAGGTTGGCGGCGATCTGGTGCGCCCCGGAAACCGCCGGCCCCAGCCGCGCGATGAACAGCGCCATGAAGGTGAAGGCCGTGACATCGACGAGGAAGGTCGCGCCTATCGGCAGGCCGAGCTTGAGCATCGCGACGATGGCTTCGAGTCGCGGCGGATCGAAGCGGGCGAACAACGCGAACTCGCGATAACCGGCATGGCGCGCGCACCATAGCCATGCCAGCAGTGCCGTGACCCAGGCGATCAGCGTCGTCGCCACGGCGCAGCCCGGCCCGCCCAGCGCCGGCGCGCCCCACAGTCCGTACATGAAGACGGCATTGAGCGGAATCTTCAGCGCCAGGCCGAGCAGGTTGAAGACCATGATCGGCCGCGGCCGGCCGATGCCCGACGAGAAGCCGTAGAACAGGCGGAAGGCCAGCGCCGCCGGCACGCTCCAGGCGATGGCGTCGAGATAGGCGCGCACCTTCGCCGCCACGTCGGGCTGCAATTGCGACAGCGCGAGGAAGGGCTCCGGATGGCGCAGCAGGAACACCGCCAGCAGGGTGAGGCCGAGCGCAACCCACAGGCTCTGGCGCACCTCGCCGCCGATCTCGGCGTAGCGCCCGGCGCCGTAGAGGTGCGCGACCGTCGGCGTCAGCGCCAGCAGCACGCCCATGGTGGTGACGAAGACCGTAACGTAGATCGAAGCGCCGATGCCGATGGCGGCCAGGTCGACCGCCGACAGGTGCCCGGCCATCACCGTGTCGACCACGCCGTTGGCCATCACCGCCAACTGGGCGACCAGGACCGGCCAGGCCAGGCGCAGCAGATCACGGCTCAGTACCCCAGAAGCAGAGGCGGGCACCAGGGAATGCGGCTTTTCCATACGGGGCGAAGGGGCTTGGCGGGCTGCATGCTGCAACGCAATAGCCTAGAATACCAACCTTTGCACGAAGCTCCAGTCCATGTCCGCCCGCCTGCGCGAGATCCCCTACAACTACACCTCGTTCTCGGATCGCGAGATCGTCATCCGCCTGCTCGGCGAGGAGATGTGGCGGGTACTCGACACGCTGCGCAGCCAGCGCGTCACCGGCCGCTCGGCGCGCATGCTCTACGAAGTGCTGGGCGACATCTGGGTGTTGCGGCGCAACCCCTACCTTGAAGACGACCTGCTGGAAAACCCGGACCGACGCGCCGCGCTGGTCGACGCGCTCCAGCACCGCCTGCGTGAAATCGAAAAGCGGCGCTCCGGCAACGCGGCCGTGGCGCAGTTGCTCGCCGCCGCGCAAAAGGCCGTGGCCGATTTCGAGCGCTGGTTCGAGGCGACGACAGACCTGCGCCGCAAGGTGCTGCGCGAACTGTCGCGCCACACCCGCCGCGACAACATCCGCTTCGACGGACTGAGCCGCGTCTCGCACGTCACCGACGCCACCGACTGGCGCATCGAATACCCCTTCGTCGTGCTGGTGCCGGACACGGAAGAGGAAATCGCGCCGCTGGTGCGCGGCTGCATCGCGCTCGGCCTGACCATCATCCCGCGCGGCGGCGGCACCGGCTATACCGGCGGCGCCGTGCCGCTGACGCCCGATTCCGTCGTCATCAACACCGAAAAGCTCCTCGCCATGGGCGCGGTCGAACAGAAGACGCTGCCCGGCGTCGACCATGCCTACGCCACCATCCGCACCGGCGCCGGCGTCGTCACGCGCCGCGTCATGGACCGCGCCGACGACGCCGGGCTGGTGTTCGCCTGTGACCCGACCTCGGCCGATTCCTCCTGCATCGGCGGCAACATCGCCATGAACGCCGGCGGCAAGAAGGCCGTGCTGTGGGGCACCGCGCTCGACAACCTGGCCTCGTGGCGCATGGTCACGCCGGCCGGCGAGTGGCTCGACGTCGAGCGCATCGACCACAACCTCGGCAAGATCCACGATCAGGAAACCGCCACCTTCCGCCTGACGCGCCGCGACGACAAGGGCCGCGCCCTCGGCGAGGAAATGCTGGCCATTCCCGGCCGCACCTTCCGCAAGGCCGGCCTCGGCAAGGACGTCACCGACAAGTTCCTCGCCGGCCTGC
>CAZWFC010000111.1:0-9695 GCA_964632965.1 uncultured Rhodocyclaceae bacterium
CCAGCGAAATGGGCATCCGCACCGTCGGCATCTACGCCAACGAGGACCGCTTCGCGCTGCACCGCTTCAAGGCCGACGAGAGCTACCTCGTCGGCGAGGGCAAGAAGCCCATCGCCGCCTATCTCGACATCGAGGACATCCTGCGCGTGGCGAAGGAGGCCAAGGTCGACGCGATCCACCCCGGCTACGGCTTCCTCTCCGAGAACCCGGACTTCGCCGAGGCCTGCGCGCGCGAAGGTATCGTCTTCATCGGCCCTAGCCCCGCAGTGATGCGCACGCTGGGCAACAAGGTCGCGGCGCGGCAGGCGGCGATGGCGGCCGACGTGCCGGTGGTGCCGGCCACCCTCGCGCTGCCCGACGACTTGCAGGAAACGAAGCGCATGGCGGCGGCGGTCGGCTATCCGCTGATGCTCAAGGCGAGCTGGGGCGGCGGCGGGCGCGGCATGCGCGTCATCGAAACCGAAGCCCAGCTCGAAGAGCAGGTGGCGGCCGGCAAGCGCGAGGCGCTGGCGGCTTTCGGCAACGGCGAGGTCTATCTCGAAAAGCTGGTGCGCCGCGCGCGTCACGTCGAGGTGCAGGTGCTCGGCGACACCCACGGCAACCTGATTCATCTGTTCGAGCGCGACTGCTCGGTGCAGCGCCGCAACCAGAAGGTGGTCGAGCGCGCCCCGGCGCCCTACCTCGACGACGCGCGCCGCGCCGCGTTGTGCGAATCGGCGCTGAAACTCTGTCGCAAGGTCGGCTATACGCATGCCGGCACGGTCGAGTTCCTGATGGACGCCGACAGCGGCGAGTTCTACTTCATCGAGGTCAACCCGCGCATCCAGGTCGAGCACACGGTGACCGAGGAAGTCACCGGCGTCGACGTCGTCAAGGCGCAGATCAACGTCAGCCAGGGCGCCAGGATCGGCGACCCGACCCACGGCATTCCGGCGCAGAAGGATGTACGGCTGCACGGCCACGCGCTGCAATGCCGCGTCACCACCGAAGACCCGGAGAAGAACTTCAACCCCGACTACGGCCGCATCACCGCCTACCGCAGCGCCGCCGGCTTCGGCGTGCGCCTCGACGGCGGCACGGCCTACAGCGGCGCCATCATCACGCCCTTCTTCGATTCGCTGCTGGTCAAGGTCACGGCCTGGGGCCACGACCCGGCCGAGGCCATCGGCCGCATGGACCGCGCGCTGCGCGAGTTCCGCATCCGCGGCATCTCGACCAACCTGCACTTCCTCGAAAACGTCATCCGCCACCCGCAATTCCTCAAGGGTGAGTGCATCACGCGCTTCATCGACGACACGCCGGAGCTGTTCCACTTCCCGGTGCGCCGCGACCGCGCGACGCGCCTCTTGCGCTTCATCGGCGAGGTGGCGGTCAACGGCAACCCGGAGATGAAGGGCCGCAAGAAGCCCGAGCACGCGCTGGCGCCGGCGATGAAACCCAAGCGCGGCGGCCACGGCCCGATTCCCGCCGGCACGCGCGACCGCCTCAAGGCGCTCGGCCCGGCCGGCTTCGCCCAGTGGCTGCGCGCCAACCCGCAGGTGATGCTGACCGACACCAGCATGCGCGACGCCCACCAGTCGCTGTTCGCCACACGCATGCGCAGCCGCGACATGGTCGACATCGCGCCGCACTACGCGCGCCTGCTGCCCAACCTGCTGTCGATGGAATGCTGGGGCGGTGCCACTTTCGACGTGGCGATGCGCTTCCTCAAGGAAGACCCGTGGCAGCGCCTCGCCGACCTGCGCGAGCGCGTGCCGAACGTCCCGTTCCAGATGCTGCTGCGCTCGGCCAACGCCGTCGGCTACGCCAACTACCCGGACAACGTCGTGCAGTTCTTCATCCGCCAGGCGGCGCAGTCGGGCGTGGATATCTTCCGCGTCTTCGATTCGCTGAACTGGGTGGATAACATGCGCGTGGCGATGGATGCGGTGATCGAGGCCGGCGGCGTCTGCGAAGGCGCGATCTGCTACACGGGCGACATCTTCGACGCCAAGCGCCCGAAGTTCGACCTCAAGTACTACGTGACGATGGCCAAGCAACTGGAAAAGGCCGGCGCGCACATCCTCGGCATCAAGGACATGGCCGGCGTCTGCCGCCCGCGCGCCATCAGCACGCTCGTCAAGGCGCTGCGCGACGAGACCGGCCTGCCGATCCACTTCCACACCCACGATACCTCGGGCATCGCCGCGGCCTCGGTGCTGGCGGCGGTGGAGGCGGGCATCGACGCCGTCGACGGTGCGCTGGATTCCCTTTCCGGTTTGACTTCGCAGCCGAACCTGACCGCCATCGCCGACGCGTTGGCCGGCACCGAGCGCGCGCCGGACGTCGACACCGACGCCATGCGCGAACTCTCCGACTACTGGGAGGGCGTGCGCCGCTTCTACGCGCCCTTCGAGGCCGACATCCGTTCCGGCACCTCGGACGTCTATCGCCACGAGATGCCGGGCGGGCAATACACCAACCTGCGCGAGCAGGCGCGCGCCATGGGCCTCGAACACCGCTGGCCCGAGGTCTCGCGCGCCTATGCCGACGTCAACCGCCTGTTCGGCGACATCGTCAAGGTGACGCCGACTTCCAAGGTCGTCGGCGACATGGCGCTGTTCATGGTCGCCAACGACCTGGCGCCGGACGAGGTCGAAGACCCGGCGCGCGACGTCGCCTTCCCCGAGTCGGTCGTCTCGCTGTTCAAGGGCGAGCTCGGCCGGCCGCCCGAAGGCTTCCCCAAGGCGCTGTCGGACAAGATACTGCACGGCAAGGCGCCGCTCGCCGACCGGCCCGGCAAGGGCCTGGCGCCGGTGGACCTCGACGCCGAGCGCGCAAAGGCCGAGAAGGCCGTCGGCCGCCGCCTCGACGACAACGATCTCGCCTCGCACCTGATGTACCCGAAGGTGTTCGCCGAGTTCGCCGCCCACCACAGCCACTATGGCAACGTCGACCTGCTGCCGACGCCGGTGTTCTTCAACGGCCTCGCCCAGGGCGAGGAAATCTCGGTCGAGATCGATCCCGGCAAGACGCTGGTGATCCGCCTTCAGGGCAGCGCCGACATCACCGACGAGGAAGGCGAGGCGAAGAAGCTGTTCTTCGAACTCAACGGCCAGCCGCGCAACATCCGCGTCGCCAAGGTCGGCGCCGGCGGCGTGCGCCGCGAACGGCCCAAGGCCGAGGAGGGCAACCCCGACCATGTCGGCGCGCCGATGCCGGGCAGCGTCGTCACGGTATCCGTGAAGGCCGGCCAGAAGGTGCGCCGCGGCGACCCGCTGGTGTCCATCGAGGCGATGAAAATGGAGACCGTGGTGCGCGCCGACCGCGACGGCACGGTGGCCGAAGTCCATGCCGTGCCGGGCATGGCGGTCAGCCCGAAGGACCTGCTGGTGCGCTTCGGCTAGCGGGTCAGCTGACGCAGCGGCGCGGCCAGGCTCTCCAGCCTGGCCGCGATTTCTTGGCTGTTGCCGAGTTGGTCCTGCAGTTTGGCGAAGTGCTGCCGGACCAGTTCGATGAGGCCGTTCTCCTGCGGTTCGGTCAGGCCGAGGCCGAGGAAGGTCTTCACCATCGCCTCCTGCATCTCGATCATGGTTCCGGTGTTGCGGAAGTGGTCGCGTTCGTGGTCCTTGCGCAAGGCGTCGAGCGCGGCCTGGATGTTCTCCAGTGCGCCGGCGATGGTCTGCTTCGCCCGCCGGTTGGCCTGTTCGATTTCGATTGCCTGGCGCCGGGCGTCGGCGCCCTCCGCCAGGATGGCGAGGTTGTCGCGGATGCGGCCGCAGCGCTCCGCGTCGTCCACCGGCATGTTGCTGACCAGCAGCGTGACGCCGTCGAAGTTGTAGGCCGAGCGCTTCTGGAATTCGAAGATGCGGCCGCGCCGGCTGACGTAGTCGAGGACGGCCATCTCCAGCGGCAGGTCGGCGCCGTGCCGGCTCAGGGAGAGTGTCTCGGCGCCGCGGATCTGCACGGCGCCGTCGAGGCCGTACTGCTCGAAGGCGCCGAGGATGGCCTGCGCCAGTTCGGCGGCGTCGTTGCAGGCGAAGGACTTGCGCAGGAACTCGATGATCACGCCGAGGTCGCCGAGGCTGGCCATCGCCGACAGGGCGGTGCGCTCGGCGAAGGTGGCGCGGTCGCGCAGCTGGCGCTTCGCGCCGCGGATGCGCTGCGCGACGTCGACTTTCTTCAGCAGCTCGTCGGCTTCGAACGGCTTGACGATGAAGTCCTCGCCGCCGGCCTCGTAGCCCTGCAGGCGCGCCTCTATCGTGTCGTCTCCCGAGATGAAGGTGACGGGGATGTTCGCGGTGTCGGGCTCGTCCTTGATGCGGCGGCACAGCGCGTAGCCGTCCAGGCCGGGGAGCCTGACGTCGACGAGCAGCATGTCGGGCTTTTCTGCGCCGATCTGCTGCAAGCAGGCTTCGGCGGTGGCGAAGGTGGCGACGGCGTGGTGTTCGGAGAGGATCGCGTCGAGCAGATCCCGCATGCCGGCTTCGTCGTCGATCACGTAAATCAGGGTCTTTGATTCCATGGTCATCTGTCGGCGTTGTTCGCAGGCGGGTAGGTTAGCACTCCGGCGCCGGGTCTGCGGCAGGAAGATAGATGCGTATCGTGGTGCCGCTGCCCGGCCGGCTGTCTATCGTCGCCGTGCCGCCGGACTGACGCGCGAAACCGTAGACCATGGCCAGTCCCAGGCCGGTGCCCTTGCCGACTTCCTTGGTGGTGAAGAAAGGCTCGAACGCGCGGGCGGCGACTGCCGGCGGCATGCCGGTGCCGGTGTCGGCGACGCTGGCGACGACATAGCGCCCGGCCGGGAGTTCCGGGGGCAGACCGGCAGCGCCGGCGGCCAGGTCGCGCGACTCGGTGTCGATGCGGATTTCGCCGCCGTCGGGCATGGCGTCCTTGGCGTTGATGACCAGATTGAGGACGGCGTTCGCCAGTCCGGCGGGGTCGACGAGGGCGCGGCTGCACCGGCCCTCGTCGGCGGTGCAGGCCGCGCAATGCGTCTCGACGACCTCGATGGCGTTCCCCGCCGACTGGCGCAGCAGCGGCAGCATTTCGGCGATGGCGCCGCGCACGCCCACCACGCGCGGTTCGAGCGGCTGCTTGCGCGCCACGGCCAGCAGCGACTTGGTGACCTCCGTCGCCCGGCGCGCGGCCTGCTCGGCGATGGCGAAGTGGCGGCGGGCCTTCTCGTCGTCGGGCAGGCGCTTCGCCAGCAGGCCGAGGCCGCCGAGCACCATGCCCATCAGGTTGTTGAAGTCGTGGGCGAGGCCGCCCGTCATGCGGCCGATCAGTTCGAGTTTTTCGGCCTGGGCGAGGCGTTCCTCCGCCCGCTTGCGCTCGGTGATGTCCGACTGGAAATAGATGTAGCCCTTGGCCTTGTCGTTCATCTGGATCGGATGCAGGCGGATGCCGAACCACTCGTTGCGCTGCGGGTCATGCAGCACGGTGGCGAGCGGGTGGCCGGCCGGCAGCGCCGCGCATATCGCGCAGGCGCCTGACTCGCTGTCCGCGGGATGCCAGCCGTCGTGCAGCGGCCGGCCGACGCCGCCGCCGGGGCGCTGCTGGCGCGCGCTCTCGTTGCACGACTGGACGATGCCGTCGCCGTCGAGGATCAGCACCGGCATCGGCACGGCGTCGAAGCTGTAGGCGTCGCGGGACAGCGTATGGAAGGGCTCGGCCAGCATCCAGCGCGAAATGACCATCAGTACCAGCCAGTAGGCCCAGAACTTGGCGATGTGGCCGACCAGGTTGGACAGGCCGAAGACGCTGACGTAGAGCGTGAAGGCGAACTCCGAGGCGACCGTCAGGGCGATGACGCCGAGCAGCATGCGGTGGAGGGCGGCATCGAGCTGGTCGCGGCGGCGCCGGAGGCGCCAGGCGGCGAGCAGCAGCAGGCCGATGATCGCGTATTCGGTGCCGATCTTGAGCGGCGTCAGCCCGCGCCCGGCGATGAAGACGTCCGGCAGGGCGCCGTTGAAGACCAGGACGATGCTGCCGGCCGTGGCGGCGGCGAAGGCGGCGAAGGTCCAGGGTTCGATCTGGCGCCCGGCGGTCAGGTAGCGCGGCGCGATCAGCAGCGTCGCCGCCTCAAGGAGGCGGGCGCAGAGCCAGAGCTGGGTCGGTGGGTTCGGGTCGTTGCCGGCGATGAGCCCCATGCCGGAATAGGTCACGGTGTGGACCGCGTCGATGCAGGCGGCCCAGAAGAAGCCCTGGGCGAGGAAGAGCAGGAAGCCGTTGCGGTTGAAGGCGAAGCTGTAGCGCGCGATCAGGTAGAGCGAGGCGCCGACGACGATGGCGAACAGTTCGGCCAGCGTGTGGAACCAGAGAAAGCTGTGGAAGCTCAGCCAGACGAGTCCGGCCGCGACGGCGAGCGGGAAGGCCACGTCCGCGGAACGCGGACCGGCTTGGGGCTTGGCGATGGCGACAGCGATTCCCATGGCATTTTCCAGGCACAGTGGTGCTGCGCCGGATTAAAACACAAACGCCGGGGTTTCCGCCCGCCGCTTGGCGAGGTTCGTGTTGAGACGGATTGCCCCGGATCGCGGGTTGCAGCTAGTCGATATTACTGTTGCCCCAGTCGCCAAGATGGCGATACTCCAGTTCGTCGCGTAACAGGGCGATCACTCGGTCCTGCGTTGCATGTTCAGGCTGGCCGATGCCGCTTATGACGCTTCCTTTCGTTTCAGGCTTGCCCACAAGGCCTTGCCGGTGTCGGTCAGGCGATATTGCTGCAAGCGGCTGCCAAGTTTATCGGGCAGGGTCATTTCGACCATGCTTACGAGCCTTCGCCTAGCGCGGGCCGCCCCGTAGTCGTTCATCTTGACATCGGTATGAATGCGGCCGGAGCAGTGAAGAAAGCCGGGACGTGGGCTTAATCGGGTCCTTGTCGTAATATTGCGTACGGTTTCGCTTTGTGTGATACCGGATCACCGTTTCCCGGCGGAGGACACTGATGTCTGATTGGTCTGATGGATATGTCAAAGGAGTTGATTACACCTATGATTACTATCGAGAGTTGAATCCATTCGCAGCGCGTCTCGCTCTTCTTAATGCAGGGTTCGCGTGCAGCGGAGAATCGACGGGTGTCGCGTGCGAGCTTGGCTTTGGTTTTGGCGCCAGCACCACTATTCATGCAGCGGCTTCCGCCAGTGAGTGGTGGGGTACCGACTTCAATCCCGTGCAGGCCAGATTCGCTCGCGAGCTTGCTCAAGCGTCCGGGGCCAATGTTCATCTATTTGACGAGTCGTTTGCCGATTTTTGTTGTCGCTCGGATCTGCCCGAGTTCGACTTCATCGGCTTGCATGGAATATGGAGTTGGGTGTCGGACGAGAATCGTCGCCTGATCGTTGATTTCATTCGCCGACGTCTTCGCGTCGGCGGTGTGCTTTACATCAGCTACAACACACAGCCAGGTTGGGCGCAAATGGTACCGATGCGCCAGCTGATGATCGAGTACATGGAGACGATGTCTGCTCCGGGCGAGGGCATTGTCGGTCGCATAGATTCGGCAATTAAGTACGTCGACGACTTGCTTGAGGCCAGTCCCGGCTATGTGTCGCTCAATCCGGCGGCGGCGAGCCGAGTCAAGACACTGAAGGGCCAAAACCGGAACTACCTGGCACACGAGTACTTCAACCGTGACTGGCAACCGATGCTGTTTGCGGAATTTTCGCGCTGGCTTGAGCCTGCGAAGGTTAGTTTTGCCTGCTCTGCGCAGTATTCGGACCATTTCGACGTCTTCAACCTTCTGCCCGCACAAGTGCAAATCCTGGGCAAAATTTCGGATGTGACGTTTCGCCAGTCCGCTCGGGATTTCATGGTTAACAGGCAGTTTCGCAAGGACTACTGGATAAAAGGGCCACACCGCCTGACGCCCGACGAGCAAAAGGCGGCACTGCGCGATCAGGCGGTTGTGCTGATCACCGACCCCGGAGAAATAGTGCTCAAGGCGGATGGATCGCTGGTCGAAAGGGATCTTCCAGCTTTAATTTATCGTCCGATAATCGAGCTGCTGGCTGATCGTCAAGTCCGATCGCTGGGACAGATTGAAGACCAATTGAGCGACAGTGGCATTCCATTCGGTCCCTTGGTGGAGGCGATCATGGTCCTGATCGGCAAGGGCAATGTGGCCGCGGTGCAAGACGGTACGACTACCAGGCGGGCCATGGATGGAGCGGCTAAACTGAACCGTCATCTGATCGAGAGTTCAGTGCGTTCGGCAAGAGTGCGCCACTTGGCGAGTCCGGTGACAGGCGGTGGCGTGTTTGTTCAGGACTTTCATCTGCAGATGCTGCTGGCTCGCGAGCAAGGCCTTGAGTTACCGGAGCAGTGGGCCGAGTTCATACGGCAAGGGCTTGTCGCCAAGGGCGCTGGGCTCAGCAAGCCTGGAGGCGGCTTGATGTCAGTCGAGGAAAGTCTCGCTGCGCTGACGACCGAGGCCAAGTCCTTTGCAGCCAAGCAACTGCCGAGATTGCAGACGCTCAAGGTTGTCGCGTGATTGCCCGGTTGTCTTGACTGCCAGCGGCGTGTTGACCGTCAAGCAAGCTACATGACGGTGGCGCCAAACGCATAAGCAGCGAATATGTTCTGCCTGAACGTCCGTGGTTCCCTCCTCAAGTGGTTACCGCGACCAGTTCATCGTAGAACGGGAGCGGTTGCCGCAATGTCGTGACCATCCTACCGTGCAACAGATGTCATCTGGGGCTGGTAGTCCGTCTAATGGGTCACCGGCATCCGGCACCAGATTCCATGCTATTTCAAGGCCTCGTCGAGGGTGATGTCGACCATCAGGTCGTCGGAGATGCGCTCCAGTTCGGTCGCCAGCGCGCGGGCGTCGAGTTCGGGGCCGGCCAGGAGTTCGGCGTTGGCGTGGAACAGGGTTTCCGCCGACATCGGCGCGCTCGACGTGTAGGTGGTCAGGTCCTCGACGTTGACGGCGTGGCGCGCCAGCACTTGCGAGACTTCGCGCACGATGCCGATGCGGTCGTGGCCGACGAGTGCCAGCTTGAGGCGGCGGCCGCCCGCGGGCGCCGTGGCGGCCGAGGACTCGGCCGTGACCTTGAGGCCCGAGAGTCCGGCCAGCGCGGCCTTCAGCGCCGCGACGCTCTCGGCCGGCGCCGATACCTTGACGATGCCGGCGAACTTGCCGGCGAGGTGCGACATCGAGGATTCGAGCCAGTTGCCCTGATGGGCGCTGATTGCGGTCGAGAGTTCGCCGACCAGGCCGGGACGGTCGTCGCCGATGACGGTGAGGATCAGGTAGGTGGTATCGGCCATTGTTATTCCTCGATGGGCGGGCAGGCGCAGAACAGGTTGCGGTCGCCGTAGACGTCGTCAATGCGGTTCACCGACGGCCAGAACTTGTTTTCCGCCACCCAGGGCAGCGGGAAACCGGCTTCGGCGCGCGAGTAGGGGCGGTTCCACTCGGCGGCCATCAGGTCGGCCTGGGTGTGGGGCGCGCGCTTGAGCGGGTTGTCGTCGGCCGGCCAGACGCCTTGCTCGACCTTGCGGATTTCTTCGCGGATGGCGATCAGGGCGTCGCCGAAGCGGGCGAGTTGGGCCTTCGACTCGGACTCGGTGGGCTCTACCATCAGCGTGCCGGCGGCCGGGAAGCTGACCGTCGGCGAGTGGAAGCCGCAGTCCATCAGGCGCTTGGCGGTGTCGACACCGGCCCCGCACCGTGGCGCCTTGCTGGCGCACCACGAGCAGAGGCACTC
>CAZWFC010000112.1:0-9620 GCA_964632965.1 uncultured Rhodocyclaceae bacterium
CGCTGGGCATCGAGGTACTGCGCCGCGGCATCATCTTCATCGACCTCGCCATCGCCCAGGTGGCGGCGCTCGGCGTCATCGCCGCCCATCTGCTCGAATGGGATGCGCCGGACAGCGCGCACGGCTTCGGCGTGCAGCTGGCCGCCGCGGGCGCCGCGCTCGCCGCCGCCGCGCTGCTGACCTGGACCGAGAGGCGCTGGCCCGAGATCCAGGAGGCGCTGATCGGCCTGCTGTTCGTCGTCGCCGCCTCGCTCGGCATCCTGCTGCTGGCGAACAATCCGCATGGCGGCGAGCACCTCAAGGAACTGCTCGCCGGGCAGATCCTCTGGGTCGGCTGGCGGCCGCTGCTGCCCGTGGCGTTGCTCTACGCGCTGCTGCTGGCGCTCTGGTTCGGCCTGCGCGCGCGCATGAACGCCACCGGCTTCTATCTCCTGTTCGCGCTGGCGGTGACGGCTTCGGTGCAACTGGTCGGCGTCTTTCTGGTGTTCGCCAGCCTGATCGCGCCGGCGGTGGCGACGCGCTGGCGCGGCCGCAACCGCCTGGCGCTGGCCTACGGCGTCGGCGCGCTCGCCTACGCCGCCGGTCTGGCGCTCTCCGCCGTCATGGACCTGCCGGCGGGGGCCGCCATCGTCTGTTGCCTCGGCGTGCTGGCCGTCGCGGCGCTGCTGCCCGGGGCCCGGCGGACCGGCTGACGCGCCGCATTGCGGGCGGTGGGGGGATATGCTAGAAAACCGCTTCAGCCCCTGCCGGTATCCGACGTGCCTTCTTCTCCCGCCGATCCGCCGTCCGACGACGATTCGATGTCGCTCGACTTCACGGTGCCGGGCGCCTTCTGCGCAGTGCCGCCTGCGCATCCGGCCGCGCCGACGACGCTGGAGCAGGTGGCGCGTTTGCAGGCCGAAGGGCAGGGCGGGCCGGCCTGCCGCATGCTCGAAGCGGCCGTTCTGGCGGGCGAGGATTTCGGCGCGGATGCGGAGCGGGCCTGGACCCTGTTGCTCGGCGGCTACCAGACATTGAACCAACGCGAGGCCTTCGAGGCGCGGGCGCTGGAGTTCGCGACGCGCTTCGAGAAGTCGCCGCCGGCCTGGGTCGAAACCGCTGCGCCGCGCGCCTCCGCGCCGGCCGGCAAGACGGTGTCCGCTTCGCTCTCCGGTACGCTCAATGCGCGTGTCGAAGGCCCCCTGAAGCAGGTGCTCGATGTCTGCGCCAGGACCCCGGTCAGGATCGATCTGTCGCGTCTGACGGATGCCGACGACCGCGGCTGCGCGCTGCTGCTGGCGGCGCTGGCGACCTGCCGCCGCACCGGCGGCCGCTGTTTGCTGGCCGGCGCCGGCCATCTCGCCGGGATTCTCGCCGCCAAGGCGCAGCCGGGCGTCCGCGCCAACGAGCATGCCTGGCTGCTGCTGCTCGACCTCTACCAGCGGCTCGGCCGCCAGCCGGCGTTCGAGGATGCGGCGGTGGCGTATGCGGTCAGCTTCGAGGTGTCGCCGCCCTCGTGGGAGCCGGCCAGCATCGGCTGCTGCGAGAACTGAACCGCTAGCGCGCCGTCTTCAATACGTCGAGAAATTTCGCCAGCTCGGCGTTGCCGTCGATCGGGCAGCGCTGCTCCATTGCGCGCGCCAGACCTTCCTGCAGCCAGGGATTGTTGCGCGGCGAACGCTGCTCCGCTTCGGGCCAGTCGAGCGGATCGATGCCGCGCGCATGGGCGGCCGCCTTGTCCGCCGTCTGCAATTCTTCGAGCAAGCGCTTGGCGAAACCCGCGCCGCAAATTTGGGGAGTCGGGCGATCGGTCTGCGTCGATGGGCGGCAAGTGGGGTCGCACAGCCGCATGAGTCGTTGCCAGAACGCTCCGGCGGCATAGGACTGGTCGAGCAGCCGGCGCAGCGCGAAGGCGTCCTGCGGCAGCGGTTCGCTGCCGGGAGCCCGGTCCCGGAATGCGGTTTCCATGGCGTTCGCCATGCCTTCGAGGAACCAGGCATTCTTGAAGAAGGTGTAGCCGTATTGGTAAGCGTGGAAGACCTCGTGCTCGGGCGTGAGGTTGCCGGGCGTCCAGCGGTTGGCGATGCTCATGCTGAGCGCCGGGACGGCGTCGGCGAAGTGGCGATAGCGGTAGACGACGGCGGCGTCCCCGGTGGAGCCCTTCTTGCCTTCCAGGGTCATGACATGGACGTCGACGGCGCGCAGGTCCCGGTAGCGGGCATTCGCCAAGGGCGACGTCAGGCCCATGACCCCGGAGTAGAAGCGGTCGGCGCGTTCAAGCTGTTCGCCGAGCCGCAGCGTCAGCGTATCGGCGTGCGCGCCGCCGGGAATCGCGTCGCTGCCCGTGGTCGTGTAATGGATGCGGAACATGCCGGTGACACGGCGCTGGTCGAGCGCTTCGCGCGCATCCTTCCATCCGGCGCTGGCGGTCTGGGCCGGCAGCGACAGGATCAGTCCGATGGCCGACAGACAGAGGACTCTGGGGAAATACGGCAACGGCGCGGATGGCTTCATGTCGCGGCAACTCCTGGGGATGCCGCCATGGCGGCGATGCGGGCCCTGGCGCCGGCGTGTCCGCGTTCCGCGGCCGCCTGGTAGTAGGCCATGGCGACCTCGGGCTGTCCCGAACGGGTGTCGAGCCGGCGGGCGTAGCGGTATTGGGCATTCCGGTGGCCGGCGTCGGCGGCGCGCTTCAGCCAGATCAGCGCCTGGTCGGTTTCGGCGCTGTCCTGCAGCAGCTTCGCCAGTTGGTAGCCGGCTTCCGCATGGTTCGCCTGCGCCGCCGCGAACAGCAGTTCGCGGGCGCGCGCCGCATCCGCCGCGCTGGCGATCAACGCCATGGCCAGGCGGCAGGCCGAACGGGCGTAGCCTGCGGCGGTGGCCTTTTCGAGCCAGAACAGCGCTTCGTCGTGCCGCGCTTCCTTTTCCAGGCGCCGGCCGAGCTCGTGTTGCGCGTAGGGGATGCCGGCTTCCGCCGCCTGGCGCAGGAAGCCGGCATGGCGGCCGATGCTGCGGTAGTCCAGCGCGTGGCCATCTTCGCGCGGCGGCAGCGCCTGCGCGCGCGCCATCAATTCGTCGAGCGCGTAGCCCGACAGGCGGTGTTCTGCCGCCTTGCCGATCCAGTTTTCGGCCAGCGCCCGCCATTCCGCCGGAAGCGTCGCCGGCAGTTCGGGGCGTTCGAGGCAATGGGCGGCGACGCGGTAATCGCGCTCGCGGTTGCTGCCGAAATGGTAGGGCAGCGCGCCCGTCGTCGCGTAGACGATCAGCCAGCCGAGGGAATAGAAGTCGGTGGCCTTGCCGTGGCGGCCGGCGTAGCACTCGGGGGCGACGAAGTCCTGCTTCGCCCGGATGGTTTCGGCGCGCCCGTCGCCCTCCGGTTCGGCTACGCCCCAGTCGAGCAGGGCGTAGCGGTCGCCGTCGGCGAGGATGTTCGAGGCCTTGATGTCCTTGTGCAGCAGCCCCCGGCCATGGGCGCATTCGAGCACCGACAGCAACTGCGCGATCAGACGGCGGGTTTGTTCGCTCGTCAGCGGCCCCTGTTTCCGGATGAGCTTGTCGAGCCGCACGCCGGGGATCAGCGTCGTGACGATGCACAGGGCGCCGGCGGCGTTGCGGCCATGGTCGATGAGGCCGGGGGTGCCGGCGCAGCCGGCCATGAGCGCCAGCGCGGCGACTTCCTTTTCGAAGGTGTTGACGTAGCCGGGATCGTCGAAGACCTTGATGGCGGCTTCCTGCGCCGGTGCCGCCGCGTTGCGGCAGCGGTAGGCTTGGGCATAACCGCCGCCGCCGAGCCGGTCTTCGGCGCGATAGCTCCAGTCGCCCAGACGGCGGGTCATGCGTCGCCGGCCGCTTCCGCCGCGTCCCAGTGCGGCAGCATCTTGGCGAAGAACGAGGCGACGTGCTGGATGGTGTCGATGCGGAACCACTGGCGCGTGTACTTGAAGCGGATGCCGCCGAGGGCGAGATGGGGGTTCTGCGCGAAGTAGATCGAGTCCGCGGTGTTCACCAGGTGCATCACTGCCCAGGCCGCCAGCCGCAGGGCCTGCCAGATCAGGCGGGCCTTTTCCGTCTCGCCCATCTTGACGGCCAGCTCGTAGGCGCCGAGCAGGCCTTCGCAGCGCGCGCCGTCGGCGTAGGGGAAATCGCCGAAGTTGTAGAAGAAGGCGCCGGCATAGTCGGGGCAGGGAGCGTCGGTCACCTTGTAGATATGGTCGATCATCTGCGTGGCGTCGGCGAAGACGAAGTCGGCGTAGAGCGGGTCGCGCATTTCCGGGAAATCCCACAACTCCTTGATGCCCATCATCAGCCACGAATCGGACGGCACCACCGTGTACTGGTCGGCGCGCACGCCCGGGCGCACGCTGATGAGAAACTCCAGCGCCTTGCGCAAGCGGGCGCAGATTTCCTCGCGGTTGCCGGCCGCGGCGAGGTGGAGGTATTTCGCCAGCCCGCACACCGCCTCGCCGGGGTAGTAGAAGGAGAAGTACTTGCCGTTCTCCGCTTCCGACACGGGCTGGTCGAGGTAGATGTTGTAGTAGATGAATTCGCCGCTCGCCGTGATCTGGTTGACGAGGTGCCAGGCGATCTTGTCGGCCCAGGACCGGTAGCGGTCGTCCCCGGTCAGCAACTGGTACTCCGCCAGCAGGTACAGCGCGATGCCGGAGCCGCCCAGCTTGGCCTTCTTCTCGTGGTAGATGTACGCTCCCGCGCGGCCCGCATAGTCCTGCTCGCGGGTCTGGGCCAGCAGGAAATCGATCGCCCGGCGCATGTTTTCGAGGGTGGTGCCGCGCCGGGTGTATTTCTCGAAATAGGCGCAGGTCAGGCCGCCGCCGCCGTGGCGCAGGATGTTGTAGAACGGATTCCGCTCGGGATGGCGCTTGGAGTGCTCGTGGTCCCAGCGCGAATCGAGGGCGGCGTCGTAGTAATAGAGGAAGCGGCCGTCCTCACCCTGGGTACGCTGGATGTGGGCGACGGCGAGATCGACGGCCTGCTCCACTTTCGCCTTGGTGAGCGCGCCGACGAGCGGATGCCCGCGATAGAGCCTGCACCACGCGTTGTCCGTCGAGATGAAGCTTGCCGCGCGGAAGCGCTCGAACTTCGCCTTCTGCAGGGTTTCCTCGCCATGGATGCCGGTCAGGTAGGTACGCAGCTGGCTCATGGTCATCACCGAGCGCACATAGCCGTCGCCCGGCGGGAAGAGATGGAGCTTGCCCGTCTGATCGCGGAACATCAGGCCGTCGAGTCCGATCTCGAAATGGCGTTCTCCGGTCTGCGTCGTCCCGACGGTATAGAAATCCATGGGCCGCGGCGGCTCGACGACGAAGTCCATCTGGAGACGGAAAGGCTGCGCCGCCAGTTCGGGCCGCCGGGGATGCGCCAGCAGCGGCTCCAGTACGGCCGAAAACCCCAGCGGCCCGTCCTTGCCGGCGCGGCTGGTCAGGATGCGCTTGCTGCCGGGCGCGTAGAGCACCAGAATCAGCCGTTCGAAGCGCTGCGGGAAGCCGGTCAGCCCGAACAGCCGGTCGATCGCCGCCTTGTCCGCCGCGCCGCTGCGGATCGCCGCCGCCAGTGCGTGCAGAAAGTCGCTGTCGGCGGCTTGCGGCGTATAGGCCGGCATGCGCTGCTCGGGATCGGTGTAATGGCACGCATCGGCATGGCGGATGCCCAGCGCCGGGGTGCTGGTTGCGGGCAGGGTGGGCGTCGTATCCATGTCAGTAGATGACTTCGGCGGCCGCGCTGCCTGTCTCGCGCAGCACCTTGGCCAGATGGTCGAGGTTGGCCGGTGGGTCGGCGCGCAGGAAGACCATGTCGTTTTCGTGCACCACGTTCAGCAGGTCCTCCTTGATGTCGTCGGGCGTGGCGCCGTGCCGGCGCCAGTCGACGGCGGCGGGCAAGGCGTCGCGGTGCTGCATGAAATCCTTGATGGTGTAGAGCATGTCGATGCCGGCTTTTTCCATGAGTGTGCGCATTTTCGGATAATCGACGGTCAGACCCGGATTGTCCTCGATATCGAAGAACTCGCTCATGACCACGATCTTGCGGCCGCCCGGGTCGGGATGCAGGCGCGACATCAACTCGAACATCGACTCGAAACCCTTCAGTTCGGCGCGCCGGCTCTGGTCATAGACGAAGAAGGCCCCGGTGCCGATGGGAACGCGGTAGAGCTTGCCGCAACTGTCGTAATTCCGGTAGTCGGCGTATTCGCCGACGCACGCGGCCACGTCGGCGCCCAGCAGCTTCGCCTGCAGCAGCACGCCCACCGAGGCCAGCGGCGCGTAGTGCTCCAGCAGCGGCAGGTCGTACTCGATCCGTTCGCCGAGAATCTCGGCGCTTACGCGCCAGTGAAAGCCTTCGAACCGGGCAGCGAGGAGCTGCCCCGCACAGGCGGGCGTCGAACCGTAAGTGAGGATCGGACAAGCCGACAAATCGCGCACGGCCTGCTGCAACTGCGGAAAGTAGGGGTCGTCGCCGTTGAGCAGGCAGCGACCGCCGGGACGCAGGCCGGTGACGACCCCCGCCTTGTTGCGCACCAGGTTTTCCATGGTCTTGTGGGACCGGAGATGCTCGGGGGCGATGCCGGTGATGACGCAGTAGTCGGGACGGACGACGAATGCCCGTTCCTGCCCGATGTTTCTGGCGGGAACGGCGACCTCGACAATGGCGACGGCCGCGTCGCGCGGCAGGGCGGCCAGCGTTCGCATGACCGGATATTCCTTGTTGGCGCTGGTCAGGTGGGCATGCGTCGCGATCTGTTTGCGGATCAGGTGGAAGAGCTGGTTCTTGAACCCGGTCTTGCCGTGCGACCCCGTCACCAGCACGCGGGCGCCGTCGAACTTCAGGCTGGCGCCGACGGCCAGGTCCTGCAAGGCCTTGTCCGGATCGGCAACCTCCAGCAGCGGCCGGCCACCGCTGGACACGCAGCCCTTGGCCACCAGCGCCGCCGCTGCGCCGTACCTGAAGGCGCGGCCGACGGCGACTTCGGCGTCCTTTTCCGAGGCGTCGTCCGGGAGGCGATAGACGAACAGGTCGCCACGGCCGACGTAGGGCAGGTAGAAGTTGATGCCGGTAATTTCCAGTCCGTCGTCCGGCAGGTTGCGCCAGCGGCCGCCGGTGACGTACTGCATTTCCTTGGGCGTGAGGAGGAGCGGCGTGGGCATCGTGTTATTGCAACGAACGCAGGCGCTTGACGAGGAGGTCGAGCCGGTTGGAGTGCGAGCCTTTGATGAACAGGAAATCGCCCGCCTCCAGGCGATTTGTCAGCTCCGGCAGCGCGGCATCGAGTTTTTCGAAAAACAGCGTCCGCGGCGGCGGCAGGATGTCGCGCATGACGCTGGTTTCCGCGCCGATGAGGAAGATGTGGGAAAACGGCAGTTTGTCCAGATGCACCGCCAGGTCGCGGTGGGCGGAATCGCTGAGGCCGCCGAGTTCGCGCATCGCGCCGATGACCCCGATGCAGCGTCGCCCGCGTTGCGCGGCCATGACGGCGAAGGCATCCAGGTCGGCCGCCATCGAGCCCGGGTTGGCGTTGTAGTGACTGTCGAAGACCAGCAGCTCGCCGCCCTGGAAGGGGAGCGGGAAAACCTGGCCGCGCCCCGCCAGCGTCTGGAACTCGGCGAGGTCGTCCGCCGCCTGTTCGATGTCCAGCCCGAGGGCGAGGCTGGCGCCCAGCGCTGCCGCGGCGATCTTGGTCCAGTGTTCGCCATGCATGCGCAGCCTTACGGGGCGGGTCGTATCGCCGATCCCGATGCGCGCCGAAGTGCCGCCGTCGTCCATGGCGACATCGGTGACGCGGATGTCGGCCTCCGGGTGGCGGCCGAACGTCACGATCCGTTTGACGCCGCCGTCGTCCGCCAGGGAGCGCATCAGTGCGTGATGCTCGGAATCGCGGTCGATCAGCACCTGCCCGTCCGGGTGGAGATGGCGACAGATGTCCATTTTGCTGCGCACAATATCCGCTACCGACTCATAGCCCGCCGCGTGGGCGGGATGGATCGCCGTGACGATCGCCACGTCGGGCCGCAACAGCCCCGACTGGTCGGCAATGCCCGATCCGCCTTGCCCGAGCCCGCTTTCGAAGACGTAGTGGTCGCCGCACAGCGGCGCATTGATCAACTGGTAGCAGATCGCCATCAGACTGTTGCCGGTGCCGGGACTGGCGATGGCCGTTCCCTGCCGCGACAGCAGGAAGGCGAGCATGTCCTTCGTGGTCGTCTTGCCCGACGAGCCGGTGACCGCGACGATCTTGCCCGCGATGTCCTTGCGGGCGCGCCGCGCCAGGCGGAACAGGGCGCGGCGAATGCGCGGCACCTGCAGTACCGGGAGCCCGGCCTTCAGGCCGGAAGGCACGTTGTCGAGCATGACGGCGGCACAACCCGACGTTGTGTACCGACTCAAATAATCGATGGGGTTGTAAGGCGCATCCAGCGAAGTGGGACCGATGACGAAGTCGCCGCTGCCGCACTGTTCGGGAGGGTGGCATTTGACGATTCTTCCCCATGGCATGCCGTCGGGGATGTCGCCAAGCCATTCGCCTTCCGCGATCTCGGCAATCTCGGTTGCCGCAAGGCGCGCCAGAATGTTTTGTGATGCCATATGTTCGCCGAGCCCGGCGGCATCCTGAGCCGCCAAGGCATTGCCACTGCTATGAAAAAGGCGGGATTCCCGTCGGGAATCCCGCCTTGACACGGTTTCAGGCGATCAGCTTACCACTCGATCTTGTCGATGTGGTCCAGGTCGATCGTACCGTTCTGCGTCGTGATGGTGGCGTGCTGATCGTCACCGACAGTAACCGAGCCGCTGCTGCCGCCGACGACCTGTTCGCCGTCGATTTCCAGCGTCCAGCCGCCGCCGGCCGTCGAGGCTCCCGGACCCTGGCCGAAGTCGACTTCGACCACATCGGTCCAGTTGCCGCCGCCGCCATCGACTGTGGTGTGGCCGGAAACGTCGCCAAACATGAACAGATCGTTGCCGGCATCGCCGTAGAGCGCGTCATCGCCGCCGGACCCGAAAATGGTGTCGTTACCCTTGTCGCCATGAATGACGTCGTCACCCGCCGAGCCGTGCAATTGATCGGCCTTGTTGCTGCCATCCAGCGTGACCCCCGGGGTGTGGTCGTCGTGACCGCCACCGGAGTTGCCGGCACCGGAGTGACCGCTGTTTTCGCCATTGTTATGGTCGCCCGAGTTGCCCGGAGCATCCTGGTCGCCGTTGCCGTGACCATTGTTGCCCTTGTTGTCGTCGTGATCCTCGTCGGAGTCTGAATCGCTGTCGGCGTCGGCATCCGAGTCGGCATCCGCATCCGCATCGGAGTCGGCATCCGCATCCGAGTCAGCATCGGCGTCGGAATCGGCATCGGAATCAGCATCGGAATCAGCATCGGAATCAGCATCGGCGTCGGAATCAGCATCGGCATCCGAATCAGCATCGGCATCGGAGTCGGCATCCGCATCCGAGTCGGCATCCGCATCCGAGTCGGCATCCGCATCCGAGTCAGCATCCGCATCCGAGTCGGCATCGGCGTCGGAATCAGCATCGGCATCCGAATCAGCATCGGCATCGGCATCGGCATCGGCATCGGAGTCGGCATCCGCATCCGAGTCAGCATCCGCATCCGAGTCAGCATCGGCGTCGGAATCGGCATC
>CAZWFC010000113.1:0-9308 GCA_964632965.1 uncultured Rhodocyclaceae bacterium
CGCGCGCGCCGTTCCAGGCCGCGCCGATCACCATGCCGATCGAGGCCAGTTCGTCTTCTGCCTGAACGATGGCATAGCGGGCCATGCCGTTGTCGGGGTCGGTGCGGTACTTGCGGCAGTACTTGCCGAAGGACTCGATCACCGAAGTGGACGGCGTGATCGGGTACCAGCCGGCGACCGTGGCGCCGCCATAGACGGCGCCCAGGCCGCAGGCGTCGTTGCCGTTGATGAAGATCCGCTCGCCGACGCCGTCGGAGCGTTCCACACGCAAGCCGATGGGGCAGGGCAGGTCCGCCTTGGCATGGTCGTAGCCAAGCTTGAGGGCATTGACGTTGGCGCCGATCAGCTTGTCCTTGCCGCGGTACTGCTCGGCGATCAGCTTCTCGACGACGGCGAAGTCCATGTCGAGAAGCGCCGTCAGTGCGCCAACGTACATGATGTTCTTGAACAGTTGCCGCTGGCGCGGATCGGCGTATTCGCGGTTGCAGATTTCGGTGAGGGGGATGCCCAGCACGGTGATGTCTTCGCGGAAGCGCGAACGCGGCAGCGACTTGGTCGAGTCGTAGATCAGGTAGCCGCCGGACTCGATTTCGGCGAGGTCGCGGTCCCAGGTCTGCGGGTTCATCGCCACCATCAGGTCGCAGCCGCCGCGCCGGCCGAGCCAGCCGGCGGCGGAGACGCGCATCTCATACCACGTCGGCATGCCCTGGATGTTCGACGGGAAAATGTTGCGCGGCGCGACCGGCACGCCCATGCGCATGATGGCGCGGGCGAACAGTTCATTGGCCGAGGCCGAACCAGAGCCGTTGACGTTGGCGAACTTGATGACGAAATCGTTGCAGCTTTGCATTTTCGTGGCACTCATGTCTTTCTCACCTCCATCCCGGCTTCGGCGGCTTGCAGGAAGAACTTCTGCATGTCCCAGGCGCCGGTCGGACAGCGTTCGGCGCACATGCCGCAGTGCAGGCAGATGTTTTCGTCTTTGACCATGACGCGTCCCGTCTTGAGTACGTCCGAAACATAGAGCGTCTGGTCGAGGTTCTTCGCCGGCGCCTTGAGACGGCCGCGCAAGTCTTCCTCTTCGCCATTGCCGGTGAAGGTGATGCATTCCGTCGGGCAGATATCGACGCAGGCGTCGCATTCGATGCAGGTCTTGAAGGTGAACACCGTCTCGATGTCGCAGTTGAGGCAGCGTTCGGCCTCGGCGCAGGCCATGTAGGGATCGAAGCCCAGTTCCAGTTCGAGCTTGATGTCCTTGAGGGTCTTCTCCAGCGCCTTCACCGGCACCTTCTTGCGCTCTTCCTCGGAGACCTGGTTGTCGTAGCTCCATTCGTGAATGCCCATCTTCTGGCTCACGAGGTTGACCGTCGGCGGCGGGCGATGCAGTTCGGGATTCTTGCCCTTGCAGAACAGGTCGATGGATATCGCCGCCTGATGTCCCTGCGCCGTCGCTGTGATGATGTTCTTCGGGCCGAGCGCCGCGTCGCCGCCGAAAAACACCTTCGGCAGCGTCGATTGCAGCGTGACCGGGTTCAGCACCGGCAGTCCCCACTTGTCGAATTCGAGGCCGATGTCCTTTTCGATCCAGGGGAAGGCGTTCTCCTGGCCGATGGCGACCAGAACTTCGTCGCATTCCATCAGGACATCCGGTTCGCCGGTGGTGATCAGGCTGCGCCTGCCTTTGGGGTCGTACTCGGCGCGGACCTTCTCGAACAGGACGCCCTTCAGCTTGCGGGTGTCATGGATGAACTCCTTCGGCACCAGCATGTTCAGGATCGGGATGCCCTCGTGAATCGCATCCTCTTTCTCCCAGGGCGAGGCCTTCATTTCCTCGAAGCCGCTGCGCACGACGACCTTGACATCCTCGCCGCCCAACCGGCGTGCCGAGCGGCAGCAGTCCATCGCCGTATTGCCGCCGCCGAGGACGATGACGCGGCGGGCGATGCTGGTCGTGTGGCCGAAAGCCACATTCGCCAGCCAGTCGATGCCGATATGGATATGCGCCGCGGCTTCCTGGCGGCCGGGAATGTCGGCATCGCGCCCGCGCGGGGCGCCGGTGCCGACGAAGACGGCATCCCATGTGCCGTCGACCAGTTCGCGCAGGCTGCCGACCCAGTGATTGAAATGGGCTTCCACCCCCAGGTCGAGGATGTAGCCGCATTCTTCGTCGATGACGTCGTCGGGCAGGCGGAACTTCGGAATCTGGCTGCGCATCATGCCGCCGGGCGCTGCGCCGCTGTCGAACACCGTCACCTGATAGCCGATCACCGCCAGGTCGCGCGCCACGGTCAGCGCGGCAGGGCCGGCGCCGACGCAGACGACGCGCTTGCCGTTCTTCTTTTCCGGTGCCCGCGGCAGGCGGTCCCGGACGTCGTCCTTGAGGTCGGCGGCGACGCGCTTCAAGCGGCAGATGGCCACCGGTTCCTTGTCCACGCGGCCGCGGCGGCAGGCCGGTTCGCAGGGGCGGTCGCAGACGCGGCCGAGAATGCCCGGAAACACGTTGGACCGCCAGTTGATCATGTAGGCATCCGAGTAATGGCCGGCCGCGATCAGGCGGATGTACTCGGGAACGGGGGTGTGGGCCGGACAAGCCCATTGGCAGTCCACGACCTTGTGGAAATAGTCGGGGACGCTGATGTTCGTCGGTTTCACGTGCGCGCGGTCTCCAGTCCGTACTGCATTAAATTGGCGGTAGGGCGCCAACGATTTTTTTATGGTGCACTCTAGCACCGTCCGGTGGCGACCAGAACCGCCGCCGGCCTTGCGCCGAAAATTTTGCTGGCGGTTTTTCACTCCAGGCTGAAAATCGGCTAGTCTTCAATCATTGTTCCTTGCTAGGTAGTGATTCATCATGGCCCTGCGCGCACTCATTTTTGATGTCGACGGTACTCTTGCCAACACCGAGCGCGACGGCCACCGTCCGGCGTTCAATGCCGCCTTCGTCGAAGTCGGCTTGCCCTGGCACTGGGACGAGGCTTTCTACGGCACTTTGCTGGATGTCACCGGCGGCGAGGAGCGAATCCGCTACTACGCCGAGCATTACGATCCGGCGACACGCGCGCGGCCCGATTTCGACGAGTTGCTGCATCGTGTGCATGACATCAAGACGCGGAACTACCAGCGACTGCTGGCCGCCGGGGCGATCCCGCTGCGTGCCGATATCGGGCAACTGATCTGCGATGCGCGTACCGAGGGCGTGCGGCTGGCGATTTCGTCGAGTTCGAAGCGGGAGAACGTGGTCGGTTTGCTGCGCGCCAATCTCGGCCCGAATGCGGACACCTGGTTCGACGCCATCGCCTCCGGCGGCGTCGTGGCGGCAAAAAAGCCGTCACCGGATGTCTACCTGTGGACCCTGCGGCAACTGAATCTCCCGCCGCGCGACTGCCTGGTCGTCGAGGATTCCTCCCACGGCCTGGCGGCCAGCCTGGCGGCCGGAATCCCGACCGTAATCACGGTCAGCGATTACACCATCAACGAGAATTTCGACGGCGCGCGCATGGTCCTGGCCGCGGCGGACCCGCTCTCGCTCGACAAACTCCGTCTCTGGCACGCAACGGCAAGTACGTCCTGAAGGCCGCCCGGCTGTCCGGACTGATTTCGCGTTCGCGTAACGTGCCGTAGGTCGGGTTGGCCGCGGCGGTGGCCGGGGCGCCGAGGAAACGAGTATCCATCGGCGGACTATAATCGCGCCCTTTTCGTTCTCCCCGCCACTTATGCCCCAAGCACTCATCGAATCACTGGACAACGAGGGACGCGGCGTCGCGCATGTCGATGGCAAGGTCATTTTCATCGAAGGCGCGCTGCCCGGCGAGACCGTCGAATATTCGAGCTACCGCAAGAAACCGAGCTACGAGAAGGCCCTGGTGGGGAACATCATCCAGGCGTCGAGCCAGCGTGTGGTGCCGCACTGCCCGCATTTCAGCGTGTGCGGCGGTTGCAGCATGCAGCATCTGGAGATATCGGGCCAGACGGCGGCCAAGCAGCGGGTGCTCGAAGACGCGCTCTGGCACATCGCGCGCCTGAAACCGGAAACGGTTTTCCCGCCCATCGCCGGCGCTGCCTGGGGCTACCGCCACCGCGCGCGGCCGTCGGTACGGCTGGTGGCCAAGAAGGGCGGGGTGCTGGTCGGTTTTCACGAGAAGCGCAGCAGCTATATCGCGGTGATGGATTCCTGCGCCGTGCTGCCGCCGCGGATATCCGCGTTGCTGACGCCGCTGAAGGAGTTGATCGGCGGGCTGTCGATTCCCGACCGTCTGCCGCAGATCGAAATCGCCGTCGGCGACGGCCAGGACGTGCTGGTGCTGCGTATTCTCGAAGCATTGACGGCGGACGACGAGGCGCGGCTGCGCGAGTTCGCCGACCGGCACCGCATCGTTTTCTATCTACAGACGGGCGGCCCCGATACGGCGGTGCTGTTCCATCCGGCCGACACGCCGCCGCTCGCCTATTCGCTGCCCGATTTCGGCGTGACGCTGCGCTTCAGTCCGACCGAATTCACCCAGGTCAATCACGGCGTGAACCGCATGCTGGTGCGGCGTGCCATGGCCTTGCTGCGGCCGCAGCCGGGTGAGCGCATCGCCGACCTGTTCTGCGGCCTGGGCAACTTCACGCTGCCGATTGCGCGCTCGGGTGCGACCGTCGTCGGCATCGAGGGCAGCAAGCAGCTGGTCGAACGGGCGCGGGCCAATGCCGAACTCAACGGCCTCGGCCCGCGTTGCGAATTTGCCGTCGCCAACCTGTTCGATGCGACGCCGGAAAGCGTCGCCGCGCTCGGCCGTTTCGACAAGCTGCTGATCGATCCGCCGCGCGACGGCGCGCTGGAACTGGTGAAAAGCCTCGGCGCCGACGCGCCGGGGCGCATCGTCTATGTGTCGTGCAGCCCGGCCACCCTGGCCCGCGATGCGGCGATACTGGTCAACGAGAAGGGCTATGCGCTACGCGGTGCGGGCATCGCCAGCATGTTCCCGCATACCTCGCACGTCGAATCCATCGCGCTGTTCGAGCGCTGAGACGGCGCCGAAAACGACAAGGGCAGCCGAAGCTGCCCTTGTCGCTTGCCTTGTATAACGCTCAGTCGCGGTCGCCCGAGAAGGCCATCAGCAGGTTCAGCAGGCTGACGAAGACGTTGTAGATGTCGAGGTACACCGCCAGCGTGGCGCTGATGTAGTTGGTCTCGCCGCCCTGCACGATGCGATTGATGTCGTAGAGGATGTAGGCGGAGAAGATCACCACGGCCAGGGCCGAGATCGCCAGCGCCAGGGCCGGAATCTGGAAGAAGGCATTGGCGAGCGCCGCCAGCAGGATCAGCATCATGCCGGCGAAGAGGAACTTGCCGAGATTGCTGAAGTCGCGCTTGGTCGTCGCGGCGATGCCGGCCAGGGCGAAGAAGATGCCGCCGGTGCCGCTGGCCGCCAGTGCGATCAGCGTGCCGCCGTTCGAGAAGCCCAGCGCCACTTGCAGGATGCGCGACAGCATCAGACCCATGAAGAAGGTGAAGCCCAGCAGCAGGACGACGCCCATGCCGCTGTTCTTGGTCTTCTCGATGCCCCACATGAAACCGAAGGCGATGCCGAGGAAGACGAGGAAGCTGATGATCGGGCTGCCGGCGAAGAACGCGAACTTCATCTGAATGCCGAGCAGGGCGCCGAGCACGGTCGGCACCATCGATACGGCGAGCAGCGCATAGGTGTTGCGCAGCACGCGGTTCTGTTGCTGCGCGAGGTCCTGAGTACTGGACGGGTATTGGCCGAACTGGATGTCTTGCATGGAAGGATTGCCTCCGTTACAGGGAAAATACAACGTGTAAGACTATAGAAAGCCGGTTAAAGTTTCAATCACGGAGATGAGGGGGATTCCCCGCATTTCAAGGCGGCCCGGCGATGGAAGCGTGGGCGCTATAATCGCCGGCCGCGGTTGGATGGGGCTCATGCCCCGATTTTGAAATCCGGCGCAGGAGGTGTGGCAGAGTGGTCGATTGCACCGGTCTTGAAAACCGGCAAGGGGTAACCCTTCGTGAGTTCGAATCTCACCGCCTCCGCCAAACGACAAGCCCGCGGCAGCCTGCCTATCCTCAGTCGCAAGTCGCCTTGCACCGTGCGTTGTCGCTTCCGCAGGCCGCGTCGCCCTCGATCTTGCAGGCCGCCTTGGTGCGGTAGGAAAACTTGATGCCGTCGCCGTAGCTGCAGACGACCTGCGTCAGCGTGCCCTGCTTGACGACCGCGATGCGGGTCGCCTTCGCCGCCTTGACTTCGGCCGCCGGCAAGTCGCAGGAAACGTAGGTGCGAAAGGCGCCGTCGACCGATTCCCACGGGGCCACGTTCTTCAGACGCCGGTACGACGCATAGTCGGTGCAGTGATCGTTCTTGTCATACATGCGCGCGTTGTCGCTGCAATAGCCGGTGAAGGTGTAGCGCAGTTCCTCTTCGGGCGGACAGTGGGCGACCTGGACCGCGCCGGTAAGATCCGGGCAGGAAATGCTTTCGGCCGCCGCCGTTCCGGCCAGGGAGACGAATGCAGATGCGACAAGAACCAGTTTCGACTTCATCGATGCTTCTCCAACTTCGGGTGATATGGCGAGGTCCCGCCATTGCTTACTCGCCGCTGTCCTCCTGCGTGGCGTCGGCCCAGCAGTTGGGCGTTTCGTAAAGGCGCACCCTGGCGAGCTTCAGATGATTGCCGTAGGTGTCGCGATAGACGGGGGCGAGGATCGAAAAGGCGATGCGGGCGAGGTTTTCGGCCGTCGGCACGCGGTCGAGCAGCACGGTCTTGTGGCCGGGCATGGTAGCGAGAAAATCGACGACGGCGCTGTCGCGGCGATAGGCGAGAAACGCGTGATCCCAAGTGTCGACGAGATGCTCCAGCGCCAGGGACTTGACCTCGGAGAAGTCCATCACCATGCCGTTGGCGGGGTCGCCGGAAACCTCGATGGTTTGTCCGGACAGGGTGATCTCGATCGCATAGCGATGCCCGTGCAGGTGCCGGCACTGGCTCTGGTGGTCGGGGATGCGGTGGCCGGCGTCGAATTCGAGGCGGCGCGTGATCTGCATGGGATCGATGATAAGCTGAAGGGCCGCGAATTATATCATCGCCGTCATCGTGTCTTCCGCTCCAGTGCCGCTCACCGTCGAGGATCACCGCCGCGACAGCGTGGGCATGACCTACGTCTATCCGGTCGTTTCGCGCCGTGCCGGGGGCGTCTCGGTCGGCATCAACCTCAATCCGAACAATGCCTGCAACTGGCACTGCATTTATTGCCAGGTGCCGAACCTCGTCCGCGGCGGACCGCCGCCGCTGGATCTGTTGCAGCTTGACAACGAGTTGCGCCGCATGCTGGCGGACATCCTGCACGGCCGGTTCATGGCGGAGCGGGTCAGCGCCGACGCGCGGCGGCTCATCGACGTGGCGTTTTCGGGCAACGGCGAACCGACCAGCGCGCCGGAATTTCCCGCTGCCGTGGCCGTGGCGGCACGGGTGCTGAGCGAGTGCGGCCAGGCCGGCAAGGTGAAGCTGCGCCTGATCACCAACGGCAGCCTGCTGGATCGTGGCGCCGTGCGGGAAGGCATTGCTCTTCTCGGGCAGGCCGGCGGCGAAGTTTGGTTCAAGCTGGATGCGGCCAGCCCGGCCGCCATGCTGCGCATCAACGGCACGCGGCAAAAACCCGCAGCCGCGCTCCGGCGTCTGGAACTATGCGCGGGACTGTGCGAAACGTGGGTGCAGAGCTGCTTCTTTGCGCTGGACGGCAAGCTGCCGGACGAGCGGGAGGTTACGGCCTATCTCGCCATGCTGGACATGGCCGGGGAAAAACTGGCGGGAGTCCATCTGTACGGATTGGCGCGGCCCTCCTGTCAGGCCGAGGCTGCGCGGCTTGGCCGTCTGCCGGCCGAGTGGCTCGAAGCGCTGGCGACGCGCCTGCGCGCTCAAGGACTGACCGTCAAAGTCAGTCCTTGAGATGGCCGGCCATCAGCCCTTTTTCGCGGCTTTGGCCTGCTTCTTGAGGTTCTTGAACAACTCGGAGTCGTGGGACTTCAGGTATTCGACGACTTCGAAGTCTTCCTTGCGCACCTTGGCGATGTCGATCTGTTCGACATGCACGAGGCGGAGCAGGTGCTGGACGGGGCGGGGCATGTTGCGGCCGCTCTCGTAGCGCGAACCGCCGCTCTGCGTGACGCCGAGTTTCGACCAGAACTGCTGCTGGTTCATGCCGAGTTTGCGGCGAATTTCGCGGGCGTCGATCTTGTCTGTGGCTTTCATGTCGTGTCCTTTACTTTGTAATCAAGCAATTATGACGTAGGGCGTTTTGTTATTACCGAAGTAATATGTCGCAAAGGATAGCAGATATTTTTTTGCCATACAACCACGGAATATTCGTGGGTATTCCAGATGGAATATGCGGCGCCATTCCGGATAGCGCTGCCCCGATTCGGCAGATGCGCTAAAATCCGCCCCTTCGACAATTCGCAAGACTAGGACGATGGCTCTGATTGTTCAAAAATACGGCGGCACCTCGATGGGGGCCCCCGAGCGCATCCGCAACGTCGCCAGGCGCGTGGCGCGCTGGAAGGCCCAAGGAAACCAGATGGTGGTGGTGGTGTCGGCGATGTCCGGCGAGACCAACCGCCTGCTCGCCCTGGCCAAGGATGTTTCCCCGCAGCCCGATGCCCGCGAGCTGGACGTCATGATCTCGACCGGCGAGCAGGTCACCATCGCGCTGCTGGCCATGGCGCTCAAGGATCTCGGGCTCAAGGCCAAGAGCTACACCGGTGCGCAGGTGAAAATGCTGACCGACAGCACCTTCACCAAGGCCCGCATCCTCGACATCGACAACGAGAACATCCAGCGCGACCTCGACAACGACACGGTGGTGATCGTCGCCGGATTCCAGGGCGTGGACGAGCACGGCAACATCACGACGCTCGGCCGCGGCGGTTCCGATACCTCCGGCGTGGCGCTGGCCGCCGCGCTGAAGGCCGACGAATGCCAGATCTATACCGATGTCGATGGCGTCTATACGACCGACCCGCGCATCGTGCCCGAGGCGCGCAAGCTCGACCGCATCACCTTCGAGGAAATGCTCGAAATGGCGAGCCTGGGCTCCAAGGTGCTGCAGATCCGCTCGGTCGAATTCGCCGGCAAGTACAAGGTCAAACTGCGCGTCCTCTCCAGCTTCGAAGAAGAAGGCAAGGAGACGATGGGCACGCTCATCACTTTCGAGGAAGACAGCAAGATGGAACAACCGATCATTTCCGGCATCGCCTTCAACCGCGACGAAGCCAAGCTCACCGTGCTCGGTGTGCCTGACCGTCCCGGCA
>CAZWFC010000114.1:0-9246 GCA_964632965.1 uncultured Rhodocyclaceae bacterium
GTCGAGCAGCGGCCGCGCCCGCTCCAGGGCGGCGGCATCGCCGCCGACCATGATCGACAGCGTGGCGTCGCGCGCGCCGGCCGCGCCGCCGGATACCGGCGCATCGAGGAAATCGCCGCCGCCCGCCGCCACCCGTGCCGCGATGCGGCGAGCGGCCGACGGCGCGATGGTGCTGTGGTCAACGATGAGGGTACCGGGCCGGACACCGTGGATCAGGCCCGCCGCGCCGAGCACTACCTGCTCGACGTCGGCGCTTGCGGTGACGGCGGTGAAGACCACCTCCGCCTCGCGCGCCAAGGCCTGCGGGCTCGGATAGCCGCGCGCGCCCTGCGCCAGCAGCGCCGCAGCCGCGTCCGGGCGCCGCGCCCAGACGCCCAGCTCATGGCCGGCGCGCAACAGGTTCTCCGCCATCGGGCGGCCCATGACGCCCAGACCGATGAAGCCGACTCTCATTGGCCGCTCATCTTCTCCAGCAGCTTCAGCATCGCCACCGAATCCTCCTCGCCGAGACCCGAGCCCACCATGGCGTTGAACATCTGCGCGGTGGCGGCGGACGAGGGCAGCGCCAGTCCCAGGCGGTGCGCTTCCTCCATGACGATGCGCAAATCCTTCTGGTGCATCCACGACTTGAAGCCGGGCTTGAAGTTGCGGTCGAGCATGCGCTGGCCGTGGTTTTCGAGGATGCGGCTGTAGGCGAAACCGCCCAGCAGCGCCTCGCGCACCTTGCCGGCATCGACGCCGCTCCTGGTGGCGAAATTCAGCGCCTCGGCCACCGCCGCCACGCCGACGCCGGTCAATATCTGGTTGCAGGCCTTGGCCACCTGGCCGGCGCCGCAGCCGCCGATCAGCGTCGTCGACTTGCCCATCTTGTCGAACAGCGGCTTGACCTTGTCGAACACGTCCTGGCTGCCGCCGACCATGATGGTCAGCGCCGCGTTGATGGCGCCGACCTCGCCGCCGGACACCGGCGCGTCGAGGAAGGCGATGCCCCGCTCGGCGAGGGCGGCGCCGATCTTCTGCGCCGCCGCCGGCGCGATGGTGGACATGTCGACGATGACGAGGCCGGGGCGCGCGCCCGCCGCCAGGCCCTGTTCGCCGAGCACCACCTGCTCGACGTCGGGCGCGTCGGCGACCATGGTGAAGACGATTGCGGCATGCCGCGCGACCTCGGCGGGACTGGCATGGCCGGTGGCCGCGACGTCCTTGAAGGGTTCCAGCGACGCCGGACGCCGCGCCCAGAGGTGCAGCGCATGTCCGGCCCTGGCCAGGTGCAGCGCCAGCGGACGGCCCATGAGGCCGAGACCGATGAATCCGATTTCCATGATTCCTCCTTTCGGACGCGACGACAAGACGTGCTTCAGACGTTCACTGCACCGCCTTGAGGATCAGCGGCACCAGATGCTCCGGCAGCTTGACCTTGCCGGAGACCGCAAACGCGTGTCCCTGCTCGGACATTTTCTTCCAGGTCTTGCGGATGATGTCGAGCCACTTCTCTTCGCTGTAGTCGGCCTTCTGCGCCGCGAAACCGGCCATGTAGTACTCGATGAAGACGAGGTCGACCACGTCTTCCATCAGCTGCGTTTCGGGATTGACCTTGAGGCCGCGCTTGCCGACGACCTTCTTGACGCGCTCGATCATCTCGTCGTCGTAGCCGGCCTGGCGCATCAATTCGCCGGCGGTATCGGCGTGGAACTTGTAGAGCGTGGTGCGCCAGTGCTGGTAGCCCTCGGGCGTCATCGGGTAGTCCTTGCGCGGAATCTTCCAGCGGCAGATGTGCTGGGCGCGGCAGGCGAGGCGCACCGCCTCGCTGGCGTCGGGCGCGAAGCGTTCGAGCATCTCGCTCATGCGCTCGGCGTAGAGCAGCTCCTTGGGCTTGCCCGCTTCCTGGTTCGGGTCGGCGGCATTGGCGGCATCGAACAGGGCGATGGCGCGCGCGAAGCGCTGCGGGTCGGATAGTGTTGTCATCGGTACTCCTCTCTGTGGGGGTTATGCAAAACACTCGGGGCGCACTCGACCGGCACCGCGCTCACGCCATCAGGCGATGCCCACCAGCAACAGCGAAATATCGTCGCTGAACTGGCCGATGCCGGTATGCGCATACAGGCCGGCGCGCACGGCATCGAGACGGCTCGCCGGCGGCGCCTTGGCCAGGACTTCTTCCAGTCGCGCCATGCCGAACTGTTCGCCGGCCTCGTCGGCCGCCTCGATGAGGCCGTCGGAAAACAGCACGAACTGGTCGCCCCGGGCGAACTCGACCGGTGTCAGGGTCGCCATGTCGGCGTCGAAATCGACGATGCCCAGCGGCAGGTGGCTGGCCGAAAACCGCGTCTTCAGCCGGCCGGCCGCGTCGAGCAGCAGGATATCCGGCATGCCGCCCTGCCACAACTCGGCGCTGCCGTTGCGCTCGTCCAGGCACAGCAGGCTGGCGGCGACGAAACGGCCGGACGGCATCGTGGCGCGCAGCTGGCGGTTGAGTTCCTTGACCAGGTAGCCGAGCGGATAACCCTGTTCGACCTGACTGTAGAACACCGTCAGCACCGGCAGCACGCTGATGGCGGCACCGAGTCCGTGCCCGGTGGCATCGGCCAGCAGCACGTACAGCCGCCCGTCGGGACAGCGCGCGGCGGCGATGACGTCGCCGCTGAAGCTCGCCGCCGGAGCGATCCAGTGGCGGATGCTCGGGTCGGACAGGCCCTGGCGGCTCATCTGCCGGTCGATGATGCGCTGGGCCAGCGAGTTTTCCTCTTCCTGGGCATCGTGGTAGCGCTGCAGGCGTGCCGCGTTCTCGCGCAACAGCTGTTCGGCCGCGCGCTCCTCGGTGACGTCGCGCAGGATGCCGACGAAGAGGCGATGCCCCTCGAAGCTCAACTCGGTAACGCCGAGATCGAGCGGAAAGGACTGGCCGCTCTTGCGCAGGCCGACCACGGCGCGCCCGCCGCGGCCTATCACATGGGCGACGCCGCCGGCGATGTAGCGCCGCATGTAACCGTCGTGGGCGCTGCGGTAGGGCTCGGGCATCAGCATGCCGACGTTCTTGCCGAGCATCTCGTCCGCTGCGTAGCCGAAGATCTTCACGGCCGCCGCATTCACGGACTGGATGGCGCCGCGCTCGTCGATGGTGATGATGCCGTCGAGCACGTTGTCGGCGATGGCCTGCATGCGCCGGCGGTTTTCGTCGAGCGCGCGCTGCATCCGGATCGAACGCGTCAGCGAGCGCAGCTTGGCGTCGAGCACGACGAAGCTCACCGGCTTGTGCAGGTAGTCGTCGCCGCCGGCATCGAGGCCGGTGACGAGGTTCTCCTCCTTGTCGAGGGCGGAGAGGAACACCACCGGCACCCAGCGATCGCCGCACAACTCCTTGATGCGCCGCGTCGCCTCGAAGCCGTCCATCACCGGCATCATCACGTCCATCAGGACGAGGTCGGGCGCGCCCGCGACGAAACGCTCCACGGCCTGGGCGCCGTCGACGGCGATGTCGACCCGGAAGCCCAGTTTTTTCAGGAATACCTGGAGTATCTGGCGATTGGTGGCCGTGTCGTCGACCACCAGAACCTTGAGTGAGCCGGCATCCGCGGAGGGCAAGGCGGATTGCGGGTTGGCGGAATTGTCATCCATGCCGACGATTATAACTTTACCGCCGCCACCACCTCGCTACCGCTTTCGCCATATTCGACGCGCGAGAAGCTCATCATGCGCGCCAGCGCGATGCCGCGGCCGTTCGGGTCGAAGGCGCGCTCGGGATCGAAGTCGAGATAGCGGCGCCAGTCGAAACCGGCGCCCTCGTCGCGGATGGAAAAAACCATTTCGGTCGCCGTCCGCCGCATGCTCACGCGCGCCAGCTTGCCGCGGTATTCGGGCAGGGCCTGGCGGCGGGCGATTTCGGCCTCCCAGGCGTCGTCGCGCTTCAGGTGCGACTTCTCCGCATAGCTGATGCCGAGGTTGCCGTGTTCGATGGCATTCACCATCAGTTCGGTCAGGCCCATCGACGCGGCTTCGGGCGAAGGACACAGGGAGGCCAGCAGGCCCGCCAGGCGGTTGGCCTCGTCGAGCGTGGCGAAACGGAACTCGCCGGCTTCGAGCAGTTGCAGGGTCCCGGCCTGCTCGGCGGCGCGCCGAGCCGCCGCGGCCTGATCCTCGACGTCGGCCAGCGCCGCGCGGACGATGGCGAGCAGCGCGGCCGGCTCGTAGGGCTTGGTCAGGTAGTAATAGGCGCCGGCCTCGACACCCTCGCGCACTTGTTCGGGCGAGGCGGCGGCCGTCTGGAGTATCACCGGAATATGGCGGAAGCGCTTGTCCGCCTTCATGCGCCGCAGCAGCTCGATGCCGGTCATGCCCGGCATCATGCGGTCGAGAATCACCAGGCTGTAGGGGACCGCCTCCGTTTCGAGCCGCTGCCAGGCGCGCTCGGCGTTCGGCGCCAGGTCCAGGTCCATGCGCGGATCGTCGAGGTACTCGCGGATGATTTCGAGATTCAGCGGCTCATCGTCGACCGCGAGCAGGTGCCAGCGACTCATGGTCTCTCCGTAGCGGCGCAGCAGGATGGCAGGAAGACGGTATTCACGCCGGGGTTCCTTTCGGCAGGATCGTATCGAAAGCCGCGCCACCACCGGGCAGGTTGCGCGCCCGAATTGTACCGCGGTGCGCCTCGACGATCTCGCGGCAGATCGCCAGCCCCAGCCCGGTGCCGCCCGCGCCGGTGCGGGTCGTGCTGCTCTGGTAGAACTTGTCGAAGACGGTTTCGAGCTCGTCTTCCGGTATGCCGACGCCGGCATCGGCGACGGTCATGCGCAGCGCCGGCAGCATCACGCCCAGATCCTGCGCGCGCCGGCCGGCCTGGATCGCGTCGGACGCGAACTCCACCCGCAGGCGCCCGCCCTCGGGCGAGAATTACAGCGCGTTGGAAACCAGGTTGCGCACCACCTGCGCCAGGCGCAGGGCATCGCCCTTGATCCGCGTGTCGCAATCCGCGACGACGAATTCCAACTGCAGGCCATGGATTTCCATCATCGCTTCGAGATCGTGGACGACATCCCGCGCCAGTTGCGCCAGATCGACGACGCGGAACTCGATGGGCATCTTCCCGGCTTCGAACTTGGACAGGTCGAGCAGGTCGTTGACCAGTTCCAGCAGGCGCTCGCCGCTGGTCTGGATGCGGTCGAAGTAGTCCCGCAGCTTGTCGGACGGCGCGGAACCCGCGCGGTCGCGGCCGATGCGGGCGAAGGACAGGATCGCGTGCATCGGCGTGCGCAGTTCGTGCGACATGTTGGCGAGGAATTCCGACTTGCTGCGGCTCGCCTGCTCGGCCTCCTCCTTGGCGCTGACGATGTCGGCGGTCTGGGCTTCGACGAGCGCGCTGAGGTTGTCGCGATGGACGCGCAACTCGTCCTCCAGGCGCTTGCGCGCCGAGATGTCGCGACTGGTGCCGCGGTAGCCGGCGAAACGCCCGCTGTCGTCGAACAGCGGCCGGCCGTTCACGCTGTACCAGTAGACCGCGCCCTTCTCGTCGCACACGCCGTACTCGAAATCGCGGAACGGTTCGTGCGCCTCGACGCTGGCCCGGTGGGCGGCCATTTCGGGCGAGTCGGCATTGACCGCCGCATCCCAGCGGGTCTTGCCGAGCACCAGCGACGGCGTGATGCCGCCCTGCTGGCCCATGCTCTCGGAAAAACTGACGAAACGATAGTGCTCGTCCTGTTCCCAGAACCAGTCCGAGGACACCTGCGACAAGTCGCGGAAGCGTTCCATCGCGGCGTGCAGGTCGGACACGTCGGTGATCGAGCCGATCATGCGCACGGCCTGCCCGCTGTCGTCGCGCAAGGCCCGGCCGTGCTCGCGCACCCAGACGTAATGGCCGTCGCTGTGGCGCATGCGCAGTTCGATCACGTAGGGCACATGGCGCTGCAGGTGGGCGGCCAGCAGTTCCCGCTGGCGGTAGCGGTCCGACGGGTGAATCAGGTCGTCCGGATCGACGCCTTCTTGTTCGAAACTGCCGACCGCGTGTCCGAGCAGGGTTTCGAAGCGCGGCGAAACCTCGGTGGCGCCGGTGGCGAGGTCGCACTCCCAGATGCCGTCGGTCGTCATCTCCATGGCCAGGGCATAGCGCTCCTCGCTGGCGCGCAGCGAGGACGCCATCGCCTTCGCCCGCACCTCGGCCCAGGCGCTGCGCGTCGCGTACAGCCAGAGGATCATGCCCACCAGCGACGTCGTCAGCAGCCCGAGCGCCAATACCAGAATGGAACGGTCGCGGTCCGTGGTGCCGCCGGCAGGCCGGGTCTGCGCCGCTTCGAGCAGCGCCAGTTCGCCGCCGATCGAAATGGCCTCCTGGCGCGCATCGGCAATCGACGCGCGCGGCGCCGTCGGCAGCGAATCGAAGAGCGTGCGTTCGCTGCCGCGCTGCGGCAGATCGACCAGCAGGCGGCCGGCGACGCCGGGCGGCAACTGCCCGGCCAGATCGCCCATCAGGTCGGCGGCGTCGAGCACGATGAAGGCGAAGCCGCTGATGAGCCGGCGGCGCGCGGATACATCCTCGGGCAGGGCGCCTCCCGCATAGAGCGGATGCACCAGGATAAAGCCCGGGGCTGCCTGCGCGCCGAAGATGGCGGCGATGCGGCTGCTGCCGGCGACCTCGCCGGAATCGCGTGCGGTCTCCAGCATCGCCCGCAGAGCGGGATCGGCCGCCAGGTCGAATCCTTGCCCGGCAAGGCCGCGCGTTTCGTCGGTCGGCCGGATATCGGCCAGCGGCCAGTGCACGCCGTCGCCGGCAGCGGGATGCACCGCATAGTCGGCGTGCCCCGCGCGGCGCATGCGGGCGACGAACTGCGGCAGGGCCGCCGCCGCCACCCCCTGGATATGTCCCAGCGCGGCGAGCCCGGGATACTGGACGCGGATGTCCAGTTCCTTCAGGTAGGACGCAAACACCTGCCCGTCGTGGGCACCGAGCAGGCGCGTCATGCCGGCCAGGGAATGCAGCAACTGGGTATTCGCGCGCAGGCGCGACTGCGTGCGGGAAAAGAAGATATCGACGGCGCCGTCCAAGGTCGCGCGCGCCTCGGCATCCTCGCTGCGGGCCATCCACCAGGCCGCTCCGGCGGTGATGACCAGGCCGGCCATGACGAGAATCACGATGGCAAGCCGGTTGACGGGGCGCAGGGAAGAGTTTCGCATCGAACGCGGAATGGGCGGGGGCCTGCGCATTATGGGGCAAAAGATATACGCCGGGCCGGGCGGCGCCGCCCGCGATGCAAGGAAAAACGGCGCGGGACCGAAGTCCCGCGCCGTTTTTCTGCCGGACCGTGTGTGTCCTTAGAACGGAATGTCGTCGTCGAAGTCGTTGAAGTTGCCGCCGCCGCTGGCGGGTTGGGCCGCCGGCTTGCGCGGGGCGCTTTCCTGGCTGCCGCGTTCGCCGCGGTCGCCGCCGCTGTCGCGCGGGCCGTCGCCGCCCATGCCCTCGCGCTTGCCGAGCATCTTCATTTCGTCGGCGACGATCTCGGTCGTGTAGCGGTCCTGGCCGTCCTTGTCCTGCCACTTGCGCGTCTTCAGCTTGCCCTCGATGTACACCTGCGAGCCCTTCTTCAGGTACTGCCCGGCGATCTCGGCCAGGCGGCGGAAGAAGACGACGCGATGCCATTCGGTCGCTTCCTTCTGCTCGCCGCTGTTCTTGTCCTTCCACGTCTCCGAGGTGGCGACGGTGATGTTGGTCACCTGATCGCCATTCGGCATGTAACGCGTCTCCGGGTCCTTGCCCAGGTTGCCCACGAGAATCACTTTGTTCACCGATGCCATTTACGTCTCCCCCACAAGTTGGCGCGCGCGCCGTTCGTCCCACTGTCCAAGATTTACCCGCAAGTATGCCATATGCTTTTCCGGCGCCATGATGACCTCGCGCACGCCGGACAACGTCGCCAGGTCCTCGCGCACCGCGTCGATATCGATATCCGGCTTCAGCGCCAGTTCGCAGCTCACCACCACGGCCGGAGCGCGCATCGACGCGGCCACCAGCAGCCAGAGTACCGCCACCGCGGCGCCGAAGGCGAACACGCCCGCCGCGCCGGTGTGCTGGGCCAGCAGCCCGCCGACCGCGCCGCCGGTGAACAGCCCGAGCGCCTGGCTGGTGTTGTACACGCCCAGCGCCGCCCCCTTGGCGCGCGGCGGCGCCACGCGCGAGATCAGCGACGGCAGGCTGGCTTCGAGAATATTGAAGGCGAGGAAGAACACCCACATCATCAGCACGACGACGGCGAAGTTGTCGCGGCCGAACAGGCTGCCGGCTTCGGCGAGGATCAGCAGCACCACCGCCGCGATGAACACCGGCTTGTGCCTGGCGCGCTTCTCGGCGTAGATGATGGCCGGCACCATCGGCACCAGGGACGCCAGCATGGTGCCGAGATAGACCTGCCAGTGCTGGCTCAGGGGCAGGCCGCCCGTGCTCACCAGCAGGCTGGGCACGACGACGAACATCGCCATCTGGATCAGGTGCAGGGCGAAGATGCCGAAGTTGAGGCGCAGCAGCTGGGTGTCGAGCAGCACCGTGCGGAAGGGCACCTTCGGCCCCGTCTGCAGCGGCGGCGGCGGCGGCACCACGTGGGTGACGAGGCCGATGGCGCCGAGCGCCAGCAAGGCGGTGAGCCAGAACAGACCGGACATGCCGATGACGGCGTACAGGGCCGGCGCGCCGATCAGCGAGGCGGCGAAGACCAGGCCGATGGAGGAGCCGATCATGGCCATCACCTTGGTACGGTGCTGCTCGCGCGTCAGGTCGGCCGCCAGCGCCGTCACCGCCGCCGAGATCGCGCCGGCGCCTTGCAGGATGCGGCCGAAGATCACCATCCAGATGTCGCCGGCCAGGGCCGCGACGGCGCTGCCGATGGCGAAGAGGACCAGCCCGACGACGATGACGGGCTTGCGGCCCCAGCGGTCGGAAGCCATGCCGAAGGGAATCTGGAACATCGCCTGCGTCAGGCCGTAGGCGCCCATCGCCAGGCCGACCAGGGTCAGGCTGTCGCCGCCGGGGATGTGCCGCGCGTGTTCGGCGAACACCGGCAGGATCAGGAACAAGCCCAGCATGCGCAACCCGAAGATGGCCGCGAGACTGGCGCCGGCGCGCTTCTCGTCACGGGTCATCGGATCAAGGCTGGGGGAACGCATGGTTGGGGTGGCGCCGCAATCGGGGGCCGCGTATATTAGCAGGTTGCCAATCTGGACCTCACGGCACATGGAATACATCAAGATACGCGGCGCGCGCACGCA
>CAZWFC010000115.1:0-9176 GCA_964632965.1 uncultured Rhodocyclaceae bacterium
TCGACACCGGCCAGATCGGCCATGGCACCGCCGACGACGCCGTCGGCGCAACGCTTCACCAGCCCGGCCAGCACCTTGCCGGGACCGGATTCATAAATGTGGGTCACGCCGGCCGCCTGCATGGCCTGCATGGTTTCGACCCAGCGCACCGGCGCCGCCGCCTGGCGACCCAACGCATCCTTGATCGCCGCCGGATCGCCGGGCGTGGCGACATCGACGTTATTGACCACCGCAATCTGCGGCGCGGCCAGCGTCAGTTGCGCCAGCCGAACCTTGAGTTTTTCGGCGGCGGGCTGCATCAACGCACAATGGAACGGCGCCGACACCGGCAACATCACGGCACGCTTGGCGCCACGGCCCTTGCAGGCTTCCGCCGCACGCTCGACAGCCGCCTTGTGGCCGGCGATAACGGTCTGTTCCGGCGCATTGAAATTGACTGCCTGCACGACCTGACCCTGCGCCGACTCGTCGCAGGCAGCGATGACCGTCGCGGCATCGAGGCCGAGGATGGCTGCCATGGCGCCCTCGCCCGCCGGCACGGCTTCCTGCATCGCCTTGGCGCGCAGCTCGACCAGCGGTACGGCATCGGCCAGTTGCAGCACGCCGGCCGCAACCAGGGCCGCATATTCGCCGAGACTGTGGCCGGCAACCATCGCCGGCTGCGGCCCGCCCTTATCCAGCCAGAGGCGATAGACGGCAACGCCGGCCGTCAGCATCAACGGCTGGGTATTGACGGTCTGATTGAGCGCATCGGCGGGGCCGTCGGTCACCAGTTGCCACAGGTCGCGGCCGAGGGCCTGCGAGGCCTCGTCGAAGGTGGCGCGAACGACCTGACTGTCGCCATACGCGGTCATCATGCCGAGCGACTGCGAACCTTGTCCGGGAAACACCAGTGCAAATTTCATCATCAACCTCAGAAATTCAGGAGCGCAGCGCCCCAGGTGAAACCGCCGCCGACGGCCTCCAGCAGGAGCCTGTCGCCACGCTTGATTTTGCCGCTGCGCACGGACTCGTCGAGAGCCAGCGGAATCGATGCCGCGGACGTGTTGCCATGCCGGTCGACCGTGACGATGCACTTCTCGACGGGAACGTGCAGTTTCTTCGCCGTGGCCGAAAGGATGCGGACATTGGCCTGGTGCGGAATCAGCCAATCGATCTGATCGACGCTCACGCCGGCATTGTCGAGAACCTCGTTCGCGACATCCGCCAGCACCTTGACTGCAAACTTGAAGACAGCCTGGCCGTCCATGCGCAAGAAGGGGTCGCCGGTGACCTGGCCGCCGCAAATCTGGCCGGGCACGGCAAGGATGCCATGGTGGCTGCCGTCGGCGTGCAAGGCCGTCGCCAGAATGCCGGGCTCGTCTGCCGCTTCCAGCACCACGGCGCCGGCGCCATCGCCGAAAAGCACGCAGGTACCGCGATCGTTCCAATCGAGGATGCGCGAAAAGACTTCGCTGCCGACGACCAGCGCGCAGCGATGCGAACCGGAACGGATGAACTTCTCCGCCACGGCCAGTGCATAAACGAAACCACCGCAAACGGCCTGCAGGTCGAAGGCGACCGCGCCGTTGGCGATGCCGAGCTTGGCCTGCAGCAAGGCAGAGGTGCTCGGAAAAATGTAATCGGGCGTCGAGGTGGCGACGATGACCAGATCGACATCCGCCGGCTTGCGGCCTGCCGCTTCGAGGGCGCTGCGGCAGGCCGGCAGAGCCAGGTCGCTCGCCGTGACGCCGGCCGCCGCGAGATGGCGGGCCTTGATGCCGGTACGCTCGACGATCCAGTCGTCCGAGGAATCGAGTTGCCGCGAGGCGATCAGTTCGGCATTGCCGACCGGGTTGCCCGGCAGGTAACTGCCGGTCCCGGTAATGCGGGAAAATTTGGTCATTGGTTTCATGCGGCGACAGGCAGGGCCTGCGCCATGCGCGAGGCGATTTTTTCGGGAAGGCGCTGGCGCGCCGCCTCGGCGGCCCGTTCCAGCGCCGTGCGGAAAGCCAGGGCATCCGCCGAGCCGTGGCTCTTGACCACGATACCGGTCAAGCCGAGCAGGCTCGCACCGTTGTAGCGGCGGTGATCGAAGCGGCGCTTGAAGGCGCGCAGGGCCGGCAGGGCCATGAGCGCGCCCAGCTTGGTGAAGAGATTGCGCGAGAATTCTTCCTTGAGGCTGTTGCCTATCATCTGCGCCAGACCCTCCGAGGCTTTCAGCACGACATTGCCGACGAAGCCGTCGCAGACCACGACATCGGTCGTGCCCTTGAAGATGTCGTTGCCTTCGACGTTGCCGTAGAAGTTGAGGCCGCTGGCACGCAGCAGCTCGGCCGCACGCTTGACGACTTCGTTGCCCTTGATGTCTTCCTCGCCGATGTTGAGCAGGCCGACGGTCGGGCGTTCCTTGTGTTCGAGCGCCGAAACCAGCATCGATCCCATGATGCCGAACTGAAGCAAGTGCTCGGGCTGGCAGTCGACATTGGCGCCGAGGTCAAGGACATAGGTATAGCCATTGACCGTCGGCAGGATGCTGGCGATGGCCGGACGGTCGATGCCCGGCAGGGTCTTGAGAACGAAGCGGGAAATCGCCATCAGCGCGCCGGTATTGCCGGCCGAGATGGCGGCATCGGCCGTGCCGTCCTTGACCAGGTTGGCGACCACGCGCATCGACGAGTCTTTTTTGTTGCGCAAGGCGCTGGCGACAGGTTCGTCCATCGCCACGACTTCGCTGGCGTGATGGACACGCAGACGCGCGCCGAACTCCGCCTCGGCATTGCCGAGCAGAGGGCGCAAAGCCTCCTCGCGCCCCACCAGAATCGTGGCGCAATCGAGGTCGTGCCGGAGGAAGTCGAAGACCGCAGGCAGGGTGACCGAGGGACCATGATCCCCCCCCATGCAGTCAACGGCGATGGTGATTGCCATCGTAAAAACGGCCGGATGCGCTTACCGCAGCCGGCCGAATTCCGCGGAGCGAATTATTCGCCCTTGGTTTTCAGGACCTTCTTGCCGCGATACACGCCCGACGGCGTGATGTGGTGGCGCAGGTGCACCTCGCCCGTGTTCGGCTCGACGGCCAGCGGCGGATTGGTCAGGAAATCGTGCGCACGATGCATGCCGCGTTTCGAAGGCGATTTCTTGTTCTGCTGAACAGCCATGTTGCTACTCCTTGCTCAATGATCTTTCAACTTGGCCAGCGCCGCGAACGGCGATGGCCTGTGTTCTGTTTCGGTCGCCAGGGGAGCCCGGCAAACTTCATGTCGCGGCACAATCGGCAGGGCCAGCAGGACTTCGTCCTCGACCAGCGGCAGGACCGCCAGTTCGCGACTCGCCTCGATGACATCGACCTTGTCGTCCGCCAATTCCTCGTCGGGCCAGGCTTCGCCCGGTGCCACCAGCATCAACCGGCTGTCGATATCCAACGGATAGGACAGCAACGACAGGCAACGCTGACAACGCAGATTCAGACTTCCACTCACCCGCAGATTCAGGCAGGGCTTGCCTTCCCCGTCCCGCTCGCCGCGCAGCTCGTATTCCAGCGTACCGACATCGTCGGCCAGCATATCGGACAACCGGACCAGCTTTGCTACCGGCACGCAACCGACCAGCACACCACCTTCGCGCGCGAAATCCAAGCTATCGATAACCGCTTGCTCGTTTGCCAAAGGATGCCTATCTGCATGGCACGACATAAACGGTGAATGTTATCATGCCGGGCTTTTCAAAGTCAAAGAGAAAGCAGGGGAAACCCGCCGTGCTCCGACTCATTCTAGCTTCCACCTCCCCCTACCGGCGCGAACTGCTTGCCCGCCTGCAGATCCCTTTCGAAACTGCGGCACCGGATACCGACGAGTCGCCCCTGGCGGGCGAATCGCCGGTCGATACCGCCGAACGGCTGGCCGTGGCCAAGGCCCAGGCGGTCGCGGCGCAATTTCCCGACAGCCTGATCATCGGCAGCGACCAGGTCGCCCACCTGGGCGAAACGCGCTTCGGCAAGCCCGGCACGCGCGCCAACGCCATCGCGCAACTGCGCATGATGAGCGGCCATACCGTCGTTTTCCATACCGGCCTGTGCCTGCTCAACTCCGCCACCGGGCGCATCCATCTGCGCGGCATCCCGACCGAAGTCCGGTTCCGCGAGCTCTCGGATAGCGAAATCGCCGGCTACCTCGACCGCGAGGATGCCCTCAACTGCGCCGGCAGCGCGCGCTCCGAGGGCCTCGGCATCGCGCTGATGGAATACATGCGCGGCGACGACCCCAACGCCCTGATCGGCCTGCCCCTGATCGCCCTCGCCGAAATGCTGCGTGCCGAAGGCGCGGCCCTGCCTTGAAACCGGGCACGCTCTACCTGCTGCCCACGGCCCTCGGCGATACCGCCTGGCAGGCTTACCTGCCCCAGGAAACGCACGCCGCAGCGTGCCGCCTGAGCCATTTCGTCGTCGAAAACGCCAAGACCGCGCGCGCCGAACTGAAGCGCCTCGGCCACCCGCAGCCGATACGCGACCTGTCGATCGAACAACTGCCCGAAAAACTCCCGCCGGCCGAAATCGAGCGCCTGCTGGCGCCGCTGTCGGCCGGCCACGATATCGGCCTGATGTCGGAAGCCGGCTGTCCCGGCGTCGCCGACCCGGGCGCCCTGCTGGTGCGACAGGCCCACAAGCGCGGCCTGGCGGTGAAGCCGCTGGTCGGCCCGTCCTCGCTGCTGCTGGCACTGATGGCCTCGGGGCTCGACGGCCAGCGCTTCGCCTTCCACGGCTACCTGCCGCAGCGGGAACCCGAGCGCAGCCAGAGAATTGTCGAACTGGAGAAGGAGTCACTGCGCCAGAACCAGACGCAGCTTTTCATCGAGACGCCCTACCGCAACGCGGCGCTGTACCAGGCGCTGCTGGCGGCCTGCCGGCCGGGCACCCTGCTCTGCGTCGCCAGCGACCTGACCCTGCCCGGCGAATCGATCGCCACGCGCAGCGTCGGCGACTGGCGCAAGCTGCCGCCCCCCGCGCTGGAGAAGCGGCCGACCGTGTTTCTGCTGCTCAGCGCAGGCTAAACCGCGACATCAGTCCGATGGCGCCCTCGGCCATGTCGGCGCCGAACTGCTTGGCGAACTTCTCGGCGAAATTCGGCTTGATCGTGTAGTCGCGCACTTCCTCGGCCTTGATGACGTCGCGGGCAACGGAATCGACGCTGCCCAGGCTGTCGGCGAGGCCGAGTTCGATGCTCTTGACACCGGTCCACATCAGGCCCGAGAACATCTCCGGCGTTTCCTTGAGGCGCTTGCCGCGGCCCTTGCGTACCACGTCGATGAACTGCTCGTGGATCTCGCCCAGCATCTGCTGGGCATGGGCCTTGTTGCCCGCGTCCTGCGGCGAAAACGGATCGAGGAAGCCCTTGTGTTCGCCGGCCGTAAGCAGGCGTCGTTCAACACCCAGCTTTTCCATCGTGCCGGTGAAGCCGAAGCCGTCCATCAGCACGCCGATGGAGCCGACGATGCTGGCCTTGTCGACATAAATCTTGTCGGTGGCGACCGCCACGTAGTAGCCGCCCGAGGCACAGACGTCCTCGACCACCGCATAGAGCGGAATATTCGGATACTTGCCGCGCAGACGGCGAATCTCGTCGTTGATGATGCCGGCCTGAACCGGGCTGCCGCCGGGACTGTTGATGCGCAGGATCACCCCCGCCGTACCCTTGTCCTCGAAGGCCGACTGCAAGCCGCTGACAACATGCTCGGCACTGGCGTCGCCCTTGTCGCGGATGACGCCGGTCAGTTGCACCAGCGCCGTGTGCTTCTGACCATCGACAAGACGATCGCCGCTACCCCAATCGACGGCGACGAACAACAGAACCGTCACGTAGCCGAAGCCGAGCAGCTTGAAGAATATCCCCCAGCGCCGACGGCGGCGTTGCTCGGCCAAGGCGTCCAAGGCCAGCTTTTCGATGATCTTGCGTTCCCAGAGGGGATCGTTGGGTTTGATGTCCGACACTTCACTCGCTCTCAATTAGATAGACGCCGCCATCGCGCTCGACCAAGACCAGCGGCCGCAACCCCCTGCCGTCGCAGCGTCCGCCGAGGCAGGCGCCCGTTTCCGGGGCGTACAGGGCGCCATGGACCGCGCACACCAAGTATAAGCCCGTGAAGTCGAAGAACTTGCCGGGCTGCCAATCGATTTCCACCGGCACATGGGCGCAGCGATTGAGGTAGGCATACGCGCGGCCGCGGAAACGGACGGCGAAGGCCGGCTCCGCCGCGCCCCGCCATTCCACCGTGAAGCGGACTCCGTCGCCGCCATCGACAAGCTCATCGCCGGCGCAGATCAGGCGTTCGCGCGCAGCCATGCCGCCATTTCGTCGACCGTGCCGGCACAGTAAAGGGGCGCCTCGGCTTCCAGCGCCGCGCGCGGATGCGCGCCGTAGGCGACGGCCAGCGCGGCGACGCCGGCATTCTTCGCCATCAGCAGGTCGTGGGTGGTATCGCCGATCATCAGCGTCGCCTCGGGCGCAACGCCGAACTCGGCCATCAGCTCGTCAAGCATTTGTGGATGCGGCTTGGAATGGCACTCGTCGGCGCAGCGCGTGGCGTGGAAGTATGCCCCCAGCCCGCTGCCGTCGAGCGCGCGATCGAGCCCCCGGCGCGACTTGCCGGTCGCCACCGCCAGCAGATGTTCGGCCCGCGCAAGTTCCTCGACCAGCCCCTGCGCCCCGTCGAACAGGACCAGATCGTGGTCGCGGGACAGATAGTGATGGCGATAGCGCTCGGCGACTTCCGGATAGCGCGCCTCGTCGAGGCCCGGCAGCGCATGGCGCAGGGCGTCGATCAGCCCGAGGCCGATGATGTGGCGCGCCCGGTCGTCGCTCGGCGGCTCCAGCCCGAGGTCGCGGGCCGCCGCCTGGACGCTGTTGACGATCAGCGCGGCCGAATCCATCAGCGTGCCGTCCCAATCGAAAACAATCAGTTCAAATCTCCTGGCCATCGCCCCATTCCCGTTTCTCGTTGGCATCCAGCTTGCCGATGAATTTCTTCAGTTCCGCCGGCAGCGGCGTCGCGAACTCCAGCGGCGCCGCGGACAGCGGATGCGGCAGCGAAAGTTTCGCCGCATGCAGGAACATGCGTTTGAGCCCGGCCTTTTGCAAGTCCTTGTTGAGCGAAAAATCGCCGTACTTGTCGTCGCCCGCCAGCGGGAAACCCAGGTGGGCGAGGTGAACGCGGATCTGGTGGGTACGCCCGGTCTTCAGCTCCACCTCGACGAGGCTGAAGTTCTGCCAGCGCGCCACGAGGCGGACGATGGAATGCGCCTCCTTGCCCTCCGGGGCGACGCTGACGCGGCGCTCGCCTTCCGGCGTCAGGTACTTGTGCAGCGGCAGCCGCACATGCTGGAGCGCGTTGCGCCAACTGCCCTTGACCAGGGCCAGGTAGCGCTTGTTGATCTCGCCGTCGCGGAACATGTCGTGCAGCCGCGTCAGCGCCGAGCGCTTCTTCGCCACCAGCAGCAGCCCCGAGGTCTCGCGGTCGAGACGGTGGGCCAGCTCCAGCATCTTGGCCTGGGGCCGCGCCCGCCGCAGTTGCTCGATCACCCCGAAGCTGACGCCGCTGCCGCCATGCACCGCCACGCCCGAGGGCTTGTCAATGACGATGATGGCTTCGTCCTCGAAGACGACGTCGAACTCGCGCGCCGGGGCGGCCGCCTTGCCGGACGGCACCTCCGCCACCCGGATCGGCGGCACGCGCACCGAATCGCCCAGCCTGAGCTTGTAGTCGGCCCCGATCCGCCCCTTGTTGACCCGCACCTCGCCGCTGCGCAGGATGCGGTAGATATGGCTCTTGGGCACGCCCTTGGCGATGCGCAGCAGGAAGTTGTCGATGCGCTGGCCGGCCGACTCTTCGCCAACCTCCAGTAATGTCGCTGAATCTTTGCACAAATCATTCATGTGAAATACAATGCACCTCGGTTTGCCGTTCCGCGACGGCGCGCCCGACGACCCGAAGTGGCGTCGGTGGCAACAGTCCCGGAATGTCGATTCGCCCTCCGGCCAACCCGGTACGACGGCGGAAAAATGGTGCGGAACCCCCGGTTGCCTGAATCTTGACCCGGACGATAACCCGCTCGCAGCAGCCCAAACCAGGGCACTTCGCTGGCCCGAAGCAGCGATACTACTTGATTTGCGCGCACCCGGCTTTACCGGCACAGAACGCTTGACGGCCGGCCTCTCGCTAAAAACGAAGGCCGGCGACGACAAGAAAGACACTGAAACGACAACTGTTTGCACTCAACCCATGACCCAGTCACAAACTCTGCAAACCTAGTCGCCTTTACCCGGCACCCTAACAACGTGTCGGGCGATGTGTCGTGCCCTGCCCTTGCGCGCGGGAGCACACATGAAACGCATGTTATTCAATGCGACGCAGGCCGAGGAACTCCGCGTCGCGATCGTCGATGGCCAGAAACTGGTTGACCTCGACATCGAATCGGCCGCAAAAGAGCAACGCAAGAGCAACATCTACAAGGCCGTCATCACCCGCATCGAGCCCAGCCTCGAAGCCGCCTTCGTCGATTACGGCGCCGAGCGCCACGGCTTCCTGCCCTTCAAGGAAGTCTCCCGCGTCTATTTCAAGAACGACGGCGACCCCGGCAAGGCGCGCATCCAGGACGCCCTCAAGGTCGGCCAGGAACTCATCGTCCAGGTCGAAAAGGACGAGCGCGGCAACAAGGGCGCGGCACTGACCACCTTCATCTCGCTGGCCGGCCGCTACCTTGTGCTAATGCCGAACAACCCGCGCGGCGGCGGCGTCTCGCGCCGCATCGAGGGCGAGGACCGCCAGGAACTGCGCGAAGTCATGGACCAGCTCGACGTTCCCGCCGGCATGAGCCTGATCGCCCGCACCGCCGGCATCGGCCGCACCGCCGAGGAACTGCAGTGGGACATGAACTACCTGCTGCAACTGTGGCGCGCCATCGACGGCGCCGCGCAGAGCCAGTCCGGCGCCTTCCTGATCTATCTCGAATCCAGCCTGGTGATCCGCGCCATCCGCGATTACTTCCACGCCGAGATCGGCGAAATCCTCATCGACACCGACGACATCTACGAGCAGGCCCAGCACTTCATGGCCACCGTGATGCCGGACAACGTCTCGCGCATCAAGCGCTACCAGGACGACGTGCCGCTGTTCTCGCGCTTCCAGATCGAACACCAGATCGA